>NZ_JBEXSJ010000001.1:0-438895 GCF_040613535.1 Kribbella sp. NPDC006257
GTCCAGGGTCACCTCGCGCTGGCGGGGTATGTGCTCAAAGATGTCGTGAAGTGGCTGGCGGATGGAACTCGCGGACCGAGCTCCATCGATGCCGACGCGCCCGAGGCCGAGGACGAGCAGCCGGGCGGGACCCCGTCCAGCCGCCGTCGCCGGAGCCGGCGCAGCCGGGACGCCGAGGAGGTCGCGGCCGACCGCGCCGAGCCGGTGCTCGAAGAAGCCCGCCAGATCGAGGCCGACGACGACACGCTCGAGTCCGACGCCGAGGCGGACGACGAGTCCGAGGACGGTGCCGAGGGCAGCCGCCGCCGTCGCCGCCGCCGCGGTGGCCGTCGTCGCCGCAAGGCCGGCGAGGGTGCCGAGGACAGCGCGGACGAGAACGACGACGAGTCCGAGGACGACGCCGAGGGCCAGTCCGACGTGGACGATACCGACGAGCAGACCGATGCCGAGGACGACGCGGAGGGCGCGGGCAGTTCCTCGCGCCGCCGTCGCCGTCGTCGCCGCCGCAAGGGTGAGGACAGCGGTTCGGCACCGGACGACCCGGAGGAGATCGTCGTACGGGTCCGTGAGCCGCGCAGTACCAAGACCGTCTCGAACGAGATCACCGCGGTCGAGGGCTCGACCCGGCTGGAGGCGAAGAAGCAGCGCCGCCGTGAGGGCCGCGCCGCCGGTCGCCGCCGGGCGCCGATCGTGACCGAGGCCGAGTTCCTGGCCCGCCGCGAGTCGGTCGAGCGGACGATGGTGATCCGGGCCCGCGACGACCTGACCCAGATCGCGGTCTCCGAGGACAACGTGCTCGTCGAGCACTACGTGACGACCGCCGAGCAGAGTTCGCTGATCGGCAACGTGTACCTCGGTCGCGTGCAGAACGTGCTGCCGAGCATGGAAGCCGCGTTCATCGACATCGGCAAGGGCCGCAACGCGGTCCTGTACGCCGGTGAGGTGGACTGGGCGACGCTCGGCGCCGGTAACGGCCCGCGCAAGATCGAGTCGGTGCTCAAGTCCGGTCAGGCGGTCCTGGTCCAGGTGACCAAGGACCCGATCGGCCACAAGGGCGCCCGGCTCACCAACCAGATCAGCCTGCCCGGCCGGTACGTCGTGTACGTCCCGCGCGGCGGCAACGGCGGGATCAGCCGCAAGCTGCCGGACACCGAGCGGAACCGGCTGAAGGGCATCCTCAAGGACATCGTCCCGGACGAGGCGGGCGTGATCGTCCGGACCGCGGCCGAGGGCGCCACCGAGGAGGAGCTGACCTCGGATGTCAGCCGCCTGCAGGCGTTCTGGGAGGAAATCGACAAGAAGTCGAAGTCCGGCCAGGCGCCCGCGCTGCTGCACGGCGAGCCGGATCTGCTGATCCGGGTGGTCCGTGACCTGTTCACCGAGGACTTCACCAAGCTGGTCATCTCCGGCGACGACGCCTTCGACCAGGTCAAGGAGTACGTCGCGTCCGTTGCGCCGCACCTCGCCGAGCGGGTCGAGAAGTGGGCCGGCGACGGCGATGTCTTCTCGAACTTCCGGATCGACGAGCAGATCAAGAAGGCGCTCGACCGCAAGGTCTGGCTGCCCTCGGGCGGTTCGCTGATCATCGACCGCACCGAGGCGATGACGGTGGTCGACGTCAACACCGGCAAGTTCACCGGCTCCGGGGGCAACCTCGAGGAGACGGTCACCAAGAACAACCTGGAAGCGGCCGAGGAGATCGTCCGCCAGCTCCGGCTGCGCGACATCGGCGGCATCATCGTGATCGACTTCATCGACATGGTGCTGGAGCTCAACCGCGATCTCGTACTGCGGCGGTTGGTGGAGTGCCTGGGTCGCGACCGGACCAAGCACCAGGTCGCCGAGGTGACCTCGCTCGGGCTGGTCCAGATGACCCGGAAGCGGATCGGCACCGGTCTGCTCGAGGCATTCAGCGAGAACTGCGACCACTGTGGTGGGCGCGGGCTGATCCTGCACGACGAGCCGAAGGAGTCGCGCCGTCGCGCCGACGACGGCCGCAGCCGCGGCGGTCAGCAGAACGGCCAGCACAACCACGGCCAGCAGAGCCAGCCCGCCCAGAGCGGCGGCCAGAGCAGCACCGGCGGTCAGGGTGGCAACGGCAACGGCGGCGAGCAGAAGAGTGGCGACGGCGAAGCCGCCGCCAAGAAGACCTCCCGCAGCCGGGGACGCGGTCGCGGCCGTGGCCGTGGCGAGGGCACTGAGGAGCACGCCGAGTCGACGGACACCCCGTCGAACCACGACGCCGCTCAGAAGCTCGCCCAGATCGCCGCCGCCACCCTCGCCAGCGGCGAAAAGGCCCACGAAACGTCCGAAGCCCCGGCAGCCGCCGAGGCTCGGGAAACGAACGACGCTCCTGAGCAGTCTGCAGAGGCCGCCCAGGAGACTCCGGAGCAGAGCAGCTCCGGGCGGAACGGCAGTACCCGGAGGCGGCGGAGTAGCCGTAGCCGGAGCAATGCGAGCAGTAATGATGGTGACGCAGGCAACAGTGGAAACGACCAGCAGGTCGGCTCCCAGGAGTTGGCGTCCACCCCAGTTTGACCCGCTCGTGACGCGCGCCGTAAACTCAAGCTTCGGCGCGCGTCTCGCGTGCCTCCTTTGTGTGGGCTGTGTGAATGTGTGAGCAGCTCCGTAAGTCTTCCGAACAATAGAGAGTGAGATCCACGGTGTACGCGATCGTGCGCAGTGGCGGCACCCAGCAGAAGGTCGCCGTCGGCGATGTCATCGAGATCGACAGCCTGACTGATCAGGTCGGCGACACGGTGTCGTTGCCCGCAGTCCTCGTCGTCGATGGCGACACCGTGACGGCCGACGCCGCCGCTTTGTCCAAGGTGGCCGTTTCGGCCGAGGTCCTCGGCCGCACCAAGGGCCCGAAGATCAACATCCTCAAGTACAAGAACAAGACCGGTTACCGCAAGCGCCAGGGGCACCGCCAGCACTACACCCAGGTCAAGGTCACCGCGATCGACGCCAAGAAGAAGTGAGCTGATACAGACATGGCACACAAAAAGGGAGCAGCGTCGACCCGTAACGGTCGCGACTCCAACGCACAGCGTCTCGGCGTGAAGCGCTTCGGCGGCCAGCTGGTCAACGCCGGCGAGATCATCGTCCGCCAGCGTGGCACCCACTTCCACCCGGGCAACCTGGTCGGCCGTGGTGGCGACGACACGCTGTTCGCGCTGGCCGAGGGCCACGTCGAGTTCGGTACCCGTCGTGGGCGCCGCGTCGTCAACATCGTCCCGGCCCCGGCGGAGTAATTTCGCCACCCGGACGAGTAACAAGCCTGAGAAGGGCGGGTCGCGGAATAGCGCGACCCGCCCTTCGGCTATGTAAGAAGGTGCCCCGCCCCGGCGGGGCGTAGTACGGCAGCACGAAGGCGTTCCGCCCCGGCGGGGCGTAGTACGGCAGCAGGAAGGGCGTTTCGCTTCGGCGGGCGCGGTACAGCATTCACCCAGCAGGAAGTTGAACACCGATGGCGATCCCCAGCTTTGTCGACCGTGTCACGGTGCACGTCACCGGTGGCAACGGCGGAAACGGCTGCGCCTCGGTGCACAGCGAGAAGTTCAAGCCGCTCGGTGGCCCGGACGGTGGTAACGGTGGTGACGGCGGCAGTGTCATCCTGCGCGTCGATCTCGACCAGACCACGCTGGTCGACTACCACCGCTCCTCGCACCGGCACGCGACGAACGGGGCGCAGGGCAAGGGCGATCACCAGGCCGGCAGCAAGGGCGGCGACATCATCCTGCCCGTCCCGGACGGCACCGTGGTCAGTACGCCGGAAGGCGAGGTGCTCGCCGACCTGGTCGGCCACGGCTCGGAGTACGTCGCGGCCGCCGGCGGCAAGGGTGGCCTCGGGAACGCGGCGCTGGCCAGCTCCAGCCGCAAGGCTCCCGGCTTCGCCCTGCTCGGTGAGGACGGCGAAGAGCGCACCATCGTGCTCGAGCTCAAGGTCGTCGCCGACATCGGTCTGGTCGGCTTCCCGAGCGCGGGCAAGTCGTCGCTGATCGCCTCGATCAGCCGGGCCCGCCCGAAGATCGCCGACTACCCCTTCACGACGCTGATCCCGAACCTGGGGGTCGTGGTCGCCGGTGAGCACATCTTCACCGTGGCCGACGTACCAGGTCTGATCGAGGGCGCGAGTGAGGGCCGGGGCCTCGGCCACGACTTCCTCCGGCACGTCGAGCGCTGTGCCGCACTGGTGCACGTGATCGACTGCGCGACGTACGAGCCCGGTCGGGACCCGCTGAGCGACCTCGATGTGATCGAGGCCGAGCTCGCGGCGCACGGCGGGCTGGAGGACCGGCCGCGGCTGGTCGCGCTGAACAAGGTGGACGTGCCGGACGCCAAGGAGATCGCCGAGATGGTGCGGGCCGAGCTCGAGGAGCGTGGCCTGCAGGTGTTCCCGATCTCGACCGCGAGCCACGAAGGCCTGGACGCGCTGAAGTTCGCGATGGCGGAGATCGTCGTCAAGCGCCGGTCCGAGGAGGAGAAGCCGGACAACACCCGGATCATCCTCCGTCCGCGGGCGACCGGTGGCCAGGAGTTCAAGGTCAAGCAGACCCCGAGCGGTGCCTGGCTGATCCAGGGCGACAAGCCCGAGCGCTGGGTCCGGCAGACCGACTTCACCAACGCCGAGGCGACCGGATACCTGGCCGACCGGCTGAACCGGCTCGGGGTCGAGCGCCAGCTGCTCGAGCTGGGCGCGGTGGCCGGCGACGAGGTGACGATCGGCGACGGCCCGAACGCGGTCGTCTTCGACTTCGCCCCCGAGGTGCAGGCCGGTGCGGAGCTGCTGGCGCGCCGCGGCGAGGACCAGCGGCTGGACGAGGACCGTCCGGCGGCGCAGCGCCGCAAGGAGAAGGACTACGAGTACCACCTGCGGCGGGAGGGCGAGATCGAGCGCCCGAAGGACCTGTCGGAGTACGGCAAGGGCTGGGTCGAGGACGAGGTCGACCTGACCCCGGCGGAGGCGAAGGCGGCCCAGAAGGCTGCCGAGCGGCTGGCGCGCAAACAGGCGCGCGAGCTGGCCGCCGCCGAGGAGCTGGAGGCCGAGCGCCGGTTCGCCGCCGGTGAGATCATCGATATCGATGCCGAAAGCAACAACCAGAACGCATGACCGGAGGCCGTCGACGACGCCGGTCCCGCTGATGCCGCACTGAGTCAGGACAACTGATGCGGGACGTGGTGCAACGCCCAGAGGTCGTCAAGGCGGCCCGGATCGTGGTGAAGGTCGGCTCGTCGTCGCTGACCCAGCGCGGCCGGATCGACCTGGAGCGGCTCCGATTGCTCGTCGACGCGCTCGCCGCGCGCCGGGTCGAGGGGACCGAGGTCGTGCTGGTCTCGTCCGGTGCGATCGCGGCCGGACTCGCGCCGATGGGACTGCGGTCGCGACCGAAGGATCTGGCCACCCAGCAGGCGGCCGCGTCGGTCGGCCAGGGACTGCTGATGGCTCGCTACAGCGACGCTTTCGCCGCCCACGGGCTGCGCGTCGGTCAGGTTCTGCTGACGGTCGACGACGTCACCCGGCGAAGCCACTATCGCAACGCCTACCGGACGTTCGCGCGGTTGCTGGAGCTCGGCGTCGTCCCGATCGTGAACGAGAACGACACCGTCGCGACCACTGAGATCCGGTTCGGCGACAATGACCGGCTGGCCGCTCTGACGAGCCACCTGGTGCACACGGATCTGCTGGTGCTGCTGTCCGACGTGGACGGCCTGTACGACGGGGATCCGCGCAAACCCGGTACGACGATGATCACCGATGTCCGCGGACCGGCCGACCTCACGCGCTTGAAGATCGGCCGCACCGGGTCGTCCGGCGTCGGTACGGGTGGCATGCAGACCAAGGTCGAAGCGGCCGCAATCGCCACTGAGGCAGGGATTCCGGTGGTCCTCACCTCAGCGGGGCGCGTCGGTGAGGCACTGCGCGGCGAGCAGGTCGGCACGCTCTTCCACCCGACCGGCCGGCGCCAGAAGACCCGGTTGCTGTGGCTTGCCCACGCGACCTCCGGACTCGGGCGGCTGGTGCTCGACGAAGGCGCTGTTCGAGCGGTGACAGAGCGCCGTACGTCGTTGCTTCCGGCGGGCATCAGCGCGGTCGAGGGCTCCTTCTCCGCCGGCGATCCGGTCGATCTCGTGTCACCTGCCGGCCTGGTGATCGCTCGCGGCCTGGTGAACTACGACGCGGCCGAGCTGCCCGGTCTGCTGGGTCGCTCGACCCGGGATCTGGCGCGCGAGCTCGGCGCGGCGTACGAGCGTGAGGTCGTCCACCGCGACGACCTCGTGCTGCTCTGACCGACCGCTTGCGTCCGAAGAAGCGGAGGGACGTCCCGTCCACTTCTTCGGACGCAAGCGTTGGCGAGACGGGTGGGGGCGGGGAGAGGAGCGGGCCTACGATGGGCGGGTGAGCGAGATCATCGAAATCTGCCGGCAGGCCCGCGAGGCGTCGTACGCGCTGGCGGCGGCCTCCCGCGCGACCAAGGACGCCGCGCTGCACGCGATGGCGGCGGCGCTGCGGGAGAACACCGAGGCCATCGTCGCGGCGAACGCGAAGGACGTCGCCGCCGCGGGCGAATCCGGTACGCCGGAGTCGACGGTGGACCGGCTGGCGCTCGACCCGGCGCGGGTGGACGCGATGGCGGCAGGTCTCGAGCAGCTGGCCGGGCTGGTCGATCCGGTCGGCGAGGTCGTCCGCGGCTACACACTGCCGAACGGGCTGGAGCTCCGCCAGGTGCGGGTGCCGTTCGGCGTCGTCGGCATCATCTACGAGGCCCGCCCGAACGTGACCGCCGACGCGGCCGGCATCTGCCTCAAGTCCGGCAACGCGGTGCTCCTGCGCGGCTCGTCCTCGGCGGCGTCGTCGAACGTCGCGATCATCGACGTACTGCGGTCCGCCGCCGCGTCGGCCGGGCTGCCTGCCGACGTGATCCAGGGCGTGCCCGGCGATCGCGCCGCCGTCAAGGAACTGATGCAGGCGCGCGGGCTGGTCGATGTACTGATTCCGCGTGGTGGCGCCGGGTTGATCCAGACGGTGGTGTCGGAGTCGACGGTGCCGGTGATCGAGACCGGGGTCGGCAACTGCCATGTCTATGTGGATGCCGAGGCCGATCTCGACCTCGCGCTGACGATCCTGCTGAACTCGAAGACCCAGCGGCCGAGCGTGTGCAACGCGGCGGAATCCCTGCTGGTGCACGCGGATGTGGCTGACGCGTTCCTGGCTTCGGCCTTGCCGGCATTGGCTGCCGCTGGTGTGACGGTGCACGGTGATCCGACGGTTGTTGCCGCTGGCAAGGATGTGGTGGCGGCAACCGAGGAGGATTACGGCACGGAGTACAGCTCGCTGGATCTGTCAGCTGCCGTGGTGCCGTCGCTGGAGGCTGCGGTCGAGCACATCCGGAAGTACAGCTCGAGTCACACCGACGCGATCATCACCCGGTCGCAGGCGGCCGCGCGGCGGTTCGTCCAGGCGGTGGATTCGGCGGCGGTGGTGGTGAACGCGAGCACGCGGTTCACCGACGGCGGCGAGTACGGCTTCGGGGCGGAGATCGGGATCTCGACCCAGAAGCTGCACGCGCGTGGGCCGATGGGGCTGCCGGAGATGACGTCCACGAAGTACGTGGTGATCGGTGAAGGCCAGGTCCGCGGCTAGCCGGTCTGCTTTCGGCTAGCCGGCTCTGCTTTCGGCTAGCCGGTCTGCTTGAGGAGTGGAGCGGCGTCGATGGAGTTGACGGTGACCGGATCGGGGCTGAGGATCGCGAGCGAGGCGGCGTAGTCCGAACCGATCTCGAGATCGTCGAGTTGCACGCGCCCGTCGTACCCGGGCCATTCCAGTAGCGCGGCGGGTTGGTCCGGCGGGCTGACGACGAGGCGGCGCAGGTCGGTCCGCATTCCGTCACCGGTCGCCTTGACGACGGCCTCCTTGCGCGTCCAGTACGTCGTGAAGGCGCGCGCCCGATCGGCCGGCTCGTACTTCGTCAGCTCCTTGGTCTCCGACTCGGCCAGGCTCACCACAGCCAGCGAGTTCGCGTCGATGCCGAGATCGACCTTCTCCACGTCGAGGCCGACCGGTGCGGTGGGGTGGAAGGCGACCCCGATCAGGTCGCCGGAGTGCGAGACGGACAGCTGCATGCCCTCGACCTTGACCTTCCCGTGCGGCCGGCCGCAATCCTCGCACTTCCGGTCGAGCCGTACGTCGGACGGCGGGATCATCAGGTGGATCCCGAGCACCCGGCGGGTCACCGCACAGCCGAGGAGGAACCGGTCCTTGTCCTCTTGCCGCGCGTACGCGGCCAAGCGACCGCGTTCGGCCTCGTCGAGCTCGGCGATCAATTCCCAGCGGACGTCACCGATCTTCGCCCACCACACTTCCACCGCCGTCACGCGTTCACCTTTGCAGCACCCGGCACTTTGGCAGCCCCCGGCGCCTTGGCAGCATCTGGCGCCTTGGCAGCCTCGGACGCCTTGGCGGCATCCGGGGCGACCCAGGTCAGCGCCCCGCTGCGGAGGTCGTCGAGGACGGCGGTGAGCCAGCGCGACTCGGCCTCGACGACCGCCCGCGCGTACTCGGTCTCCAGCAGCACGACCCGGGGAACCGGCGCACCTTCGTACTGCGAGGTCAGCTCGGCCTCGAGCTCGGCGATCCGCTGGGTGAGGTGGTCGCGACGCTCCTCGAAGAGGCTGATCGCGGTCTGCGGATCCAGCAGCATCAGGAACGAAAGGGCTGCGGGGAACTCTGGGAACTCATTGCGCGGGGTGGCGACGATCTCGGTCAGCCACTGCCGCGAAACTGCCCGGCCGGCGTCGGTCAGGTGGTACGTGGTGCGTTCGGGATAGCGCTCGTCCCGCTCGGTGCCGCCGGCGGTGATCAGGCCGTCCTCCTCCAACCGGGCGATCATCCGGTACAGGCTGGTGCGCTGCCCGACGTTGACCACCTGGTCCTTGCCCCACTGCTTGATCAGGCGCTGGATCCCGTACGGGTGCATCGGACCGTTCTCCAACAGCCCAAGGATCGCGAGCGCCAGGGGTGAACGGCGGAGGGTCTGCTTCACCGGGTCAGCATACGATGCTTGCGAAACTAGTTGCAATGTAACTAGATGCCATGTAACTATCTCTCCATGACAAACCTCGCAGAACTGGTCGCGGGCTCGGTTGAGTCCCGGGACGGAACCTCCATCGGCTACTGGAAGACCGGTCAGGGACCGGCCGTCGTCGTACTGCACGGCAGCATGGAGTCGGCGCGCAGCCACACGCTGCTCGCCCAGGCGCTGGCCGACGACTTCACCGTCTATCTGCCGGATCGCCGCGGCCGAGGCCTGTCCGGTCCGCATCGTCACGACCACTGCGCCCGGACCGAGGTGGAGGACCTTGAGGCCGTCCTGCGCGAAGCCGGGGCGACGTTGGCGTTCGGAGTCAGCGCGAGCGGAGCGATCGTCCTGGAGGCCGCGCGGACGCTGCCGACGTTGCGCAGAGTCGCTGTCTACGAACCGGCGCTGGTCGCGGACGGCACGCCGCACGCCGCCTGGCTGTCCCGCTTCGACCAGGAGATTGCCCAAGGCAACGTTGCGGCCGCGATGATCACCAGCATGTACGGCCTCGAACTGGCGCCGGCGATCTTCAAGGTGCTGCCCCGCCGGCTGCTGGCTGCCATCACCGAGAAGGCGATGCAGAAGGAGGACCGCAAGGCCGGTCCCGACGACATCACGCTGCGAAAGCTCGGGCCGACCGTGCACCACGAAGGCGCGCTCATCGTCGAGCTGGCCGGCCGGGTCGACGAGTTTCGTACCGTGCAGGCCGACGTACTGCTCCTCGGCGGCAGTAAGGGCCTGTCGTTCCTCAAGCCCGGCCGGGACGCCCTGGCCAAGGTCCTCCCACGCAGTCGGGTGATCGAGTTCGACGGTCTCGACCACGGTTCCTCCAGCGATCCCAGCCCGATCAATTCCACCGGCAGCGCCGATGCGGTCAACAGGATCGCCGTCGAGGTTCGCTCGTTCTTCGGCGCAAACCGATGAGCATCCGTACGACGATCGTCGCGGCGGCCCTGATCTCCGGCCTCGCAGCCACCTTTCCCGCCCTGGCGAGCGCCTCTCCGCGCCCCGCGCCATCGTCGTCGTGGTCAGCCAGCTGGATTTCTGCGATGCAACCGCCGGGTAGTGACTCGCCAGGTTTCTACCACCAGACGATCCGGCAGGTAGTGCGCGTCAGCACCGGCGCCAGCCGGCTGCGGATCCGCCTGTCCAACCAGTACGGCGTATCGCCGCTCCGCGTCACTCGCGCCACAGTCGGCCGAACCCGCGACGGCGCCTCGATCCAACCAGGAAGCCTGCGCGAACTGACATTCCGCGGAGTGCGATCGACCATCATCCGGGCCGGCGGACTGGGTGCTTCGGACCCCATCGGGTTGTTCGCCGGCCCCTTGGAGCACCTGACGATCACGCTCTATCTCGCCGGATCGACGGGACCCGCCACCTTGCATGGGGACGGTCTGACCACCACCTATCTCGCCGACGGCGATCACAGCTCCGACGTCGGAGGAACAGCATTCACCGGCGCGACCAGCCATTCCTTCTTCTACTTGGCAGGGGTGGACGTGATCGGCCGCCGAGGAACGGTCGTCGCCTTCGGCGATTCGCTGACCAACGGGCACAACTCCACGGTCGGAGCCGATCGCCGTTACTCCGACGCCCTGGCGGAGCGCCTGGTCAGGACCGGACGCCCGGTGGTGAACGCCGGAATCTCCGGGAACCTGCTGCTGAGTGAGCTGCCGTGCTTCGGCGAGAAAGGGCTCACGCGGTTCCGGCGGGACGCCCTCGACCAGCCCGGAGCAGGAACCGTCATCGTGGCGGAGGGCGTGAACGATATCTGGGACAGCGAGGGTGACTTCGGCTGTGGGACCACTGAACGCATCACGGCGGCGGACCTCATTCGTGGACATCGGAGCCTTATTTGCGCCGGACATGCCCGTGGCGTGCGGCTAGTCGGTGGGACGATGACGCCGTTCAAGGCGGACTACATCCCTGCCGCCGACTTCGAGCGCGCGGAGGCGATCCGCGTACAGGTGAACAACTGGATCCTCACCTCGGGCGAGTACGACGCGGTGGTCGACTTCGCCAAGGCGGTCGCCGATCCGGCCGATCCGCAGGCCTTGAATCCCCTCTACAACTCGGGCGACAGCCTGCACCCCAATGACGCCGGCTACCGCGCGATGGCAGCCGCCGTCGACCTGGCGAGCCTCTGACTGCACCCAGCTCTGTCAGGTCAGCTGGCGGGCGATGTCGAAGGCCCAGTTGACGGCTTCGGGGATGTCGGTGACGGGATAACGGACGGCGGCGATCGTGCGGTCTGGTTTGACGATGAGGACGATGCGCTTGAGGCGCTCGTAACCGCCCGCTCGGAAGGTCGGGAGCCGGAGCGCCGCGGCCAAGGTCAAGTCGGTGTCGGAGAGCAGGGTATGCGGGATGTTCTCCAACTCGGCAAAGGCTCTCTGCTCGTCCGGACGCTGCGTGCTCACACCGTGTACGGCGATCCCGGCTTCAGCGAATTCACCCGCGCGCTCCGCGAACAACTTGTTCTCCAACGTGCACCCCGCAGTACCGGCGATTTCCTCCCACCCAACCGGCAAGGGAGAGGGCCGCCCCGTCGCGGGATACCCAAAGATCACGGTCCCCCTGGCGGCGACATCGACGACGTCGCGAAGCACCCCTCCCGTGCCGACCTCTCCCGCTCCCGCGCCGACCTCTCGGGCTCCCGCGTTGGTTGCTGAAAGCAACAGATCGTGCGGGATCTTGCGGCCGGCCAGTTCGTGGACGCGGTGGGCGGGTGCTTCGTCGGCGGTGTTGGTGCCGGTGAGTTCGCCGTCGCCGAGGAGCCAGCGGTCGCCCCAGTCCTGCAGCGCAACGAGCACCGGAAGGAGCGCTTTCCCGCGCGGCGTCAGCTGGTACGCATACCGAGTGGGCCGTTCCTGGTACGCCGTACGCTCGATGACCCCGCCGTCCAGCAACCCGTTCAAGCGTTCGGTCAGCACCTTCCGGGAGATCTGCAGGGACTCCGCCAGCAGGTCGAACCGATCGACCCCGCGCGCCAGATCCCGGACGATCAACAGCTCCCAGCCGTCGCCGATCACCCCGAGCGACTGCGCAATCGCACAGTCCGGCTCAGGCGAGTAGCTGCTGCGCCGCACAGCCCCACCCCTTCCAAGTTGCCACCACGCTATCCACCCAACTAAGTTCCTAACAGAAACTCACTCTACTACTGGGGGTCCGGAATGCGGGGGTATTGGCGGCGGGTGGGGGAGTTGCCAGGTTGGTTGAAGGCGGTGATGGTGGGGCAGTTGGTGAGTTCGGCGGGATCGTTGGCGTGGATCTACCTGACGCTCTACCTCGTCCAGGATCGCGGGATGTCCGCGCAGCACGCCGGGCTGGCGGCTTCGGCGTACGGCGTGGGGCTGTTGCTGGGGAACCTCAGCGGTGGCTGGTTCGGCGACCGCTTCGGCCTGCGCACTGCCTCGGTAGGTAGTCAGCTCGCCTGGGCGGCAGCGTGCTGTGCAATGCCTGCAGTGCCGACCAGCGGTCTTCCCGTGTTGGCGGCTGTCGCAGGGCTCTGCGGTGGTGCGAGTAGGCCCAACATGAGCGGGCTAGTCGCTACCGCGCTTCCGCCTGAGCGCCGTCGCGAGGGGATCGCCCTGTCGCGGTCCGCCAGCAACGCCGGGTTCACGATCGGCCCACCGCTGGGCGGCCTACTAGCGGCGTACGACTTCTCTCTTGTCTTCGTGATCGACGCAGTCAGCAGCCTGGTGCTAGCGGCGGTCGTCTGGCGGTACGTGCCAGCAGCCGTCCGCACTGCCTCAGCA
Source organism: Kribbella sp. NPDC006257 (assembly GCF_040613535.1). Lineage (NCBI taxonomy): Bacteria > Bacillati > Actinomycetota > Actinomycetes > Propionibacteriales > Kribbellaceae > Kribbella > Kribbella sp. NPDC006257. Next base: position 12,842 of record NZ_JBEXSJ010000001.1, read on the forward strand.
GCCGCCACTGGGGTTTGGCGAGCGCTCCTGCGCGACCGCTCTGTCCTCGTACTGCTAGGAGCAATCGTCGTAGTCGACACGGTCTACCGGCAGCTCTACGCGACCGTCCCGCTGCTCCTGCACGACACCGGCTCGCCTGCCATCGCGTACGGCGTACTGATCGGCCTCAGCTCAGTAGTCATCGTCGCCCTAGAAGCGCCCCTAGCCGTGAAGCTCCGGCGTCACCACGCGCTCAGAGTGATCGCTGCCGGGATCCTGCTAGTCGGACTCGGGTACGGCGTACTAGGCGCCTGGCCAATGCTCGGAGGCGCTGTAGTAGCTGCCGCCTTCATCACTGCCGGCGAGATGCTCTACAAGCCGACAGCAACCGCCCACGTAGCCGAAGCTGCACCAGAAGGCATGGTCGGCCGCTTCTCCAGCCTGTACGCCGCTGCTTCCATCAGCGGCATGTTCCTCGCTCCCGCGATCGGCGGCACCGTCTACGAGCACACCCCACACCTGCTCTATCCAGCAGCCGCAGTACTCGCCCTAGCCGCCGCTGCAGCTCTACTACTACGTCAGCCGGCAACCGCGACCCAGCAGCCGGAGCTCTCCCGTGGCGACCAGCCCGGAACCCAGGAGGCGTAGCTCTCCCAAGGCGACCAGCCCGGCACCTCGTAGTACCGGGTCTGTCAGTCGGGCAGGGGAGCGGGACGAGCCTCCCAGCGAGTGGAGAGGACAACGGTGGTGCGTGTGCGGACGACGCCGTTGACGCGGCGCAGACTGCCGACTACTGCTTCCAGTTGCGTCACATCCGGCACCCGGACCTTCACCACCAGCTCCTGGTCGCCGGCCACGAACCAGCAGTCCTCGACTGCCGCGATCTCGCGTACTCCGTCGACGATGTCGTCGGTCTCCACGTCGTCGCGCTGGAACAGCCCGATCAGCGCGCTGGTCCCCAGCCCGACCTGCTCCGGCGCGACCACGGCCCGGTAGCCGAGCAGGACGCCGCGGTCCTCGAGCCGTTTCACCCGCTCCTGGACGCTCGGCCCGGACAGCCCGACGACCCGCCCGAGCTCCGCCCAGCTGGACCGCCCGTTGCTCCGCAACGCCTCGACCAGCTGCCGATCGATCGCATCCATCCCGGGCTACTCCTTCGTTTACCGCAGATTCGTAGGGAGATCGGCTGATCTGCCTTTAATTCGTTTGTGTAGAGACTCTTCTTATCGTACAATTTCAAGTGTCGGAGCCAGCCGCTCCGATCACCACCTCAAGCCTTGCGAAGGAATCATGATCACCCCTGAAGTTGCCCGTGCCCACATCGACGAGATGCACCGTGTCGCCGCCATGCACCAGCGTGCGGCCGCCGTGCCGTCCACGTGGCGCCGGCTGCTGACCCGCTACATCCGGCACAGCTGACCCACGTCCCGCGCGACCGGCAGGCCCTACGGCCACCGGTCGCGCTCTTGTCTCCGGGCAGGAGATAGGCTTCGCCTCATGCTTACGTTGCTCCTGCCGCAGCTCGCGGCTGCCGAAGACGCCGCCGGCGAGGCGTCGCACATCTCGCCCTGGTGGTACGGCGGGTTCGCCCTGTTCGTGCTGGTCGCACTGCTGGCCGTCACCGTGATCATGGGCAAGGGCCGGCCGCACAGCTGAGCGGCTGAACACGATGGTGGACTCCGCGGTACGGCCGGGCCGGAGAATCGGCGTGATGGGCGGTACCTTCGACCCCATCCACCACGGCCACCTGGTGGCAGCGAGCGAAGTACAGGCGTACTTCGACCTCGACGAGGTGATCTTCGTCCCGACCGGGCAACCCTGGCAGAAGCTGGACCGTGAGGTCTCGCCCGCCGAGGACCGGTACCTGATGACGGTGATCGCCACCGCCTCCAATCCGCGCTTCTCGGTCAGCCGGGTCGACATCGACCGGCCCGGGCCGACGTACACGATCGACACCCTGCGGGACCTGGCCGGACTCTTCCCCGACGCCGAGCTGTTCTTCATCACCGGTGCCGACGCGCTGGCCCAGATCCTCACCTGGCGCGACGTCGACGAGATGTTCAAGCTCGCCCAGTTCGTCGGCTGCACCCGGCCCGGGACGGAATCGCTCGAGCTCCCGCTCGACCAGTTGCCGCCCGACCGGGTGACCCTGCTCGAAGTACCGGCCCTGGCCATCTCGTCCACCGAGTGCCGCCGGCGGGTCGCGAAAGGCAACCCGACCTGGTACCTGGTGCCGGACGGGATCGTCCAGTACATCGCCAAGCGCGACCTCTACACCAACCATTAGTAAGTAAGGAACACATGCCTGCCACCGAACGCGTCGTCGAGCTGCTCACCGCAGCAGCCGAGGCGGCCCACGACAAGAAGGCCGAGAACGTTCTCGCGTTCGACGTCTCCGAGCAGCTCGCGATCACCGACGCGTTCCTGGTCGCCTCCGCGTCCAACGACCGCCAGGTCCGCGCGATCGTCGACGCGATCGAGGAGAAGCTCCGGGTCGACTTCGACGCCAAGCCGGTACGCCGCGAAGGCGCGCGCGAGGGTCGCTGGGTGCTGCTGGACTACCTGGAGGTCGTGATCCACGTCCAGCACGACGAGGAGCGCAACTTCTACTCCCTCGAGCGGCTCTGGCGCGACTGCCCGCTGATCCCGATCCCGGGCCCCGACGGCAAGATCCCCGAGCCCACCCCGGTCCCGGTCCGCTCCGGCGAGGAGGACCTGCCCTCGCTCGGTTCCGACGAGGCAGCGGTCGCCGAGGACGCTGCGGACGCGGAAGCCACCTCGCGCGAAGCCCAGGTTGCTGCCCCCACGGCTCCGGCCGAATGACCGCGGGCCGGCTGATCGTCTGGCGGCACGGCCGGACCGAGTGGAACCTGCAGGACAAGATCCAGGGCCAGGCCGACATCCCACTGGATGACGTCGGCCTGGCCCAGGCTCGCGCTGCCGCTCTGCGGCTCGCCTCGCTGGCGCCGACCCGGCTCTTCTCCAGCGACCTCAAGCGCGCTGCCGCCACCGCCGGCGAACTCGCCGCGCTGACCGGCCTCAAAGTCGAGTACGACGAAGCTCTCCGCGAGATCAACGTCGACGACTGGGCCGGCATGACGATGGAAGAGCTCGCCGCCATCGAACCCGAAGCGGCCGCCCGCATCCGTTCCGGCGAACCCCAACGCCGCGGCACAGCAGGCGAAACCGTCGAAGAGGTCGCCGCCCGCTTCGCCCCCGCCCTCCAGCGCGCGGTCGAACACGCCGAACCCTCCGACACCGTCGTCGTAGCCACCCACGGCCTGGCCGCCCGGGTAGGCATCTGCCTCTTCCTAGGCATCCCCCAAGCCCACTGGCCCGCCTTCGGAGGCCTCTCCAACTGCAACTGGGTCTCGTTGCTCCCCGGCCGCCTCGGCTGGCGCATCGAAGAATGGAACGCCGGCTCCCTCCCAGAACCAGTAATGAGCGACGACCCCCAACGCTGACCCTTCCTGGCATGGAAGAGGTCAGCTCAGCAGCAACAGATGAGGCCGCCGGATTCCTTTCCCGGCGGCCTTTTCGCACGCCCGACCGCCTCCACCCCAACTGCCCGACGTCCTCCGCCTCCGCCCCTGAACCCGTCCACTGACGTACCACCCCAACCTCGCGCCGACCCTCTCCAACCCGCCGCCTCAACGCATGCTCTTCCTCACTCGGCACCCACCCCCACCCGATTTTTCTTTGCAGCCCCCGATCCGCTAAACTTCCCGAGTCCGCAAGACACCGCGGGGCTTTGGCGCAGTTGGTAGCGCGCTTCCATGGCATGGAAGAGGTCAGGGGTTCGAATCCCCTAAGCTCCACCCGGCAAAGCAGGCCGGTCTTCCTCTCGGAAGACCGGCCTTCTGCTTGTACTGCAGCGCTATGCGCCCGCCGCCGCCCGCTCTTTCGTCGCTCTGGCCGGAGCAGTCCCGACGAACAGATACAACCCGTGAGCCGACGATCGTGGCCAGGTGGTTGTTGTGTTGTATTTCTTCGACGCCAAGCTCAACAACTTCCTGTAAGTGGCGCCCCACCAACATGTCCGCTGGAGCAGGTCCCGGACTTGCCCGTTCGTGGTGCAATGCGGTCCCTGTAGGTCCACCAGAACTGACTTGTTCATACTCGGACTGCACCTTCACCGTCGCTGAACTCTCAGGGCTCGAGGTCGACCACACCTTTGCCGTTGGAGATGTCCAGGGGCACCGAGACCTGGTCGTGGGCGATCAACCAGGCGCCGTCGATCTTTCGCATGCCATAGGTGACCCGGACCCACATGCCGTCCGTAGTCGCGCCGTTGGGCAGAGTGCCGCGCAGGCGAGCGAAGGCATGCCCGAAGGCCACCCCTTCGCCCACGGTGAACGTCAGGTCGCGAATCTCGTAGGTCACGGTCTCGAAGAACAGGAACACCGGCGCCCAGTTCTCGAGTTTCGCCGCGATCCCGGCATGCTGGAGCGGCGGCTCGATATCGAAGGACACGACGTCTGTGGTGTACAGCGCCCGGAGGGCCTCAAGGTCCTTGGCCTGCACTGCTTCGACCACCTTGCCGATCTGCTCGCGAATCTCGATTTCATCGCGGTCGGCCTGTGCTCGAAAGTCGTTGACTGTAGTCATGATGCGTCTCCTTAAGGAATGGGTGAGGTTTCGGCGGTGGTGCGCAGACCGCCTTGTTGGGCCATTCGGCGAACAGATGGCCGAGGCGTTCTTCAGCACTCCGGGCAGGCCGGCTCGTCCAGGTGCGGTACCGGGTGGTCGCGCAGATCGATCAGTTCGAACTCGGCGTCGTCGCGCTGTGAGGCCGTATTCAGGACCACCGGGCGATTGCGCGCCTTTGCGATGGGGCCGGGTGCTGCCGAGGATGACGCCGATTCTGGTCATCCCCGGAGCTCCTGTCTTGTTCTACCGCGTTGCCGGATGGGTGATTTCGGCCCGCATCCGCTCTTCCGGCGTCCCGATGTCCCACACCCGGACGGTGCCCTGCGCATCGCGGTAGGCGCCGGTGCCGCCGGTGATGGCCATGTCGAGCGGGCTCTCGCCGCTGACCCAGAGTGATTGCATGGTCAGCGACCCTTGCTCGAGCTTCGCCGTGAGCAGGCACTGTGTGGTGATCTTGGCGTTGTCGACCTGAATGATCTGGCACGACCCCCCGCCTTGCCCAACCCTGCGGCCGTCCTTCAGCAGCCAGCCGGAATACACGTAGAGATCACCCACGCTGGTGCCGGTCGGCGGCAGGTCGGGGGCCGCGTACTGGTCGTTCTCGACCGCGAGTTCCAGGATCTCGGGATGCGCCGGCGGGTTCGCCGAGCTGGTCTCCGCCCCGTAGGCGCTGGGCCCGCCGACCAGCAGCGCTCCGGCAGCAGCCACGACGACGGTTTTCCTCAGCGTTTTCATCGGATACATGGTTTCTTCCTCATCTTCGGGTTTCGATCGACACCGAAGAAGTTATGACACCAAGAGCATTTTAACTAAGACCAATATCGCTATGGTGTTATAGCGGTGGAGGCATGTGGTCCGCCGGACGTCCAGTCCCAGTCGGTGATCGTGCCGCGCAACTCCCGGGCGGCTGCTGATAGGTGGCTGCCGGCGCCCCAGTACAGGGTCAGTGTTCGGCGGCAGCCCGGGTGGTCGACGGCGATCCAGGCGGCCGAAGCGCTGGGAGCCGAGCGTCTGGCGAGGTCGGGGACGAGACCGATACCGAGGCCCGCCTTGATGAGTTCCGCGATGGCGCTCACCTCCTCGCCCTCGTAGGCGATTCTCGGGGTGAGGCCCCGGGCCGCGAAGAGCCGATCGAGAAGCCGGCGGTGCCAGTGCCCCTCGCTGGCGGCGATGAAGGGTTCGTCGGCGAGTTCGTCGATGGTCACCGAGGTCCGGCCCGCCAGGGGGTGATCGAGCGGAGCGGCCAGCCACACCGCCTCGTCCAGTAGTTCGACGGCTTCCAGGCCGTCGCTGTGGATCGGCTGGGATGCGACGCAAAGGTCGACGTCCTGGGCCAGCAGGCGGCGGGCCATCTCCGCGGCGGGTATCTGGTGAAGTTCGACCTCCACGCCGGGGTGAGCCTGCTTGAACGCCGCGAGTGGCCCGATGAAGGTGAGGAAGGTTTCCGAGGCCAAGCGCACGGTGCCGAAGCCCCCGCTGATGGCATCGGCAACGGCCCGCCGGCCTGCCTCGAGTTCGCCGAGCGCGCGTTCGACGTAGTCGCGGAAGAGCTTTCCGGTGTCGTTCAGCCGGAGCCGCCCGGCCCGGTCGAACAGCGGTGTGCGGAGTTCACTCTCCAGTCGGGCGATGGTGCGGCTCAGTGACGGCTGGGCGACACGAAGTTCGTCGGCCGCGTGGCTGAGGTGTTCGAGTCGCGCCACCACGAGGAACTGTCTGAGCGTATTCAGGTCCATAGCACTCCACACTTTCCCAGCTATAACCAGATAGCAATACTGACGCTAGATCTAATAGCTCCTTTGGCATAACTTTGGCCCGGGAGTAAGTACGGCGGTCGACAGTTAGCCGATGCACGGCGGAGCAGCGCCACCGGTCATTCGGCGACAGCCAACCGGAACCCGCCATCCCTCCAGTCCCGGCGGTCATCGACGCGAGCCTATTCATCAGGGTCCTACGTCGATACGGGTTTCAGGCCGCGGTGTGGATGTGATCAATGAGTAGTTTGCTGATCTGGTTGGTTAGGCCTGGGGGTAGGTGGTGGCCCATGCCGGGGATGACGAGGTGGTCGGCGTGGGGGATGGCGGTGGCTGTGGCTTGGCCGCCGGTGGGGGCGACTATGCGGTCTTGGTCGCCGTTGATGATGAGGGTGGGGGCGGTGATTCGGCGTACGGCGTCGGTTCGGTCGGCTGAGGCGAAGATGGCTTGGACCTGGCGGGCCCAGCCGGTGGCTCCGTTGCCGCCTAGGCGGTCCCAGTGGCGTTCTGCTGCGGTTCTCTCGTCGGTGGGGTCGAAGGGGTAGGCGGTTCCGGCGAGGTGGGCGGTCAGGGCGAGGTGGCGGCGTACGTATTGCTCTCGGGTTTTCGACGGGCGCAGGGTGCGGCCTGCGAGTTTGAGCTTCGTCGAGACAGCTGGTTGGCCTACTGAGGGGTGGCCGGTGGTGGAGTAGATGGACGTCAGGGTGGCTGTGCGGGTGGGGTGGTGGGCGGCGATTGTCTGGGCGATCATTCCGCCCATCGACTGGCCGACGAGGTGGGCGCGGTCGATGCCGAGGTGGTCTAGGAGGCCGACGGCGTCATCGGCCATGTCTTCCAGGCGGTAGGCGTCGCGGCGCGGCTTGGACAGGAGCAGGCGTATGGGTCCCGGCGGTGTCAGGTGGTCGAGGTAGCTGGATCGGCCGATGTCGCGGTTGTCGTAGTGGATGACGTGCAGACCGGAGGCGACGAGGCTGTCGATCAGCGGGTCCGTCCAGGCGGTGAGATCCTGGCCGAGGCCGGCGGTCAGCAGGACGGGTGGCGCGCTGGGTTCACCACGGGTCCGGTAGGCGAGGCTGATACCGGTCGGCAGTTCTGCGACCTGATCGGTGGTCACGTCTGATCCCTCCTCGTACGCCGCGACGGCGGCGGGTCGAATGGTGCCGGTGGCAACGGATCCGAAAGGCGTGCCGGTAGGGAGGATATGACTCGTCGTAGGTCATCAACCACGCTGCATCAGGCGCTCGCCAGTTTCCAAGAAGTGATTGACGGCTGTCCGGATGTCTTCTATCGGTACTACGGAATCTCGCGGGTACTCGACCTCGTTGCCCATGTAGAAGTACACGACCGAGTCGCCAGTGGTGGATGTTCCCTTGGTGAAGTAGGTGCCGTCGTGGGCTGTGTAGCGGAGAGCGCCGGTGGTTTTGTCGGCGTAGTCGACTGCGATCTGGAGTTCGTGGTCTGGTACGCCGGTGTGGGTGGTGCGGCCGTCGATGTAGATGGCGGCGACCGAGTTCTGCCATGACTCGGCTGCCAGGGCGGTGAGTAGATGGTCGATGTCGTCGGGGGTGGTCAGAAGGATGGGATGGGCGCGATGTTCGGGCTTGAAGTAGGCCTTTGCTGTATGCCGCATCGGAGACTTCCCATCGATCGAGCTGTTGGGTTGCCTGTCTAGCAATCGGTTATAGGCGAGGCAGATGGGGGGAGGACGATGACGGTTGACTGGGAAAGGCTGATTGTTCGGGCTGGGGACAAGGTGCAGGCGACGGGGAAGTTCGTCGTACGGGACGATTCGGCGACGATGTGTGCCGAGGTCGCCGTGCCGCTAGCTGGGGATCTGACAGCATGCTCGGCAAACCTGCTGGTTCCTGTCGTGGGGATTGATGCGGAGGGCCTTGTTTACGGGGGTGTTTATCAAGGCAAGCAGTACGGTTGGGCCAAGGTCATCGGGACTTGGGCTGACGGACGGATCCTGGTGGAGCAGCAGTTCGCGCCGGATCCTGGCGAAGACTGGCCCGATCCGCCTGGGCCTGGGCCGGCTCCTGTGGGTGGGTGGCAACCGGGTGCGTTGCCGAGTCTCGATCCGTTGCAGGACTACCTGGTGAGTCACGCAGAGCGGTTCGGGCAGCTCCGGGTCGGGACGGTCGGGGTTGCTACTGGCGAGATCTCGCCGATGGATCTCACGCAGGTAGCGGTGGTGCCCGTCGTGGGGGATCTGGAGTCTGCGCGGGCCGAGCTGGCCGGAGTGTTCAGTGGCAACATCGCTGTGGTGCCGGCCAATCGCAGCATTCTTGAGTGGGCGATGACTCTGAATGCCTTGAAGGATTTGATGCACGACAAGGCCAACGGGATCTCTTCGATCGGTGGGGGAGCTGATCGGCCGATCGAGGTGTCGATGCTGCTGCTGTCCGAGGAGTTGTATCGGAAGCTGGAGGTGATCGGTCTTGAACTCGTCCATCTCCGACCGAGCATCATCCCAGTCCTGGTCGACTAGGGTTTGGCGGGAATGGATGCTGCTGAGTTATATACGGGGATCGTTGTCGACGCGTATGCCAGGTCGAAGTCGGCGAGTTTAATCCGGCGCCGTACGCCGAATTTGTTCGTGCAGCGGGGGAGCCGGGGCTCGAGATCACGCTGCACCATCAGCGGATGGAGGAGATGAAGCTGGAGCGGCGGTATCGCTCGATTTACCTGGCTGGTCCTACCTTCAATCTGCTGGCGGATGACGAGACGGCTCGTCGAGCACTTCATCGCATCAGAGAGCATTTGGCGCCGGATGGTCAGGCGTTGATTCCGCTGTGGGTTCCTGGGCCGACTTCGGGCGAAGAGTTCGGCGTACGGCGGGAAGCAGTCGACGGGGAAGGGGCGACGCTCGTCTACACGCCGTTGTCGGAGACGTACGACGAGGCTCTCAGAACCCGTACTACGTCAGCTCGGTACGAGCGTCTGGGCCCAGATGGAACTTTGGAGCAGGCGGATCGGGACTGGGTTTTGCACTGGCACAGCCAGGCATCGGCTCGCGAAATGTGCGAGCAGGCCGGCCTACGCGTCGTACGGACAGAAGACGACAACGGCAACGAAGCGACCGCCGATGCCGACTACTTCATCCTGATCGTCCAGCCGAGCTGACCCACTGGCACCCTTTGGGTATGGCGAAACACCGGATCTACGGGACCAGCTTTGCGAGTGTTTATCCGCTGTATGTGGCCAAGGCGGAGAAGAAGGGCCGGACGAAGGATGAGGTCGATCAGGTCATTCGCTGGTTGATGGGCTACAGCCAGGAAGGGCTGGAGGCCCAGCTGGCGAAGGGGGTGGATCTGGAGACGTTCATCGCTGAAGCTCCGGCGCCGAATCCCGCGCGCGAGCTTGTGACGGGCGTCGTGTGCGGGGTGCGGGTCGAGGACATCGAGGAGCCGACGATGCGGGAGATCCGGTATCTCGACAAGCTGGTGGATGAATTGGCGCGGGGAAAGGCGATGGCGAAGATCCTGCGGGGCTGACGGCGGGTAGCGCGCCGGGCGGCGTCAGCGAGGCCCGACTCGGCGTTCGGTCGGGGACGGCTTGAGCACCTCTTCAAGGCGCGAGATCGCGGCTCAGAGATGGGTGGTTGGGGTGCCTACCTCGTGGAGGAGCGTCTCTATGAGTTGGGTGGCTAGGGCGTCGGTGTCGGGGTTGTCGTCTGCCGCGGCGTCTTGGCAGACCTCGCTCATCGGGGCGTAGTAGACGCGGCGGGCCCAGATCGGGTCGACGTCGGGGCGGAGTACGCCGGTCTGTTTGAGGTGGCGGAAGAGTTCGTCGCAGCGTTCGACGATGCCGGCGTAGATGCGTTCGCTCTCGGGGTCGGTGAAGGCGCTGTTCATCGCGAAGCCCCAGGAGATCTTCACCCGGAGGACGTTCGCGGTCGCCTGGTAGAGGGCTACGAACGGCGGTGAGGATTCCGGCCGGGCCGCGTCGACCGCGTCCGCGAGCTGCTGCCGCAATGTGCTCCATCGTGGCGGCCGTCGAACTGGAAGACGGCACCCACCTCGGCGAACTGCTGCAGGACGGACGCGGGGTGCTACTCGACTTCCACCGGACTCTCGTTGATGCACCAAGCCAGATCTGGTACGCCGGGGGCCCGGCAACCGACGACCTCGGCCTCGCAGCCGTCCTGGTCCGCCCCGACGGCATCGTCGCCTGGGCAGCCGACCAGGTACCCGGCGAGGCATCCGATCGCGAAGCCTTCGACCAGGCCGTCACAGCTGGTTCTGCTAAGGAGTAGTGACACCCCGCCACGGTCCCAGGACCGTGGCGGGGTCGTGTCAGGGGCGTGTCAAGGGTGGTCGCGAAGCTGAGCGCATGACCAGTACAGAACTGCCGGCGATTCGGCTGCAGAACATCGAGAAGTCCTATCAGGACTTGCACGTACTACGGGGCGTCGACTTCGAGGTGGCACCGGGCTCCATCTTCGCCCTGCTCGGCTCCAACGGCGCCGGGAAGACGACGATCGTGCGGATCCTGTCCACCCTGCTGAAGCCGGATGCCGGGACGGCGACCGTGCACGGCTTCGACGTCGCGACGGATCCGGTCAAGGTCCGCGAGTCGATCAGCCTGACCGGCCAGTTCGCCGCGGTCGACGAGATCCTCACCGGCCGGGAGAACCTGGCGCTGGTGGCCAAGCTGCGGCACCTGAAGAACCACGGCCAGATCGCCGACCAGCTGCTCGAGCGGTTCAGCCTCACCGAAGCGGGCGCGCGGAAGGTCGCGACGTACTCCGGCGGTATGCGTCGCCGGCTCGACATCGCGATGAGCCTGATCGGCGACCCGAAGGTGGTCTTCCTCGACGAACCGACCACCGGGCTCGACCCGGAGGCGCGGCTGGAGGTGTGGCAGGTCGTCAAGGATCTCGCCCACCAAGGCACCACGGTGCTGCTCACCACGCAGTACCTGGACGAGGCCGAGCAGCTCGCCGACGCCATCGCAATCCTGCACCAGGGCCGGATCATCGCCAACGGAACGCTGGCCGATCTGAAGAAACTCCTCCCGCCGGCGAAGGTCGAGTACGTGGAGAAGCAACCGTCCCTGGAAGACATCTTCCTCGCCCTGGTGGGGAACAAGGAGGTCCGAGCATGAGCACCTATTTCTTCGCCGACACCGCCAACCTGACCGGCCGCTCGATGCGGCACATCTTCCGCAGCGTCGACACCATCATCACCACCGCGATCACCCCGATCGCCATGCTGCTGCTGTTCGTCTACGTCTTCGGTGGCGCCATCGACACCGGCGGCGTGAAGTACGTCAACTACCTGCTGCCGGGCATCATGCTGATGGCGATCGCCTCTGGTATCGCCTACACCGCGGTCCGGTTGTTCACCGACCTGAAGAGCGGCATCTTCGAGCGGTTCCACTCGATGCCGATCACCCGCTCGGCCGTGCTGTGGGCGCACGTGCTGACCTCGCTGGTCGCCAACGTCCTCACCGTCGTGATCATCGTGTTGGTCGGTCTGCTGATGGGATTCCGTACGTCGGCAAGCCCGCTGGCCTGGTTGGCGGTGGCCGGCATCCTGGTGCTGTTCACGCTCGCGCTGACCTGGATGGCGGTGCTGGCCGGTCTGTCGGCCAAGTCCATCGACGGCGCCGCCGGATTCTCCTACCCGCTGATCTTCCTGCCGTTCGTCAGCTCCGCCTTCGTCCCGACGAGCACCATGCCGGGTCCGGTGCGCTGGTTCGCCGAGCACCAGCCGGTCACCTCGATCGTCAACACGATCCAGGACCTGTTCGCCCAGCGGCCGGTCAACAGCGACATCTGGGTCGCGCTGGCCTGGTGCGTCGGCATCCTGGTGGTCTTCTACGTGCTGGCGATGAGGGCCTACCGGCGCAAGATCAGCTGACCGCGAGCGTGGTCCCGACCAGCTCGGACCAGTCCGTCTCGCTACCCTCCCGCGTCAGCTCGGCGAAGCGTTCTTCGCCGAGCTGATGCCGCGCTTCCCGTTCGATCCGGACAGCGTCCGGGTGCGAGTGATCCGGCACTCCCCGTACGACGATGCTTGCCGCGAGCAACCGTGTTGCCTGGTCGTAGTCGCCACGCCGAACCGCCAGGTCTGCAACCCCGACGATGATCCGGGCCGTCACGGACGCAGCAGTCAGCTGCTCTGCCGCCTCCACAGCAGCCGCGCGATGACGCCGGGATTCCTCGAGATCGTCGGTCAGGTAGCCACGCAGGTTGTGGAACGACGCCCGCAGGTTCGGCTGCTCGGCGACGTCACCCAGCAAGGTGGTCGCCAGGTCGAGCTGGCGGCGAGCCTCCTCGGCGTCGCCGCCGAAGCGGGCCAGCTCGGCCTTGGCCAGCGCCAGGCTGACCAGGGCGTACGGCCAGGTGACTCCCTCGGCAACCCGCTCGGCCGCGGCGATGGCCGCCGCGCTGGCGTCGCGATCACCGTCGAGCCAGTACAGGACGGCTTGCTGGGTCCGTACTTCGATGACGTCCTCGACCGCTCCGAGTTCGCCGAGGACCGTGGCCGCCTGCTCGAGGTACTCGCACGCGCCGGCGAGATCACCGCGCTGGGCAATGAAGCTGGCCAGTTCGGGCAGCACCACATAGATCCCGAAACGTTCCCCGATGGCCCGGAACTGCGCGAGCGCCTGCTCCAGCTCGGCCCGCAGATCGTCGGCCCGGTCGGCCCGGCCGAAAATGATCCGCATCTTGGCGGTCTGCCACCGGGCGATCGCACGGACCCAGGGGTCGGAGCTGTTGTGCAGCGGCGCGAACGCGGACACCGCCTGGTCCGGTCCCTGCAGCAGGCGTTCCAGTGCGATCGCGAACTCCAGCAGCGGATTGTCGCTTCCACCTGACTCGGCGAGCTGATAGGCCTTGTGGATCCATTCGGCGCCCAGGTTCTCGTCGCCGTGACCGGACGTCACATAGAGCACCACCAGCCCGTACGTCATCGCCCGGACGTGGTCGCTCACCTCGCCGGGGAGTTCGGCGGCCGCGATCAGCAGTTCGAGCCCCTCGGTCCGCCGGCCACCGAGGAACCAGTACCAGCCGGCGGCGGCCGCGAGCCGCATCGCCGGTTCGGTCTCGCCGGCAGCGATCGCACCGCGCAGGGCGGCACTGATGTTGTCGTGGTCCGCCTCGAGCAGGGCGCCCCAATAGAGCTGCTCGGCGCGGCGCAGGTGCGGCTCGGCGGTCTCGGTGAGCTCGATGAAGTAGGCCAGGTGTGCCTGCCGGGTGAGCTCCGACTCGCCCGCTTCGGCGAGCTTGCCGGCGGCGTACTCCTTGATCGTGGTGAGCATCCGGTACCGCGGGGCGCCATCGGCCGATGTGACCAGCAGGGACTTCTCGGCGAGCGAGGTGAGCAGTTCGAGCACTTGATCCTGGTCGACGTCGTCGCCCGAACACACCCGCTCAGCGGCTTCCAGGCTCGCTCCACCGGAAAAGACCGACAGGCGCCGTAGTACGGACTTCTCTGCGTCGGTGAGCAATTCCCAGCTCCAGTCGACGACCGCGCGCAGCGTCTTGTGCCGGGGCAACGCCGTCCGGCTCCCGCTGGTCAGCAGGCGGAACCGGTCGTCGAGCCGGTTGGCGAGTTGCTCGAGCGTCATCGTGCGCAGCCGGGCGGCGGCGAGCTCGATCGCCAGCGGCATCCCGTCCAGCGCACGGCAGATCCGCGCCATCGTCGTCAGCGTGTGTTCGTCGAGGCCGAGATCTTTCCGTACGGCGCTCGCCCGGTCGCGCAGCAGCCGGACCGCGGGGGAGTCGGCGATCTTCTGGGCGTCGTTCGGCACGGTGATCGCGCGGGCGTCGCCCGGCACCTCGATCCTTCGCGTGTCGCCCGGCACCGCGATCCCGAGGGGGTAGCCCGGCACGGCGATCCTGCGGGTCTCGCTCGGCACGGCGAGTGGCTCGAGCTGCCAGAGTGCCTCGCCGGTGATGCCGAGGGGTTCTCTGCTCGTGGCGAGGATGCGTACGCGCCGGCATTCACCGAGTACGCGATCGGCGAACTTCGCTGCTGCCTCGATCACGTGCTCGCAGTTGTCGAGGATCAGCAGGGCTTCGCGGTCGCGGATGGCGGTGATCAATCCGTCGAGCGGGTCGTTGCTGGTCGCAGTACCGAGTAAGGCATCGCGGAGGCCGAGGCCGGTGAGTGCGGCTTGCACTACGTCCTCGTCGGCGCTGCTCGGGGCGAGCTCGACCAGCCAGACGCCGTCGCGCCAGTCGGCGAGCATCGTGCGGGCAGCCTCGGTCGCGAGCCTGGTCTTTCCGGAGCCACCGGGGCCGATCACGGTCGTCAGGCGGTGTTCGGCGACGAGGTTTTTCAAGGTGTTCAGGTCCGCGTCGCGGCCGACGAAGCTGGTCAGTTCGGCGCGGATGTTGCTCTTGTGGTTCTGCGCTATCTCGCCTCGGAGGAGGGCGACGTGGAGGGCCGAGAGTTCGGTGGAGGGGTCGACGCCTAGAGCGTCGGCCAGGGCTTCTCTGGTGCGCTCGTAGACGAGGAGTGCTTCGGAATCGCGGCCGGCGGTCGCCAGAGCACGCATCAGGGCTGCTGCTAGGCGTTCCCGGATGGGGTAGGTGGCGACGAGATCGGTCAGCTCTGGGATCAGTTCGGCGCTGACCTCCGCCTCGTAGCGGTCCTCCAGTGCTGTCAGGCGCAGCCCTTCGAGGCGGGTCACGGCGGCGTCGTACGCCTCGCTGTCCTCCAGCCCGACGTCCTGCATTGCTGCTCCTCGCCACAGTGCGAGGGCCTCGCGCAGCAGACTCAGCTTCTGCGCGGTGTCGACGGCAGCGCGGGCTTCGGTGACCAGGCTCTCGAACCGCAGCGCGTCCACGGCGTCCGGGGAGATCTTCAGCCGGTAGCCGCCGGGCTGCCCTTCGAGCGCGTCGGTCTGCAACGCCTTCCGCAGCCGGGAGGCCAACCGCTGCAGGGCATTCGACGCGTCGGCGGGCGGGTGCTCACCCCAGATCCAGTCGATCAACGCCGCCTTGCTGACTACCCGGCCCGGCTCGAGGGCAAGCGCAATCAGCAACGCACGCAACCGGGCACCCGGCACCTCAGCAAGGACGCCGTCACCCGTGCGAACTTCGAACGGCCCCAGCATCCCGATCAGCACGAGCTTGATTTTGCCACGCCCCCAGTACTACGTACGCCACAGCTCGTCCTCCCTCGACCTCACCTGGCGACGCCGGGTCCCCTCGACCAACTGTCTCCTGCTGCTTCGGCCGCTGCTTCGGCTGGGCTGTCACCAGACCACCAGCAGGCTGCGCCTGACCACGATGACGGTGGCGTTCCCCGTGAGATGAGCAGCGCGGCACCGAAGATGTGCACGATCACCCCACCGCTCGCACGGGCCTGCGAGGTCCGTGAACGGCGCCAACCAGCGTGAAACTCGCCACGGCGGTCGCCCAGGCCGGTGACCCCGCGTCGGTGACCCCACGTCGGTCCCCCCGCGTTGGTGGCCTGCGTCGGCGGCTCGCGTCGGCCGTCGCGTCGTGACCGGGCCACGGCGAGCAGCAGCCTGCGTCGAGCACTCGTCATCGGAGCCTCCGGAGGTTGGGGCTTGTCGGATCCGGCGGGACTCCAGATAGCCGCGACCCTTCGGCCGCTGTTTGGATGCTGAAGGCAACATTCATCGCCCGTCCACAAGCTACGCGATCCTGTGCATAACTTGGCCGAATACTGATGCTCGCTAATCCCTTGTCCACAAGGGGTTCTGGGATTCAGAAACTGTCGGTGGCGGGGTCTAGTGTTGTCGGCATGGACCTCTTGGAGGCGCCGCGTCCGGCGTATATGTTGAGTGGCGAGGAAGCACTCGCCACTCTCGACGCGTTGCACGCCGAGATGTCGGTCCTGCAGACCTACCGCCTGGAAGTCCTTGCCCGTCTGGACGAAACCGGTCAAACCAAGCAAGTCAGCGGCCAATCCACCGCCGGGTTCGTCGCGTCGAGACACCGCCTCAACCCACCCGAAACCCAACGTGACCTCAAACTGGCCTTGGCGCTGCCCAAGTACCCGGCCGTGTCCGCCGCCCTCCCCGACGTCTACGCCCCACCCGGCCCCGACCCAGCGGTCCAGTACGCGGACGTCACCGACGACACCGGCGAACCCCTGCCCGCTGACACCTTGCCGGCTGAAGTCGTGTCTGGTGATGTATTGCCGGTGTTGCTGCACCCGAGTCAGGCCGAAGCGATCGTGGCTGCGTTGGAGGCGGTCCCGGCTGCGGCGATGGTGCCTGTCGAGGACTTGCAGGCCGCCGAGGACCAGATGGTGAAAGCGGCTCGGAACCTGTCCCCGTGGGACCTGAGGAAACTCGGCAAACGAGTCCGTGACGTTCTGGACACCGACGGCTCGGAGCCGGCCGAGGACGCCGCCCGGCAGCGTGAAGCGTTGCGGATCACGAACGCGGATCATGGCGTGAAGTTCTCCGGGTTCTTGGCTGCGGAGAATGCTGCACTGTTCAAGACGTCGATCGAGGCCGCCGCGAAGCCCCGCCCGGCCCTCGACGGTGAACGCGACCCCCGCACCCTCGAGAAGCGCCAAGCCGACGCCCTGTCCGACACCTTGGCGATCGCTGCGGCGGCGGGTGAGCTCCCCGGCCACGGCGGGATCAAGCCCCACATCACCATCACCATCGACTACGACGACCTGAAATCCAAAGGTCGTGACGCCACCGGCGACCTCCATTTCGGTGACCGCCTGTCGGCCGCCGCGGTGCGCCGGCTGGCCTGCGACGCCGAAGTCATCCCGGTCGTCCTCGGGTCCGAATCCGAACCCCTCGACGTCGGCCGCGGTCAGCGGTACGTCACCAAAGCGATGTGGCGTGTCCTGGCCCGCCGCGACAAAGGCTGCGTCGTGTGCGGTATGCCGCCGAGGTATTCCCACGCCCATCATGTGGTGCATTGGATCGACGGCGGCCCGACGTCGGTCGAAAACTTGGTGTTCCTGTGCGGTGTTCATCACACCGCTGTTCACCACGGCCATTACACGATCACCATTACCAAGGGCAAGGTCCACGTCACCAGACCGTCCTGGGCCGACCCACCCCGCAGTACCGGCCGCAGGGCCTGGTTCACCACACCCCGCACCGGCGCAACCACCACCTCCCACACCGGGACCACGCCCAGCACCAGCGGCCCCACCACGCCCAGCACCGGAACCCGCACCACCGGAACCGGCACGACCGGAACCGGCACCGGAACCGGCACCACCGGAACCGGCAGCACCGGAACCGGCACCGGAACCGGCAGCACCGGAACCGGCACCACCGGAACCGGCACCGGAACCGGCAGCACCGGAATCGGCACGGCTGCCAGATCCGGCGCCTCCAGGTCCACCACGTCTGGCACCAGCTCACCTGACAGCTCCCGCGCCGGTGGATCTACTGCGTTCGGCTTCGACCGATCCGCTGATTCCGCCTCCGGCGGATCCACCATCTCCGGGTCTAGTGGTGTCAACACTTCTCGGTCGGGTGGACCCACCACCTCGCAGCCCGCCTGGGCCGCCACGTCCGCGACCAGCGGCGCATCTCCTGTCGCGCCGCGCGCCGGCGGCCGGTCTCCTGCTCTGCGAGGCGAAACCGCGCAGGGACAAGCCAGGCAAGTTGGCTTCGGAGTCGGAAACGCCCCGTACTGGGGCGAAGATCCACCCGACCAAACCCTCCGCCCCATCCGCGCCTTTCCGATGGTCGGCGACCCACCACCACTCGCAACACTCAAGCCTGCCGACTTCGACCCGTGGGCCCCCGAAACCCAAGACACCGGCTAACCACGCCCGGCCCACCCCGGGTCGCGTAGACCGGGCTCGACACAACCACCACGACCGTCGCAGGCGGCCATCCCCAGCCGGGTGTCCCCGGTCGCGCGGCCTGGAAACCCAGCGCGACGAACTGGGCCGCGGTGGGCGGGTCGGTGTGCGCTTCGACTACCTCCACACGCCGGCGCAGGTCGCGTTGACCTGTGACAGCGACAAGGAAGCTCGTTGCCGTTCAGACCCAGCCGGACGGTGAGCGCGGTGCCCCGACGGATCCGCAGCTCGAGGTCCGCGATGACGACGCGCGCCCTGGCGCGGTCCGCGATGACGGCGCGCGCCGTGCCTCGGTGCTGCACCAGCATCGTGATCCACATACACCTGGATTGCCCGATCGCCCGGCGTTGTTCCCTGGTCTGTGGATCGTGCCCCGGTCGGTGGCGGCTGTGCGCTCTGGCGGCTCATGAGTTGAGAGCGTCGGTGGTTTGGGGGACGTTGTGGTGTGCCGGCGGGCTGGGGAGGGTCGGTGGTTTGGGGGGCGTTGTGGTGTGCCGGCGGGCTGGGGAGGGTCGGTGGTTTGGGGGACGTTGTGGTGTGCCGGCGGGCTGGTTCGCCTGGGGTTCATGGTGCAGAAACTGCGTCGTGGTTGCCGGAGTTGCTGTGCGGCATCGGGCTGTGGAGTCAGTCGGGCTGTTGGAGTGTCTAGCTGAGCCAGTTGTGCAGGGCAAGGAAGTCCGGGTCGGTGAGGCCGTGGCGGGGGTCGACGGGATGCAGAAGAGCTTCTCCGGGGTGATGTGTTGCTACCCAGGTGCGGTCGGTTGCGGTGAGTTCGTCGTCGAGCCAGATGAAGGGGCGGCCGGCTGCCCAGTCGACAAGGGGGCGTGTCTTCCAATGCAGGCCGGCGCGCTCGTCCTGCTTATCCGTGGCGGATGGGCCTGGCCAGATCACTACCGGCAAGTCCGGCAGGCCGAGAAGGGGGCAGATGGTGTCGTTCGCGTCCGCCATCCAGCTCGTCGCCCAGATCAGTTCGCAGCCGAGAGCGGCCAAGCGTGCGCCGTACGCCGGGTTGATTCTGCTCAGCAGCGGATTCGAGCCGGTCGGCAGGTGACTTTCGTATGTCGGGTACGGCTGGGACGTCGCGCCGAAGGGGATCAGTGGGCCGTCGACGTCGAGGAACAGGAGCGTGCGGCCGGCCACGCCTGCACGATAGCCGCCCGCTGAACAGCCGATTGCGCCCGCTCCCATCCACCCGGAACTTCTCCTGCGGCTCGTCGACAGGTGGACCCAGTGGGCTGATAGAGAGTGGGGCAGCATCCGATCTGCCAGTGGAGTGCTCATGAGCTATGGTCCGCCGCCCGAACCGAACGTCCACCCGGCGCCGCCGCAGCCTTATCCGCCGCAGCCCTATCCGCCGCAGCCTTATCCGCACCAGCCGTGGACCGATCCGCATGGGCGGGGATGGCCTGGTGGGCCGCCTCCGGTGGAGCCGGCCAAGGGGTTCGCGGTGGCTGCCGCCGCGTTGGTCTTCGGACTTGTCGGGTGCGTGGTTCCGCTGCTGCCGATCAACCTGGACGGCATCCGCCAGTACACATCCTTCCCCTTCGCGCTGCCCGGACTCGCCCTCGCGATCGTCGGTTGCACCGGACGCCGTCGCGGCAAACCGATGGCTGTGGTCGGTGGCGTCCTGGCTGCGATCGCGCTGTTCATCGGCTTGCTCATGGTCGTCATCAGGAACTGAGCCGGCGCGGCTACTCGGGGGCGGGTGGGAGGTTGAGGGTGGCCAGGTGGGCGGGGTCGGTGATGGAGACCATTTCGCTGATTCGGCCGTTGGTGACGGTGCAGGACATGACGCTGAGCGGTTGGCCGGTGGCGGTCCAGGCGGCGATGCCGGGGTTGCCGTTGACGAGGACGCGGCGGGTCTTGAGGTTGGCGTTGGCACCGCGCTGGATCCGGGTCGCCACCTCAGTGGCGCCGAGGCGGACGGTCATGCCACGCGGGGTGTGGGTGCGCTGAACGACGTCCGGGTCGAGCACCTGCAGGAGACCTTCGAAATCACCCTGCCGGGCCGCCGCCAGGAAAGCATCGACGACCGCACGCTGTTGCCGGCGTTCATCGGTCGGGGTCGCCGACCCCTGCACCTTCCGGCGCGCCCGACTGGCGAGCATCTTGGTCGCGTCGGTCGACTTGCCTATGATCTGACCGATCTCGTCGAACGGCACCGCGAACAGGTCGTGCAGCACGAACGCCAGCCGCTCGGACGGCCCGAGCGATTCGAGCACGACGAGCAACGCGAGCCCGACCGAATCGGCGAGCACAGCGTCATTCGCGACGTCGTTGTCCTCGGTCACGACGAACTCGGGCAGCTGATCCTCGTACGACGCTTGTGGCCGGGCTTTGCGCGTCCGTAGTACGTCAAGACACACCCGCCCCACCACGGTCGTCAGCCAGCCCGCGAGATTGTCGATCGTGTCGGCATCCTGCCGGGCAAGACGCAGCCACGCTTCCTGTACGGCGTCCTCCGCGTCCGCCTGCGAGCCGAGCATCCGGTAGGCGACCGCTACCAGGCGTCCACGCTGTTCCTCGAAGGCTGCTGCGACTTCGTCCACGTTGTTACCTCCCACCGGCGAGGCCCGTCATGGGTGATGACGGGCCCGGACGGGCCGAGGTAACAGAGGAGGAGAAACTCATGAATCTCGCGCTGTGGATCATCGCCGGCGTGCTGGCCGCGGTCTTCCTACTGGCCGGAGGCAACAAGCTGTTCATCCCGCGGGAGAAGCTGGCGAAGGCGCCCGGCGGCGGCTGGGTGAACGACTTCAGCCCCCGCTTCATCAAGGTGCTAGGAGCGGTGGAGATCATCGGCGCCATCGGCCTGATCGTACCGGCAGCGCTCGACATCGCGCCGATCCTGGTCCCGCTGGCCGCGATCGGTCTGGCCACCATCATGACCGGCGCCGCGATCGTCACCTCCCGCCGCCACGAGTCGATGCACGCGCTGCTGAACCTGACCTACCTCGCCCTGATCGCCTTCGTCGCCATCGGCCGCTTCGGCCCCCAGGCCTTCAACTGATCACCGTGATCGAGCGACACCCGTTCCTCACCGAGGTCGGGCGAAGCTGTCCGCCGCCTTGGTCAACGCGGCGAGCAGCGCCGCGGTGGCAGGCGGATCCGGCGGTTCGCCGTACGTGGCGGCATAGATGTGGCGATGCGATCCCGGCAGCGGCGTGGCGATGATCCTCTCCGCGCGATGCTCCTGCAGGGCGAGGCCGGGGATGGTCGTGACACCGAGGCCGGCCGCGACCAGCTCCTGCATGACGACCATGTCGTCGGTCGTGTACCGGATGTCGGGGACGAAACCTTCGCCGTCGCACACCGACAGGAGATGGCTGCTGCAGCGTTCGCAGCCGGCGATCCAGGTCGCGTCGCGCAACGACGCAAGGCCTTTCGTACGCCGGGTGGTCAGCAGGTAGATCGGGTCGTCGAGCAGATGATGCAGGCGGACGCCGAGCGGCTCGGGTTCGCTCTCGTCGTACCGGAAGATGATCGCGACCTCGATCTTGCCGGCCCGCAGCAGGTCCAGCGCCTCGATCGGGTGGCTGTCGGTGAGCTCGACCCGGAGGCCCGGTTGATCGGCCGCGAGCGTCGCCACCGCCCGGGTGACGAAGGATCCGATCGCGGTCGAGAACCCTGCCAGGCGTACCCGACCGGCGGTCAGCCCCACATGGGCAGCCAGCTCGGCATCGGCGGCGTCGACCCGGCCGATGATCTCGGCCGCGCGATCGGCGAGCAGCTGCCCGGCCTGGGTCAGCCGTACCCCGCGTCCGACGCGCTGCAGCAACTGCGCGCCGGTCTCGGCCTCGAGCCGCGCAAGGTGATGACTGACCGTCGGCTGCGAGTAATGCAGCTCCTTCGCTGCGGCCGTGACCGATCCGAGCCGGGCGAGGGCCTCGATGACGCGGAGCCTGGTGACGTCGAGCATATATCGATGGTATCTATTGATCAGCATCAAACATGGCATTAGACATATGAATCGCCCGGTCGCACGCTAGCAATATGACGATCTCAGAGCAGCTTCTTCCGACCGGCGAACTCACCGACCTCATCGACGGCGTCCGTACTGCGGTCGCCGTCCCCACCGACTGGTCAGGCACCGCCGACCTCGTCGCCGAGCAACTCCGCCGGCACCTGCCGACGCCCGACGTACTGACTGCCGAACAGCGACTCGGATCGCCCGACAAGTACATGAGCCACACCCTGTACGTCGATCCACACGGCTCCTTCTCGATCATCGCGCTCGTGTGGCGCCCCGGGCAGCTGACCCGAATCCACGACCACGTGACGTGGTGCGTCTTCGGCGTCATCCAGGGCACCGAACACGAGGAGCTGTACGACGCCGACCTCAACCTCCTCGGCCGCAGCGACAACCACACCGGCGACGTCAGCGGCTTCGCCCCACCCGGCGACATCCACCGCGTCCACAACACCGGCGACTCCACCGCCATCTCCATCCACATCTACGGCACCGACGTCACCCGCATCGGCTCCAGCGCCCGCCGCTTCTACAACTGATCCCCGCACTGCGGGAATTCGGTCGCTGGAAGATGGGTGGTAGGTGAGGATCGGGGGGTGACGGACTCTGTGCGGGGCGTGGTGTTGGAGCGGTTCAGATGGGTGGGCGGGCATGCGGATCTGTGGCCTGTGTTTCGGGATGGGCCGACGTTGAAGGCGGTCGTTCGAGGACTGGTGGAGCCGTTCCGGGGGATGGGCGTGACGGCGGTGTGCGGGATCGAGTCTCGGGGATTTCTCCTGGGCGGGGCGGCTGCCGTTGAGTTGGGAGTTGGGTTCGTGCCGGTGCGGAAGGCCGGTGGGATGTTTCCGGGGGAGAAGTTGGTTGGCGAGACGGCGCCGGACTATCGGGGGATCAGGCAGACGTTGCGGATCCAGCGGGCGTCGATCGCGGCGGGCGATCGGGTGTTGCTGGTGGATGACTGGATCGAGACCGGTAGCCAGGCGTCGGCCGTGCAGGCGTTGATCGAGCGAGCAGGCGCGGAGTTGGTCGGATGCGCCGTTGTGGTCGACGAGTTGCCGGATGGATCCAGGGCGGGGTTGGCGAAGGTTCATTCGCTGGTTTCGGGAGAGGAGCTTCCGGATGACTGAGAGTGGGCTGTTGGACGTTGGCGATGGCAATCGGGTGGCTTGGGAGGTGTGGGGGAATCCGGACGGGAAGCCTTCTGTCATCGTGCATGGGGGGCCTGGGGCGGGGCGGCCTTCGGGGACGGTGAAGGCGTTTGATCTGCAGCGGTATCGGGTGGTGTTGTTCGATCAGCGGGGGTGTGGGCTCAGTACGCCGCACGCTAGTGAGCCGGGCGCGGACTTGACGGTTAATACGACCGAGCACCTGGTCGGGGACATGGAGTTGTTGCGGGAGCATCTGGGGATCGAGAAGTGGTTGGTGTTCGGCGGGTCTTGGGGGTCGACGTTGTCGGTCGCGTACGCCGAACGGCATCCTGAGCGGGTTTCCGAGTTGGTGCTGCTTGCGTTCTGGTTGATGGGGCGGCGGGAGATCGACTGGCTGTACCGCGGTGGGGTCGCGCGGATCTTTCCGGCGGAATGGGAGCGGTTCAGCAACGGCGTACCGGATCCTGTTGTGGCGTTCAGAGAGCGCTTGGAGGATGCGGACGCGGAGGTGCGCGCGAAAGCGGCAATCGAGTGGACCAGATGGGAAGACACTGTGCTTTCACTGGAGCCCAACGGAAAACCCGCTCCGTACAGCGATCGGGCCTCGGATGCATTGATCGCATTCGCTCGGATCTGTGCGCATTACGCCGCCAACAACGGCTGGCTGGAAGACGGTGAGTTGCTTCGCAACGCGGATAAGCTCCAAGGAATCCCGGGCGTGATTCTGCAGGGCAAGCATGATTTGAGTTGTCCGCTCGACGGTGCCTGGGAGTTCGCCAAGCGCTGGCGAGACGGTGAGCTGGTTGTGTTCGATGATGCTGGGCACAAGGGGAGTCCGGCGATGAACGACCAGATGCGCGCAGTACTGAAAAGGATGGCGACATGACGGTTGACTTGTTCGCAGGGATTCCGGTGCGTGAGTACAAGGCCGCGGTGGCGTGGTACGAGCGGTTCTTCGGGAAACCGCCGAGCTTCCTGCCCAATGAGATCGAGGCGGTCTGGGAGGTTGCCGAGCATCGGTACGTCTACATCATCGAATCGCCGGAGCGCGCCGGGAACGCCTTGCAGCTGGTGTTCGTGGAGGACCTGAAACCGGTGATCGACGGTATGAGAGAACGCGGGATCGAGCCGGCCAACCGCGAGACCTACGACAACGGCGTCACCAAGATCACCTACCAGGACCCCGACGGCAACGAGTTCGCGTACGGCGGCAACCCCACCGCCTGACGGCGGCTCCCACCGCCCGACGGCGGCTCCCACCGCCTGGCGGCGGCGAATTCCGGCTGCGTCCCGGCCCGGCGGTGTGGCACGATCGGCGGATGCTGAAATTCACCGACTTCATCATCGATTGCCCGGACACGATGGAGCTGGCGGCCTTCTACGCCGCGGTGACCGGCACAGAGGTCGCTGAGCGCAGCAACGAGCACTGGGCGAGCATCAGCTTCGGCGAGATCGACCTGGCCTTCCAGCGGGTGGAGGCGTATCGCCCGCCGACCTGGCCCAGCGACGAGCACCCGAAGCAGTACCACCTCGACTTCGAGGTCGACCAGTTCGAGCCCGAGCAGCAGCGCGTCGTCGAGCTCGGCGCGACACTGCAGAAGAACTTCATCGGCCCCGAGGGCTACGGCTGGCAGGTCTACACCGACCCGGTCGGCCACCCCTTCTGCCTCTGCCGCAACAAGGGCGTCACCTGGCCCTAACCGCCAGAGCCCGTACTCCGAGGTAGGCGCACCATGAACACATCGACCGGATCCTCGTGCTCCAGCACGAACCCGTGCCGCTCGTAGAGCCGTCGCGCAAGGCTGCCCTGCAAGACATTCAGCCGAACCGCCATGTCTTCCGCGTCGCTCTGCGCCAACGTCCGTTCCAGCACAGCCGACCCCAGACCCCGCCCCTGGTGTTCGAGCGCGAGGTAGAAGTGCTCCAGTAACAGCCCGTCATCGGCCGGACGCACAGTGATGCAGCCGGCCAGCTCTCCGTCGATCTCGATGACAGACGTGTACTCCGTGGAAAAGGAATCCCGCAGCCGCTGGCGTACCCGGTGCTCGTCGTACCGGCCGAGTCGCTCGAGATCGGGGCGCATCACCACAGCCCGCAGTTCGGCCAGCTTGTCGACGTCCCCAGCCATGGCAGGACGTAGTACGGAGGTCTCCACAAGCCACACCCCTTCCTTTCCTTGTTCTTGAGCCCGAGTATCTCAGCCTCTCGCTTCGCCCGGCCGCGCGCAGTACCGTCTGAAGTGGGTGGTGACTGACCGTAAGGTCGCCAAGGGGGGTGGGGGAGTCATGCGTAGTCGTGGGGGAGTTGCGGGTGGGCTGAAGGTGCACGCGATCGCGGGTACCTATGTGGTGCTGCTCGGGCTGGACATTCCGAAGGCGAAGACCAAAGGCTTGCTGGGGTTCGCGATCCAGCGGTTCGATCCCGTCGAGAACGAGCGCTACTGGTTGCGCGGGATGAAGGTCTTCCAGGAGACCTCCGCCGGGATCCCGCCGGGGACCTCGGTGAGTCTGCGGGAGCACCCGCTGCAGAGCTTCCTCTGGGGCGACTACACGGCGAAGCCCGGCCGGGAGTACAAGTACCGCGTGGTCGGGCTGTACGGGAAGCCCAAGAATCTCGAAATCCGCCAGGACGTGACCGTGAAGGTGACGACCGAGTCGGTCGACGTCGGCAGGCACGCCATCCACTTCAACCGCGGTGTCGCGGGCAGCCAGGCGTATGCGCAGAAGTTCGGCCGGCCGCCGCGCAAAGGTGACCGCAGCGATCCGGCGTACGACTGGCTGTCCAGAGGTCTCGAAGAAGCGTTGCTTGCCTATATCAACAAGGCGACCGGGCCGGGATTCGCGCTCAGGGGCGCGGTTTACGAGTTCACCTATCCGCCGGTGCTCGAAGCGCTCAAGGAGGCCGCGGAGCGTGGAGTGGACGTGAAGATCGTCTACGACCGGCGCGGCAAGCCCAGCGACGATCCCGATCGCAAGAAGGTCTGGCAGGAGAGCGAACCGGCGATCGAGGCAGCCGGGCTCGAGGACGTGATGATCCCGCGGAAGACCAACAGCGCGATCGCGCACAACAAGTTCTTCGTGCTGCTGCACAACGACGTACCGCAGGAGGTCTGGACCGGGTCGACCAACATCACCTGGGGTGGCGTCTTCGGCCAGTCGAACGTCGGCCATCTGGTCCGCGACGCCGGCATCGCGAGCCAGTACTTCGACTACTGGCAACGGATCGCCGTCGACCCGCAGTACGACCGGCTCCGGCCTGCCGACACCGAGGCGACCCCGACGCCGTCGATCCCGCCACCGGCCGGCGTCGCGCCGATCTTCAGCCCCCGCACGACGCTGGACCTGATCGACTGGTACGCCGGGGAGGCGGCCAAGGCGAAGAAGTCCTTCTTCATGACAGCCGCCTTCGGGGTGCACGACAAGATCGCCGCCGCAGTCGCGCCCGAGTCGGACGTGATGCGGTACTTCGTTCTCGAGAAGCCGCAGGGCGCGGGCGGGGTCCGCTTCGAGACCGATCACGACGTGAAGGTCGCGGTCGGATCCTTCCTCCGGACGGCGATTCTCGACCGCTGGACGAAGGAACAACTGACCGGGCTCAATCCACGGGTGCAGTACACGCACACCAAGTTCATGCTGATCGATCCGCTCGGCCCCCAGCCGCTGGTGATCTCCGGATCGGGCAACTTCAGCGACCCGTCGGTGCACGAGAACGACGAGAACATGCTGATCATCCAGGGTGACAGCCGGGTCGCGGACATTTATCTCGGTGAGTTCATGCGGGTCTTCAACCACTTCTACTTCCGCTACCTGGTGCAGAAGTTCAACGCCGCGGACGCCACCGCCTACCTGAGTCCCGACGACAGCTGGGTCGGCCGCTACTACGACAAGACCACTCCCAGTTACCGCCAACGGCTCCTGTTTCACTAGTTCAGACGGGTACCGTGTGAGCCCTCCAACGGGTGAGGAGTTCGGCGTGCGGTTTCTTGGTGAGCGGATTCAGGATCTGACCTTCAACGACGTCTTCCTGGTACCGAACAGGTCGGCGGTCTCGTCGCGCCTCGACGTGGACCTGTCGACCAACGACGGGACCGGTGCGTCGATCCCGATCGTCGCGGCGAACATGACCGCGGTCTCCGGCCGCCGGATGGCCGAGACGATCGCCCGGTGTGGCGGGCTGGCGGTGATCCCGCAGGACATCCCGGTCGAGGTGGTGACCGAGGTGGTCTCCTGGATCAAGCAGCGGCACACCATCTACGACACCCCGCTGGTCGTGAAGCCGACCGACACCGTCGGGGAGGCGCTGAACCTGCTGCCCAAGCGCGGCCACGGCGCCGTGATCGTGGTCGACAACGGCCGCGCGGTCGGGGTCGTCACCGACGCCGACTGTGAGGGCGTCGACCGCTACACCCAGCTCGGATCGATCATGTCCCGCGAACTCCTGACGCTGCCGGCCGGGATCGCTGCCGAGGACGCCTTCAACCAACTGCACGACGGCCGGCACCGGCTCGCTCCGGTGGTCGACGGCGACGGCAGCATCGTCGGTATCCTGACCCGCCAGCGAGCCCTCCGCGCGACCCTCTACGACCCGGCAGTCGACGCCTCCGGCAACCTTCGGGTCGCGGCCGCGATCGGTATCAACGGCGACGCCGAGCAGAAGGCGAAAGCCTTGCTGGACGCGGGAATCGACGTCCTGGTCATCGACACCGCGCACGGTCATCAAGAGCGGATGATCGACGTACTACGCACCGTCCGCGCGCTCGACCCTCAGGTGCCGGTTGTCGCGGGCAACGTGGTCACCGCTGAGGGCGTCAGCGATCTCGTCGAAGCCGGCGCGGACATTGTCAAGGTCGGAGTCGGACCGGGTGCGATGTGTACGACCCGGATGCAGACCGCCGTCGGTCGCCCGCAGTTCTCCGCTGTCCTCGAGTGTGCAACCAGAGCCCGTGAACTCGGCAAGCACGTCTGGGCCGACGGGGGAGTCCGGCATCCGCGCGACGTCGCGCTCGCCCTGGCCGCCGGTGCGTCGAGCGTGATGATCGGCTCGTGGTTCGCCGGGACGTACGAGTCGCCCGGCGATTCGCACCGCGACAGCGACGGCCGGATCTACAAGGAGAGCTTCGGGATGGCGTCGGCCCGCGCGGTCAAGCTCCGGACGGCGGAGGACACGCCCTTCCAGCGCGCCCGGAAGAGCTTCTTCGGCGAAGGCATCTCGACCGCCCGGATGTACCTCGACCCGGAGCGCCCGAGCGTCGAGGATCTGCTCGACTCGATCGTCTCCGGCGTCCGCAGTTCCTGCACGTACGTCGGCGCGACCACCCTGGAGGAGTTCCACCAGAACGCCGTCGTCGGCATCCAGTCCGCAGCCGGCTACTCCGAAGGCAAGCCGCTCAACACCAGTTGGTGAGCTGAGCCACAGCTGTCACAGCCGCCTCGCTGGATCCGTCGAAGAAGCAGAAGACGGAAACAGCGAGCGACTGGAGTGAACGACATGACCGCAACGATTCTGGTGACCGGTGGGACCGGGACGCTGGGCAAGCTCGTGGTGCCGCAGTTGACGGCCGCCGGGTACGCCGTCCGCGTGCTGACCCGGCGTGGTGGTGCTTCGGGCGAAGGGATCTCGCACGTCCGAGGGGATCTGCTGAAGAACGAGATCGACCTCGACGGTGCCGACATCGTGGTGCACCTGGCCGGTGGGGCGAAGGGCGACGCGCTCGCCGCGAAGAACCTGGCGAACGCGGCGGCCGGCGTACGGCATCTCGTGCACATCTCCGTGATCGGCGCCGACAAGATGCCGATCAGCTACTTCCGGGAGAAGGCCGGCGCCGAGCAGGCCATCCGCGAATCCGGGGTGCCGTGGACGATCCTGCGAGCCGCCCAGTTCAACAGCCTCACCCTCACGGTCGCGCGCAAACTGGCCGGGCTTCCGATCGTGCCGGTGCCGGGCGGGCTGCGCTTCCAGCCGGTCGACGAGCGTGACGTCGCGGATCGCATCGTCGAACTGGCGCTCGGAGACCCGGCCGGCGCCGTACCGGATATCGCCGGCCCGAGCGTGTACGACGTACGCCAGCTGGTCGACAGTCTGCAGGGAAAGCGTCGCCCGAAACTGCCGATTCGCCTGCCGGGCAAGGTCGGGCGGGCGTATCGCAACGGCGACAACCTCACCCTCACCGGCGCCACCATCGGCAACCGCACCTGGGAGGACTACCTCGCTGGCTAGGCCGGGCGGGTCGCGGTGAGGAGGACGGTGTGCTTGCGGATCGGGTAGTTGCCGTTGGCATCTATGACCGGCTGGACGACGGCGCGGGCGGCGGCCTCCTGGTCCGGGGTGAGTGGAGCGCCGACGAGGCTGGCCAGGTAGGCGATGATCGGCTCGGCGGTGGGGACGGCCAGGTCGGACGGGTAGCGCTCGGACTCGACGTCGGTGAAGTAGCGCGCCAGGTAGCCGGGGCCGGCCTCGGCGGTGAAGTCGTTCATGGTCAGGCCACGGGCGAGTTCGGGGTGGCCGATGACCGGGGCGAGCGCGAAGAGTTCGGCCATGTGGGTGCCGCCGTTGACCGCGACGGCCAGCTTCCCGCCAGGGCGTAGTACGCGGGCGAACTCACGCAGGGCGAGCGCGGGGTCGTCCACGTGGTACAGCATGTGGTTCGCGATCAGCGTGTCGAAGCTCGCGTCCTCGAAGGGCAGCTCCAGCGCGCTGGCCTCGTGGACCACGGCGGCTGGGATCTTGCGCAGCTCGGCGCACATCGCGGGCGAGAAGTCGACCAGCGTCAGCCGCAGACCCCGCGCCACATGATCGATCTGCGACCACAACTTCCCGGTCCCCGCCCCGACCTCGAGCACATCACCCCGCAGCGGCAACCGCTCCTCCAGCCACGCGAACCAGTCCTGCGGATTGGTCCCATAGCTGTGCAACGCGATCCGCGCCACCAGATTACCGGTCGTCTCCGCGTACTGACTCACAGCATGCGCCGAAGGTTTCATCTCGCTAACCCTATCCATCGCCCGGCTGCCCCGAAACCACCGCCGGCGCACCCGCCGATCGGTACGCCGGTGACGGACGCCTCCGGATTGCGGAGGCGCCCGCCGCACGGGGTGGTCAGGGGAACTTGAGGCGGACGATGTAGTTGTCGATGGTGTTCGGGGTGCCGCCGTTCATGTCGTTGTTGGTCGAGGTGACCCAGAGGGCGCCGTCGGGGGTCTTGGTGACGCTGCGCAGGCGGCCCCAGCGACCGGAGAAGACGGCCTGCGGGGTGCCGACACCGGTGCCGGCGGCATTGATCTGGGTGACCCACAACTGCTGACCGGTGACGCCGGCGATGTAGATCCAGTCGTTGACGATCTCCACGCCACTCGGTCCGGCCTGTGACGTCGACCAGGTGCGCTTCGGCGCGATGTAGCCGCCGCAGTCGCCGATGGTTCCTTCGCAGGCGGGCCAGCCGTAGTTGCCGCCCTTCTGGATCAGGTTGAGTTCGTCCTGGCTGTTCTCGCCGAACTCGGCCGCCCAGAGCTGACCCCGCGAGTCCCAGGCCAGGCCTTGCGGGTTGCGGTGACCGTAGCTGTAGACGTAGCGGGCGTTTCCGCCCTCGCTGAAGAACGGGTTGTCGCTGGGCGGCGTACCGTCGGCGTTCAACCGCAAGATCTTGCCATTCAGCGAGGCATGGTTCTGCGAGTTGCCGCTGTTCTTCGCGTCGCCGACGGTCGCGTAGAGCTTGCCGTCGGGACCGAACCGCAGCCGCCCGCCGTTGTGGTAGCGGTTCTTCGCCAGCCCGGTCAGCACCGGCTCCGACGTCGAGGCCAGTACGCCGTTCTCGTACTTCATCCGCACGATCCGGTTGTCGTTCGCGGCCGTGTGGTAGAAGTACACCCAGTGGTCGGTGCTGAAATTCGGCGACAGCGCGAGCCCGAGCAGCCCGCCTTCACCAGTCGTCGTAACAGCGCCAGGAACCTTGCCCAGCGTGGTTTTCTGCCCCGCTGCGGTCACCAGCAACACCTCGAACCGGTCCCGTTCGGTGACCAGTGCCGAGCCCGAGCCGTCCGGCAGGAACGCGACGCTCCACCCGAGGTCGACCCGCGCGATGTCCTTCTCGTACTGCGGAATGCCGCCCGTCCCGGTTGTTGCCGTGCGCACCGACACCGCGTTGCTCAGGCCGGACGCATTGCCGTCGGGGTCGCGGGCCTTGACGGTGAACGTGTAGGCGGTGTTCGGCGTCAGGTTCGTGATCGTCGCGGTCAGCGAATTCGTGGTCGAGACCTTCGTAGTGCCCTGATACACGTCGTACCCGGCGATGCTTCCGCTGTTGTCAGTGGACGCGTTCCAGGCCAGCGAGACGCTGTTCGACGTGATGCTCGTACTGCGCAGATTGCCTGGGACCGTCGGCGGTTGGGTGTCACCGCTGGTGGGGGTCGTGAACGTGACCACGTTGCTCTGCTGCGAAGCGTTGCCAGCGGCATCGAACGCGCCGACCGACACGTCGTACGCCGTGTTCGAGGTGAGCGTGTCCACCGTGGCACTCATGTGCTTGCGTCGACCACCTTGAGTACGTTGCCGCCGCGGTTGATCTCGTACCTGACGACGCCGACGTTGTCGGTCGCGGCCGTCCAGCTGAAGGTGGCCGCGTTCGACTTGATGTTGCTGACGGCAAGGTTTCCGGGCGCCGACGGCGGGGTGGTGTCGGTGCTGGTCGGGGTGACGGTCAGCTTGTCCGCGTTCGGGCCGCCGTCGGCGGTGGTCGCGCGGGCACGGATCTTGTTGGTGCCGGCGGCCAGCGTCAACCGGACCGTCTTGGTCTGCCAGTTGGTCCAGTCGCCGGTGCCCGGGAAGGTGATCCCGACCGCGCCGGCCACGCCGTTGACGGTGAAGTCGAGAGGCCGGGCGGCGGTGGTCCCGTTGGCATAGCGAAGCGTCACGTCGGCCGGTCCGGCAGGGGCCGTCACCGTCCACTCGACGTAGCTGCCGACGAGATTGTCGTAGTTGACGAAGCCGGTGCCGGTGTAGCCGGCGTGGTTCGCTTCGACGACGCCTTGCGAGATCGTGGCGTCTTCGGCCTGGTAGTCGGTGGACGCCGCGCTCGCACTCTGCTGGGCAGCAGGTGTGAGCGCGAGGACGACGGCGAGAACTGCCGAGCCGGAGATGACGGCACGCCAGACTGACTGAGGTGACACGGTGCCTCCTGGGATTCCTGGGGCGGACGGAGGTGCAGGGGCTATTTCATTAGGAAAGTTTCCTAACTACTGTGCTCTGCATCACACCACCTGAGGAATTCCACTGTCAATCCCCTCGCGAATGGACGAGCTACTGGCTCACGGTGATGAGGACCTTCCCAGTAGTGCCCGACTCGACGGCCTCGTGAGCGCCCGCGGTCTGGTCGAGGGTGAAGTGGTGCAGCGGGAGACCGGCAGCCTCGCCGACCGGGAGCGCGCCGGCGGTGATGGCGGCATTGATGTCGTCACCCGCGGTCCGCAGCAGCGGCCAGCCCAGCGAGTAGAGCAGCACGTACTGGTAGCGGGTGTTGAGGCCCATGTTGGCGCGGATGTCGACCTCGAACGGCTTGTTGCCGTCGTTGGCGTAGATCGCGATCACGCCGCGCGGCCGCAGTACGGCGAGATCCAGCGCGCTGTTCGCGCCGGCCGCGACCTCCACGATGATGTCCACCCCCTCCGGGGCGTACTTGCGAATCTGGTCGGCCGCGTCCTCATCGCGATAGTTCACGACGTACTCCGCGCCTGCGGCGGTCGTCAGCGCCGCCTTCTCCGGGCCACTGACCGTCGTGATGACCGTCGCGCCGGCCCACTTCGCGAGCTGGATCGCCGCGTGCCCGACCGCGCCGGCGCCACCGGCGACCAGGACGACCTTGCCGTCGAGCGCTCCGGGAGCCAGTCGCGAAGGACCGTCTTCGGCCACCGTCAACGCCCGGTGCGCGGTGATCGCAGGGACTCCGACGCTGGCGCCAAGGTCGAAGTCGGCTCCATCAGGCAGGGCAAAGACGCGGTTCACCGGTACGACGGTGTACTCCTGCGCCGTACCGCTTCCCGGCCGCTCGAAGGCGGCCAGCGACAGCCAGACCCGATCCCCGACCGCCACACCTTCGACATCGGCGCCGATCGCGTCGACGACTCCGGCGCCGTCCTGGTTCGGCACCGACTCGGTTCCGGGCTCGCCGCCGTACAGGCCGGTGCGTGACTTCCAGTCGGTCGGGTTCACTCCGGAGACGATGATCCGCACGCGCACCTCACCGGCGCCGGGCTCGGGAATCTCCCGGTCGACCAGCTGCAGTACGGAGTCGGCGGCGCCGAGCTGGTCATGAACGATTGCCTTCATCAAAGCTCCCAGGATTCGCGGTCACGTACTCCGGCTACA
Source organism: Kribbella sp. NPDC006257 (assembly GCF_040613535.1). NCBI lineage: Bacteria > Bacillati > Actinomycetota > Actinomycetes > Propionibacteriales > Kribbellaceae > Kribbella > Kribbella sp. NPDC006257. Next base: position 46,473 of record NZ_JBEXSJ010000001.1, read on the forward strand.
GCCGCCACCTGGTCGTGCTTATTCCTGAGCCGAGCTCAGATCCGCGGATCACGAGGATCGCGGCGGTCCTCGACGACGGTCGTGTGCGAAGTGCGTGAGCGCTGCCCGTTGAGCAGCAGGACCAGCACCAGGCCGAGTGCGCCGGCGCCCATCAGGATGTAGCCGACCGCGGTCAGGTCGACGCCGCTGATCCGGTCCGTGACACCGAAGGCCAGCACGCCGCCGAGCGCGAGCAGGAAGATTCCCGCACCGATTCCCATCACATACCTCCACAGGTTGGTGCGCCGTCAGGCGCCACCCCTTACCGGTACCCGGCGCTCAAACGCGGCTGAGGACTGGCATTGAAGTCTGTATGCGGTATACGATCACGTCCAGAACGCACCGGCGTGTGACCGGGTGCACGGCGGTGAATGCCGGGTACCGGGTAGGGTAGGTGCGTTTGTGGAGGGGAGTATTCCTTCGCGGTAGCGTCGTCATCACGGAAGACCCCAGGTCGACCCGGTGCTGCCGGTCCGAGTCCCGTCGGGCGGAAGAGACCTCCGGACCCGCCGCTGTCGCCCGTCCGGAGGTATGCCCGTGGTATCCCACATGTCCCCGACCGTCTGGATCCTGACGATCGTCGGTCTGCTCGCGATCGTCGCGTTCGACCTGATCGTGATCGCCCGGCGCAAGCACGCCGTGACGATCAAGGACGCCACCCGCTGGGTGCTCTTCTACATCGGCCTGGCCGGGTTGTTCGCGGTCGGCCTGTTCGTCTTCAGCCCCGGCGCGTCCGGTGGTGAGTTCGTGGCCGGCTACATCACGGAGTACAGCCTCAGCGTCGACAACCTGTTCGTCTTCGTCATCATCATGGCGAGGTTCGCGGTGCCGTCGCTGGCCCAGGACAAGGTGCTCTACATCGGCATCGTGGTGTCGATGCTGCTCCGCGCGATCTTCATCCTGGCCGGTGCCGCGGCGATCTCCGCGGCGAGCTGGGTGTTCTACATCTTCGGTGCGTTCCTGGTCTACACCGCGGTCCGGCTGGCGCTGGAGGGTGAGAACGACGACACCGACTTCCAGGAGAACGTCGTGATCCGCGGCATGCGCCGGATCCTGCCGCTGCAGCACGACTACGACGGCGCCAAGCTGCTCACCAAGCCGGAGACCGGCCGCCGGATGCTCACCCCGCTGGTGATCGTGATCGCCGCGATCGGGATGGCGAACGTGATCTTCGCGCTCGACTCGATCCCGGCCATCTTCGGGCTCACCCAGGACGCCTACATCGTGCTGACCGCGAACGCCTTCGCGCTGATGGGCCTGCGCCAGCTGTACTTCCTGATCGGCGGTCTGCTCGAGCGGGTCATCTACCTGAACGTCGGCCTGTCGGTGATCCTCGCCTTCATCGGCGTCAAGCTGATCATCGAGGCGCTGCACGGTTCGCACATCGACGACATCGGTGCGATCCACCTGCCGGAGATCGGCATCGCCACATCGCTCGGCTTCATCGCCGGCACGCTGCTGATCACCACCGTCGCCAGCCTGATCAAGACCGGCCGCGACCGCCGCCGGGTCGAGGTCAAGGCCGACTGACTCCGGTACTACGGGTCGCCGCTTCCCCTGGGAGGACCGGCGACCCGTAGTACGGGCTAAGCCTTGGTTGCCACCGGCTCCTTTGCCGGCCGGAGCCGGAGGTAGAGGGCCGGGATCGGCGTCAGGATCAGGCCGGACACGACCAGCGCGGTACGGATGGACGTGCGGCCGGCGAGGGCGCCGAGCGGTGGTCCGCCGATGATCTGACCGATGGCGTTCGACTGCGACACCATCGAGATCACCGTCGCGCGCGACCGCGACTCCACGTTGCGGTTCAGCCAGGCCGACTCGACCGGATACGCGATGGTTGCGGCCACGCTGCCGACCCACATCGCGGCCAGCCCGAGCCACAGGTGTCCGGCCAGTGCGAACCCGAGCACGCCGCCGACCTGGAACAGGCTGAGCAACGCGAGCAGGCCGTTCGGATGCAGCGCCGACATCCGTACCGGCGACACCTTGTTCACCACCAGCGACGTCGCCAGTGACAGGACGGTGCCGATCAGCGAGAAGACGGTGAACCAGAGCGCCGGATCGGAGGTCCCGAACACTGTCGGCAAGCTGAAGTCGTTGAGGATCTTCACCGACCACAACCGGTCGAACGCCTCGCTGGACAGGCCAGAGATCAGGCTGATCAACGCGAGGTACCGGACCACCGGCCGCCGCCGAGCGGTCGCCAGGCCGTCCTTGAAGGTGTCGGCCATGTTCTTGAACGTCTCCCGCTCGGCCTTCGGCGTCGGGTGGAAGTTCTCCTCCCGCATGAACACAGCCAGCGCGAGCCCGACCAGGATCACGCCGGCCCCGCCCAGCTTCATCGGCAGCGACAGGCTGACCAGTCCGAGCAGACCTGCGCTGACGGCACCGGCGATCTTGCATCCGAGGTTGAATTGCTGGCTCCGGACGAAGATCTTCCCGACCTCTTCCTCACCGACCTCGTCGGTGATCCAGGCCTGATCGGCGCCCGAGGTGAAGGTGTAGCCGACGCCCCACAGCACCTGGGCGGCGAGGACCGCCAGGAAGGCAGGGATCAGGCCCTGGACCAGAACGCCGGCGCCGATCAGCACCAGGCCGATGATGATCGACAACCGGCGGCTGTACAGATCGGCGACGATGCCGGTCGGGATCTCGAACGCGAAGCAGGCGATCTCGAGGGTGGTTCCGACCAGAACCATCTGCAGTGGACTCAGGCCGACGACTTTGACGAAGTAGACCATGTTGAGCGTGAAGGCCAGCGCGAAGAGAAACGCGAACGCGCCCTGAAAGGCGTAGTACGTGCGGGCCGGATCGGCGGCCCGGATGGCAGGCAAAGACATCGTCGGTAGCTCCTGAAAGCATCACGTGTGCGGGCATGACAAAGCCCGACCGGGTCGCTGCCGGATGACTCGACGGCAGCCGACCGGGTCGACCTCAACGTGACGCACGACAGCGCTTCAGCAGACGAAGGCGGCAGTGCGCTTTCAGGAGCAGGTTTGCATGTCGCCGAGGATAAGGCAGCGACGACCTGCCGTGCCTGCTATTTGTTTCACTCGATTCCCGCCCGCTGCATGATGTGTCCAGCGTCAAGTGATCCACTGACCATCAGCATTTGACGAAAGGGAACGGCCGGGCTCTCGGTTCGAAGAGCTACGCGCGGGTACTATTCAGGTAGCCCGGCCCGGCCGTTCCCCCGTGATGGTCGGGTCGGGTCCTGAGCGTCAGACAGCTTTCCGGTAGCGGGGCTGCCGCTCGGTGACGCGATACCCGGCCTGCTCGTAGAGCGCCACGCTCCCGGTCCTGTTCTCGGCCACGGTCCACAGCCCAGTACGCCGTACGCCGTGTCGCCACAGCTCCGCGTGATTCGCCCGCAGCAAGGCGCTCGCCAACCCGCGCCGCCGCCAGTCGGGCACGACTCCGACCCACGGAGTGTCGTCCGGCCCGGAGACCACCCAGCCGACGAGCCGGTCGCCCTCCCAGCCGAGCGTCCACAACGCGTAGTCGGGGAAGTCCTCGGCGACCTCCTGCTCGAACTCCTCGAAGGTGTCCTGCTGGTATCCCGACGAACTCCCCGCGAACGCGGTGGCGTTCCCGTCGAAGACCGCCCGGTGATCGCCCGGTCCGGCAGGCCTCACCTCGACGCCCGCCGGCAGCTCGACCGGTCCGGGCTCGTCGAGCTCCACCGTCATCCGGACCCGGGTGAACGCGATGTCGTAGCCCGCGGCAACGGCCAGCCGGCGTTCGGACTCGTCGTCGACATTCAGGCCGAAGTACGACGTACCGATCGCGTCGCCAAGGGCCTGATTCTCCTGCCAGGCAAGGAGTTCCCGGCCATGACCTTGTCCGCGACACTCGGGTGCGATCCAGCCCAGCAGCAGGTGCAGCCGCGTCCCGTCGGCCTCGTCCCACCAGATGTTCTTCGCGCAACCCACAACCTCACCAGCGGCTTCGGCCACGAACTGCGGTACGAATCCGGCTTCGTCGACGGCGTCGCCGGACCGGGGTACGCGCAGGTGCAAGGTCATGGGCCGAAGTATTGCCCGGCGGGCGGCGCTGCGCCACGCGATAATCGGCGGATGGCTTCGATCACCTCCGGGATGTTGTTCACTGTCGCTCGCAGCCTCGGCCTCCGGATCGAACGGTTCGAGCCGACTCGTGCGGTGGATGCGGATACCGAGTGGCCGGGCAACGCCAACTGGCTCGCGTGGACCTCGGCAGGGGAGTGCCTGGTGCTCCGTCGGTACCACGTCTTGAGTGCCGAGGAAGGCCTTGGCTACGAGTCCGCCGTACTGCGTCATCTCGCGGAGCGGGGATGGTCGGTGCCGAGCCCGGTGACCGAGCTGGTGAGTTTCGAGGGCAGGTTCTGGGCGGCGACTCTGTTCATCCCGGGGGTGCCGCACTCGGAGGAGACGCCGGCGCAACGAGCGGAGCGCGGAGCACTGCTCGCGAGGCTGCATGCGGATCTGCGCGGGCTCGAGCTGGGGCAGCGGACGGAGTTCTTCCAGGCCTGCGATCTCGAGGCGATGGCTGCCTATCAGGATTGGGATCTCGGTCTTGAGGGCCTGCGGAAGCTTCGGCCCGAGCTGGCTGATCGGGCCGCGGCGGCGATGGTGACCGCGAAGGCTCTTGTTGCCGAGGGCAACTTGCTGGAGCTGCCGCAGAGTGTGGTGCACGGTGATTTCGCGTCCTGGAATCTGCATTTCCATCCGGACGGGAGGCCGGCCGGAGTGATCGACTTCGGGCTGACCCATCGCGACAGCCGGTCCTGGGAGTTCGTGATCGCCCGGGTCCATCGCGCGCCTGAGTTACTGGCCGGGTATCAGCAGGAGGCGGCCGAGCTCGGGTACCCGCTGGCCGAAGAAGAGATCGCGGCGATCCCAGCCTTGCAGCGGGTGCTGCGGGTAAACATGGTGATGGCCGAACTCTGGAACGGCGCTCGCAGCGGCAGCTTCGACGTACCGATGATCGAGCGCCAGCTGACATTCACGTCTTGACATAGTCGGCGCCGGGCAGTTGACTGGGATATAGTTCACAAAGGAAATAAATCCGATCCGGTCCGGAAGTGGTCGCTCAGAGCCTCTTTCCCGGGTCGCTGTGAGGTGCCCTGGATCCCATGGTTCGCCATGGGATCTGTCGGCGTTCCTGACCAAATCATTGCCTTCGGCAACCGATGGAATCCCTTTGCTGCAAGGGAAAACCCCTTTCTGAACTCCGATCGGTCAAGGTCTGGTCTCGACCGGCGAGGTTGCTCTTCCGCTCCGAAGTGTTCTGTGTCATTCTCCCGATGGAAGCCGAGATCCTATCGGATATCGGCTTAGCTCCGAGTAGTGACGGCTCGTCACGGCGCGTGCAGGACGAAGGGAAACAGGGTGAGCGGAACGATCGAGGTGAAACCGGCGCCGGCCGTGCCGGTGCCGGCAGCGGTGGTGACACCCCGGGCGGCGATCAAGCGGCCCAGCCGCTGGACCGAGGCCCGGCGCAGCTTCCGGCGGCACTGGCAGCTCTACCTGCTGATCATCGTCCCGCTCGCGTACTTCGTGATCTTCAAGTACATCCCGATCTCGAACGCGGTGATCGCGTTCAAGGACTACAGCCCGATCAAGGGTCCTTGGGGTAGCCCGTGGGTGGGCTTCAAGAACTTCGACTTGTTCTTCCACAACCCGGTCTTCTGGACGCTGCTGAAGAACACCTTCATCCTGGCCGTCTACCTGGTGCTGGCCAGCTTCCCGATCCCGATCATCCTGGCGGTGGCGCTGAACGAGCTGCGCCAGGGGGTGTTCCGCAAGACCGTGCAACTGGTGACCTACGCGCCGTACTTCATCTCCACTGTCGTGGTGGTGTCGATGACGCTGCTGGTGCTGTCACCGCGGATCGGCTTCGTCGACGACGCGATCGGGCTGTTCGGTATCCCGCAGATCGACTTCCTCGGCGACCCGAACTACTTCCGGCACATCTATGTCTGGTCCGACGTCTGGCAGACCACGGGGTACTCCGCGGTGATCTACCTGGCAGCGCTGTCCGGCATCGACCCGGCGTTGCACGAGTCGGCGAAGATCGACGGCGCGAGCCGGCTGCAGCGGATCCGCAACGTCGACCTGCCCGGCATCATGCCGACCGCGGTGATCATCTTGGTCCTCGGCGTCGGCAACATCATGTCGATCGGCTTCGAGAAGGCCTTCCTGCTGCAGAACCAGCTGAACCTGTCGCAGTCGGAGATCATCGCGACCTACGTCTACAAGACCGGGCTGCTGAACGCCGACTTCAGCATGGCCACCGCGGTCGGCCTGTTCAACTCCGTCCTGAACCTCTTCCTGCTGCTCGCGGTGAACTTCGTCGCGAAGCGGATCACCGGGAACGGACTGTGGTCATGACGGCGCCGGCCCAGAAGGAGAACCGATGAGCATCACGATGCGGGCCTTCCGCAACAATTCCGCTCCGCGACCGGTCGACTCCACGATCGCCGAGACCCGCGGTGACCGGATGTTCCTGGTGGGAATCAAGGTCATGCTGTGGATCGCATTGATCGCGGTGGCCGTTCCGCTGATCTACATCGTGGCCAACTCGTTCAGCAGCGCGAGCGCGGTCAGTGCCGGCCGGGTCTTCCTGTGGCCGATCGAGCCGAGCATCCGGGCGTACCAGGAGGCCTTCAGTGATCCGCTGATCATGAAGGGCTATCTGAACTCGTTCATCTACGCGATCGGCGGCACGCTGATCAGTGTTTCGCTGACCATCGCGATCGCCTACCCGCTGTCGCGGCGGACCTTCTTCGGCCGCAACGTGATCATGAGCGGACTGATCTTCACCATGTTGTTCTCCGGCGGCCTGATCCCCACCTACCTGGTGGTGCAGAACCTCGGCCTGCTGAACACCCGCTGGGCGATGGTGATCCCGAGCGCGATCGGGGTCTGGCAGGTGATCATCGCGCGCACGTTCTTCCGGTCCACCATCCCCGACGAGCTGTACGAAGCCGCCACCATCGACGGCGCGAGCGACCTGCGCTTCCTCTGGTCGATCGTGATCCCGCTGTCCAAGCCGGTGATCGCGGTGATCGCGCTGATGTACGCCATCTACCAGTGGAACAGCTACTTCGACGCCCTGGTCTATCTGAAGGACCCCAGCCTGTACCCGCTGCAGATCGTGCTGCGCAACGTGCTGATCCTGAACACCCAGACCGGATCGACCACTACCACCAGCCTGGCCCAGCAGCTCGAACAGCAACAGCTGGCCAATGTCTTGAAGTACGCGCTGATCGTCATCTCGAGTCTGCCCGTACTGATCATCTACCCGTTCGTCGCCCGCCACTTCACCAAGGGCGTGATGGTCGGCGCAGTCAAGGGTTAAGCGACCCCAACGGCAGTTTTGTTCGTACCAGAAGGGAAAGTACCGAAATGCGCTCAACTCTGAGCAAGGTCACCGCACTGGCGGCGGTCCTCGCGCTCGCCGCCACGGCGTGCAGCTCCAACAAGTCAGCCGACGGGGCGGCGAACGAGACGACGGCGGACGGCAAGACGGTGATCACCGTCATGTCGCCGTCCGACCAGACCATGAACCTGGACACCAACCTGGTGACCAAGATCATGAGCGACAAGTTCAAGATCCAGTTCAAGTGGCAGACCACCACGTTCGACGCGGGTCCGGCCAAGGAGAAGCGGTCGATCTCGCTGGCCAGCGGTGACTACCCGGCACTGTTCTTCCTGATCCCGTGGGTGGACGCCTTCACCCAGGCCGAGGTACTCAAGCTCGGTAGCCAGGGTGTCGCGCTGCCGCTGGAGCAGTTGATCAAGGAGAACGCGCCGAACATCCAGAAGGCGCTGGACTCGAACAAGACCTACAAGGAGATGTCGACCGCGCCCGACGGTCACATCTACGCGCTGCCGCAGTGGGCGGACTGCTACCACTGCACCTACCCGGACAAGCTGTGGATGAACAGTGCCTGGCTGAAGAAGCTCGGCCTGCAGCAACCGAAGACGACCGAAGACCTACGGAACGTCCTGCGGGCCTTCAAGACGCAGGATCCGAACGGCAACGGCAAGGCCGACGAGATCCCGATGACCAGCGATCCGCAGGACAGCAGCCTGATCGCCTACCTGATGGGCGCGTTCGCCTACGACCCGGTCGGCGCGAACAACGGCAACCGGTCGCTGCTCACGCTGAACGGTGACAAGGTCACCACCCCGGTCAACACCGATGCCTGGAGGGAGGGCCTGAAGTACATCAACTCCCTGTACAAGGAGGGCCTGATCGACCAGGCCGCGTTCACCCAGAACGCCCAGGCGTTGCAGGCGCAGGGCAACAACCCGAAGGCCGTCACGCTCGGCTCGGTACCGGTGCTGTGGCCAGGCATCTTCGTCCAGCTCGGCTCCAAGGACGGCAGGGACAAGCAGTACGACGCAGTGCCGCCGCTCACCGGACCCGATGGCAAGAGCTACACCGGTCTGAACTACCCGAGCTCCACCGGCTACACCTTCATGCTGACCAACAAGGCCAGCAAGGAGGCGCAAGTGGCCGCGATCAAGATGCTGGACTACATCTACACCGATGAGGGCCAGGAGATCACCAACATGGGTCCGGAAGGTGTCGGCTGGACCAAGCCGGGTCCCGGTGACGTCGCTCTCGACGCCGCCACGAAGCCGCTGTACAAGCCCAAGCAGGGTGACTCCGTCCCGAAGAACATCAGCTGGGGCGCGATGGGGCAGTACAACAACACGCTGGCCTACCGCAACGCGCAGGTGGTGCCGACCGACATCTACTCCGAGGCGGGCCTCGAGCGCCGGCTGTTCCAGGCGACCAAGACGTACGAGGGTCACGAGGACAAGGCCCAGTACTTCCCGCAGACCTCGGTCTGGCCGGACCCCAGCCTGAGCGGCGAACTGGCCACTCTGCAGACGAACCTGAGCAGCTACGTCAACCAGAACCAGCTCGCGTTCATCACCGGGTCGAAGAACATCGACACCGGCTGGGACGCCTACGTCAAGGGTCTCGACAGCACCGGGATGACCCGGTACCTGCAGATCCAGCAGCAGGCCTACGACAAGTACAAGGCCGGCAACAAGTAACAGCCACCTCCCCCTGAGGCTGCGCCGCGGAGCTACCGTTCAAGCTCCGCGGCGCAGCCGCGCACTCCCCGACCCCAGCCCGCGGCGAAGCCGCGGTGTTGTTAAGGATTTCCCTTATGTCTTCCGAGCTTTGGTTCCGTACCCCGGCTGTCGACTGGTTCGAAGCGCTCCCGATCGGCAACGGACATCTTGGTGCGAAGGTGTTCGGTCGCGTCGGCTCCGAGCGGATCGCCCTCAACCTCGACGACCTCTGGTCGGGCGACGGACCTCGTACGCTCGAGGTGACCGACGGCCCCGAAGTACTAGCCGACGTACGACGCCTGTTGCTCGACGAAGGCGATCGGCTGGCGGCGACCGAGCGGACCCGCGCCCTGCAAGGACCGCTGGTGGAGTCCTACCAGCCGCTCGGCGATCTCCTCATCACCGAGCCCGAAGGTGCCGAGGACTACCGCCGCAGGCTCGACCTGCGCACCGGCATCGTCGCGATCGACTACACCCGCGGCGGAGTGCGCTTCCATCGCGAGTCCTACGTCTCCGCACCCGATCAGGTCTTCGTCTGGACGGTCCTCGCGGACACCTCCGGCGCCGTCGACCTCGACATCGCCCTCTCCAGCCAGCACCCCTTCGAGCCGTCGGTGCTGGACGGTACGACGGTCGCCGTGACCGGCCGTGCCCCGTCGGACCTGACGATCGAGTACCGGCGGAGCCCCGACCCGATCCGCTACCGCGACGGCCACGGCATCGGTTTCGGCGCCGTACTGCGGGCACACGCCGCCGGCGGTTCGGTGCAGGCGACCGAAGCCGGGATCGCAGTACGCGGAGCGGACAGCCTCACCCTCGTGTTGTCGGCGGCAAGCACGTTCGCCGGCTGGAACGTCAAGCCCGGTTCAGATCCGGCCGTTGCGTTGCAGGAGGCGACGAGTGTGCTCGACGCCGTCGATCTGGCGAAGGTGCGGCAGCGGCATCTCGACGACCACATCGCGTTGTACGACCGCGCGGAGCTGACGCTCGGCGTACCGGTCGAGCTGCCGACCGATGAGCGGATCGACGCGTTCGCTGCCGGAGGCGAGGATCCTGATCTGGCGGCGCTGACGTTCGCGTTCGGCCGGTACCTGCTGATGGCGTCGTCGCGGCCGGGGACCCAGGCGGCCAACCTGCAGGGGATCTGGAACCAGGACCGCCGTCCGATGTGGGCGAGCGACTGGACGAACAACATCAACACCCAGATGAACTACTGGCTCGCCGACGTCACCGGCTTGAGCGAGTGCTTCGATCCGCTGACGGAGCTGCTCGAAGGTCTTGCCGAGTCGGGCAAGGAGACCGCGCGGATCCTGTACGACGCGCCTGGTTGGGTCTCACACCACAACGCCGACATCTGGCGAGCGACCTGGCCCGTCGGCGAGGGCGGCGACGATCCCGTCTGGGCGATGGCCGCGACCTGTGGAGTCTGGCTCTCCGCGCACCTGATGGAGCACTACCGCTTCGGGCAGGACGTGGAGTTCCTGCGCGACCGGGCGTACCCGGTGCTGGCCGGCGCGACCGAGTTCGTGCTCAGCATGCTGGTGGAGGATCACGACAAGCACCTGCAGTTCATCCCCTCGACGGCACCTGAGCACCATTTCATCCTGCCGACCGGCGAGAAGGCGTCGGTCGACCTCACCACGACGTACGACCTGTGGCTGATCCGCGAACTGATCGGCAACCTGGTCGAGGCGGAACAGGCTCTCGGGCTCGACTCGGAGCTGGCCGCGAGAGGCCGGGCGGCGGTACTGCGGTTGCCGGAGATCCCGATCGCGGCAGACGGCCGGTTGATGGAGTGGCCCACCGATTGGCAGCCGTCCGAACCGGATCATCGGCACCAGTCCCACCTGTATGGACTGTATCCGGGGGCGGCGATCGACCCCCGCAGTACGCCGGAATGGGCCGAGGCGGCGCGCCGGGCACTCGCCGTACGGACTGCTACGGGTGCGCCTGGTGGGTGGACGAGTGCGTGGTTGATCGCCTTGTGGGGAAGGCTTTTCGAGGCGGAGAAGGCGGCCGCCGCGATTCGGTTCTACCTGAGCAAGATGGTCTCGGACAACCTGCTGCATCGCGACGGAGACATCTTCCAGATCGACGCGAACTTCGGGTTGACGGCTGGGATCGCCGAGCTGTTGATCCAGAGCCATACGGACGTGATCCGGTTGCTGCCGGCGCTGCCCGCGGAGTGGCCGGACGGTTCGTTCCGGGGGCTGCGGGCGCGGGGTGGGCTGTCGTTCGACGTGACCTGGACGGGCGGCCGGATCGTCGAGGCGACCGTGCATGCGGACGTGGAGGGGACGTATCGGATCGCGGTCGGTGCGGAGGAGCAGACGGTCACGCTGGCAGCTGGCAGCCTCACCAAGCTAACCCTTAGGGTTGCCTAACCAAAGTCGTTGTAGGCTCAACCACGACTTTGCCCTGAGGAGAGGAACGGCATGAGAAGCCGGATCATGAGCGCCGCGGCCGGCACGGTGGTGCTGGTTCTGGCGCTGGCTGCGTGTGGTGGCAGCGACAAGAAGCAGGCTGACACCGGGGTCGGTGACACCGACGTCGCAACCGGCGGCCGGCTGTTCTCGACCGCCGACGCGGCGACGGCGAAGCTCGGTTCGGATGCGCAGCCCGGAGTGTTCCCGCGGACGGTGAAGCACGCGCTCGGCGAGACGAAGATCGACAAGAGGCCCGAGCGGGTCGTCGTACTGGACAGCGGTGAACTCGACGGCGTGCTGGCGCTCGGGATCACGCCGGTCGGGATGGCGACGAACGCCGGCCAGAACGGCGTACCGGCGTACCTCAAGGACAAAGCCCAGGGGATCGCCACCGTCGGCGGCGTGAGCGAGCTCAAGCTCGAGGCGATCGCGGCGTTGCACCCGGATCTGATCCTCGGCAGCAAGCTGCGTGCGAACGACCTGTACGACAAGCTGAGCGCGATCGCACCGACCGTGATGAGCATCCGGCCGGGCTTCCCCTGGAAGGAAGACTTCCTGCTGCTCGCCGACGCGCTCGGCGAGGAAGCCAAGGCGACCCAGATCCTCAACGGGTACCAGGCCCGCGCGAACGACGTGAAGAAGAAGGTGACCGGATCGCCGACGATCTCGCTGGTGCGGTTCCGGCCGGGCGACATCCGGCTGTACGGCAACCTGTCCTTCATCGGCGTGATCCTGAAGGACATCGGGCTGCCGCGGCCGAAGGTGCAGGACATCCAGGAGCTTGCGCTGGAGGTCTCCCAGGAGAACATCGGCAAGGCCGACGGTGACTGGATCTTCTACTCCAGCTACGGCGACCCGAAGGCGACCGCGGAGAACACGGTCGTCAACGGGACACTGTGGAAGTCGCTGCCGGCGGTGAAGGCGGGCAAGGTGCAGCGCGTCGACGACGAGGTGTGGTTCCTCGGCCTCGGCCCGATCGGTGCGATGGCGACGCTGAACGACCTGGAGAAGTACCTCGGCGGGAAGAGTTAGCTCTCGACCGGCAGCAGGCCGCGCTCGGCGAAGACCTTCTTGGCGACGGCGATCGCGTTGAGGGCCTTCGGGAAGCCGCAGTAGCCGGAGGCATGGATGAACGTCTCGACGATCTCGGTCGGGGTCAGACCGACGTGCAGTGACGTCTTCACGTGCAGCTCGAGCTGCGGCTCACAACCGCCGAGCGCGGTCAGCATGCCCAACGTCACCAGCTGACGCTGCTTGGGATCGAGCCCGGGCCGCGCATAGATGTCGCCGAACCCGTAGGCGATCGTGTGGTGCGCGAGCGCCGGCGCGATGTCCTGCAAACTGGCCATCACCGCCGCACCGTCACTGCCGTTGATCGCCGCGAACACTGCCAGCCCGCGCTCGTACCGGGCCTGGTCTTCGTCGCTGTCGATATTCGGCACGTGGCCGAACTGCTCCGCTCCGGTCATGGCCCGAACCTAAGCGACGGCCGGGTCAGGCCTGGGAACGACGAGCAACGTGCTGCTCGCCGTGGCCACCAGGTCGCCGGCGCTGGTCACGACGTTGCCTTCGGCAAATATCACCCGCTTGCCGCCCTTGATCACCAGACCGGTGGCGGTGAGTTGCCCGGTGTCGGCGAGGACCGGGCGCAGGTAGTTCACCTTGATCTCGATCGACGTGTAGCCGACGCCGGCCGCCAGCGTGGTGTGCGCGGCACAGCCGGTGACCGTGTCGAGCAGGGTGCAGACCAGCCCACCGTGCACCATCCCGATCGGGTTGTAGTGGGCGTGCGACGGCAGGCACCCGAAGACCACCTTGCCGGGGCCGACCTCGAGGACGGACATCTGCATCAGCACCGCGATGGGTGGCGGTGGAATCGCGCCGTCCAGGGCCCGCTGCATGTACTCCAGCCCGCTGAACTTGGCGTTCTCGGCCAGCACCTGCGCCGGGTCGACCCACCGAAACGTCTGTTCATCCATCGGGCGAGCCTATCGCCCGCGCCGGAGGTTCTCCGGCCCTTGGGGGGACGCTTTCGAGCAGGGTTTGTCGTCCGTTCGGACGGATGGTTCGTTCAGATGGATGAAATCGCGGTAAGACCAGGAGGAGAGATTGCTCCTGGGCTTTGGTGTGCGGTCGGTGTCGTGAACAATCGGGGCATGTCCCACCGCCAGACCGCTGTTGCCAACCCGAAGCCGCCGTCGCGTTCGACCGGTCGGCGGGAGCGCCGTGCCCGTTCTGCTGGACAGAGTCGTTCCGGACAGAGCCGTTCTGCCGGGAAGTGGCGCCGCGGCTGGGTGATCGCTGTCCTCGCGGTGCTGTCCGCGCTGCCGATGGCGTTCCACCGGCACGTGCCGAACTCGATCGGCAACCTCGGCAGCCTGCTCGATACCTTCCTGCCCTGGGTCGGCCTCGCCATCCCGGTGCTCGCCGTGGCGGCACTCGTACGCCGGTCCGCGACGGCCGGCGTCGCGCTGCTGGTCCCGGTCGCGGTCTGGGGAATGATGTTCGGGAACGCCATCATCCCGGGCAAGGGCGGGGGGCCGCACGATCTGCGAGTGCTCTCGCACAACGTCGACGCGGCCAATCCGAATCCGACCAAGACAGCCCAGGATCTGCTCGCGGCCGACGCGGACGTGATCGCGCTGGAGGAGCTCACCTCGGCGGACCTGAAAATCTACAAGGCGCAGTTCGCCGCGAAGTACCCGCATGTGGTCGCCCGCGGCACGGTGGCGTTGTGGTCGAAGTACCCGGTCGAGGAGAGCGAGGCGGTCGACGTCGGCTTCGCCTGGACCAGGGCGCTCCGGGCCGAGGTCAGTACGCCGGAGGGCAAGGTGGCGTTCTACGTCGCGCACCTCGCGTCGGTCCGGATCGGCACCAGCGGGTTCACCTCGAACCAGCGCAACGACACGATCAAGCAGCTCGGTCAGCAGATCGCCCAGGAGAAGGACGCGGGCGTGGTGGTGATGGGCGACTTCAACGGTACGGCGAACGATCGCAGCCTCGCACCGATCACCGCCGGACTGCGCTCGGCCCAGGGCGCCGCCGGCTTCGGCTTCGGCTTCACCTGGCCGGCCAAGTTCCCGATGGCGCGGATCGACCACATCCTGGTCCGCGGCGTCGACCCCACCAAAGCCTGGGTCCTCCCCTCCACCGGCAGCGACCACCGCCCGGTAGTCGCCGAAATCCGCATCTGACGCTGCGCCGCGATCCCTCGCCCACCTGTCTCGCCTCGCCGCGTTCCCTCGCTCACCCGCCTCCTTCCCGCTGACTCCGTCCACCTACCTTCTCGACTCGCCGATTTTGTCGCGGAAAACCCGCGAGTCGAGAAGGTGAGTGGACTGCGACCGGCGAGTCGACGGGGTAAGACGCGCGGGGTCGGCGGTCGAGGGGGGACGGGCGGGGTCGGCGGTCGAGGGTGGGACGCGCGGGGTCGGCGGGTCGAGGGGGCAGGCCCGTGCCGGCTGATCGCGCCGCGGTCGGCGATCGCCGAGGTCTGCGGTTAGCTTTCTGCTAGGCCGTTGCGGTAGGCGTAGCGGACTGCTTCGGCGCGGTGGCGGGCGCCGATCTTGGCAAACGTGTTGTTGATGTGGGTCTTCACCGTCGTCTCGCCGATGAACAGCAGTTCGGCGATCTCGGAGTTGCTGAGGCCTTTGGCGATCAGCTTCAGGACTTCGGTCTCCCGGCTCGTCAGTCCGTCGGCCGGCGGGGGAGTCGGTGTCATCGCAGCGACCAGCCGGCGCGACACCTCGGGATCGAAGGTCGCGTGACCGGCCGCGGTCGACTTCAGCGCTGCCCCGATCTCCACCCGGCCCGCGTCCTTGGTGAGATAACCACGAGCACCAGCTCGCAGCGCCGACGTGATCGACTCGTCGTCGGCGTACGTGGTCAGCACCAGCACTGCAACCTCCGGGTACTGCGCGGTGAGCCGAGCAGTCGCCTGTACGCCGTCCAGCACCGGCATCCGCAGATCCATCAACACCACGTCAACGTTGCCCCGCGCAACCAACTCGACTGCCTCAACCCCATTCCCAGCCGCCCCCACCACCTCAACCCCATCGATCAACCCCAGCAGCGCGACCAACCCTTCCCGCACCACCTGCTGATCATCCGCCACCACCACCCGCACCAACTCACTCATCGCACACCTCGCCGAGGATCACTCGCCACCCGCTCACTCATCAGCCACCTCCGCAACCACCAGCCAGTCGTCACCCACCGGCCCAGCCTCGAGCGTCCCCTTCACCAACGCCAACCGCTCTCGCATTCCAGCCAACCCGAAACCCCTCTCGCCGGTTAGCGCGCCAAGGTCGCGAGCGTTCTCGACCTTCAGCAGCAAACCTCTGTCGCCGTTCAGATGGACTGTGATGCGGCGCCCAGGAGCGTGTTTTGCAGCGTTCGTGAGTGCCTCCCTCGCTGCACCCAGCAGAGCGACCACCACGTCGGGGCCCGGTGTGCGGGGATGTTCCACTGTCAGGTCGACCTCGACTCCGTGGTCCTTGCGGTGTTGGTCGACCATGGAAGCGAGCGCCTCTGGGAGGGCAGGGACTTCGTCCGAGCGTAGGGCGGCTACCGCGTTTCGCGCTTCGACCAGCCCCTGGACGGCGAGGCGGCGGGAGCGTTTCACCCGGTTGAGGGCGCCCGGGATGTCGTTGCCTTCGTCAAGCAATGCTTCGGCCAGCTCCAACTGCACACTCAACGCACCGAGCGAATGCGCCAGTACGTCGTGCAGCTCGCGTGCCAACCGGCCGCGCTCGTCGAGAGCAGCTGCTCGCGCGTGTTCCCGCTGCGCCAGCCGGGTCTGTTCGAGCAGTTGCTCCGTCTGCCGCGCCTGGATCTCCGCCTGCCGCCGGTTCAGCCCGAACGCGACCAGGATCGCCGTCCAGAGCAGCTGGGTGAACACCCAGGTAGCCGACTCGTCCCAGAAGATCGCCGACAGGCTGTAGGCGACAGTGCACCCGATGCCGACGGCAATCAACGGCCGGTAGCCCTGCGGCAGAATCATCACGGCGACATCTGCGATCGCCATCAGCACGAGCACCAGCGAGTTGGAGTCGTCCACCGCCGCGATCAGCGCGCTGCTGATCGCGGCATAGGCGAGCAGAGCCAGAGAGAGCATCGGCCGCTTCCGCATCAACGCCGTACCGGTCAGGAAGGTCACCAGTCCGGCTGCCAGCACGAGGTAAACCCAAAGCTGGTCGGGCCGAGCGGTCGCCAGCACCCCGATCGCCACCACCGCAGCCAGCGACCGCCCGATCCACCCGGTCTCCCCGTGCGGACCAGCCTCGAGCGTGCCTTCGTACTCGGTCGGCCGGGCTCTGCCGACCAGCCAGTTCGTCACCTGTCCGCGTACTCCTCGATCTCCGCATGAGCCTTCGCCTGGAGCACCAAGGATTGCACCAGCAGCGTGGCGCCCATGGTCAGCAGGATCGATCCGCCGCCCGAGGTGACGGTCGCACCGAGGAGATGCCCGAGCCCGGCGAGCCCCAATCGCAGTACGAGATAGCCGGCCATGATGCCGAGGCCGGGAGCGCCGAGCCTGTAGAAGACCTTGCCCTGACGCCGCTGCACCTGCGACACCCGGCCGGTCGCCAGGCCGGCCACCAGAGCGAGCCCGACGCCGACGACGAGGAGGGCTACGTCCAGCGCGCCCAGCTGATCGTGCTGGAGCTTGTCGTACATCTGATAGACCCCGACGCCGACCATCACCAGCGGACCACGCCAGACGTCGGTGTCGGAGTTCTCGAGTTCGGACCAGGACAGTCGCCGCACCACGACGGCGATCACGATCGCGACGACCACGGCCGCATTGAGCAAAGTCATACCGCCGACGCTAGGTTCGCGCCGGCGTCGCATGAACATCCCCAGGGTGGAGACCTAGGTGGAGATGCCGGCAGTAACGGAACTGTGCGCGCGGCCCCGCAGGCATGCGGGTGGGCACAGGAGTAACGTTCCTCACCGGTAATACCACAGAGCGTCACGACGATGCGGAGGGCCGATGCTCGCGCTTGATTCCGTCCTACGGCTGGATGCCACGGCGATCGACTACATCATCATTGCTACCTACTTCGCGTTCGTGCTCGGGATCGGCTATCTGGCCAAACGCGCGGTCTCCAACAGCCTCGACTTCTTCCTCTCCGGACGTTCGCTGCCGGCCTGGGTGACCGGCCTGGCGTTCATCTCGGCCAACCTGGGCGCGATCGAGATCATGGGGATGTCGGCCAACGGCGCGCAGTACGGGATGCCGACCGTGCACTACTTCTGGATCGGCGCGATCCCGGCGATGCTGTTCCTCGGCGTCGTGATGATGCCGTTCTACTACGGCTCCAAGGTCCGCAGCGTGCCCGAGTTCATGCTCAGACGGTTCGGGAAGCCCGCGCATCTGGTGAATGCGATCAGCTTCGCGCTGGCCCAGGTGCTGATCGCGGGCGTCAACCTGTTCCTGCTGGCGACCATCGTGAACGTGCTGCTCGGCTGGCCGATCTGGCTGTCGGTGATCCTCGCGGCCGTGATCGTTCTCAGCTACATCACCCTCGGTGGATTGTCGGCGGCGATCTACAACGAGGTGCTGCAGTTCTTCGTGATCGTGGCGGCTTTGTTGCCGTTGACAATCGTCGGGCTGCACAAGGTCGGCGGCTGGCAGGGGTTGACCGACAAGATCACCGACAGCAAAGAACTGCATGCCTGGCCCGGTACCGAGCTGAGCGGCTTCAACAACAGCTTCCTGTCGGTGATCGGCCTGGTCTTCGGTCTCGGCTTCGTGCTGTCGTTCGGCTACTGGACGACGAACTTCGTCGAGGTGCAGCGGGCGCTGGCCAGCAAGAACATGTCGGCCGCCCGGCGTACGCCGATCATCGGCTCGTTCCCGAAGATGTTCGTCCCCTTCATCGTCATCATCCCGGGCATGATCGCGGCGGTCGCCGTACCGGAACTGCAGCAGTTCAAGGCGGGCCAAGGCGGCTCGGTCGACTACAACGACGCGTTGCTGCTGCTGATGCGCGACCTGCTGCCGAACGGCATGCTCGGCCTGGCGATCACTGGCCTGCTGGCCTCGTTCATGGCCGGGATGGCGGCCAACCTCAGCTCGTTCAACACCGTCGTCACCTACGACCTGATCGAGCGGTACATCCTCAAGGACCGCGACGACGCGTTCTACCTGCGGACCGGCCGCTGGCTGACCGTCGGCGGCACGATCGTGGCGATCGGTACGGCGGCGATCGCGTCCGGCTACAGCAACCTGATGGACTACTTGCAACAGCTGTTCTCGTTCTTCAACGCGCCGCTGTTCGCGACGTTCATCCTCGGTATGTTCTGGAAGCGGATGACCGCGGCGGCCGGCTGGATCGGCCTGGTCAGCGGTACGGCGACCGCGATCGTGGTCTTCGTGCTCTCCGAGAACGGCGTGATCAACCTGCCGGGTCAGGGCGCGAGCTTCGTCGGGGCCGGTGCGGCCTTCGTCGTCGACATCCTGCTCAGCGTGGTGGTCAGCCTGGTGACGAGACCGAAGACCGACGAGGAGCTGAAGGGGCTGGTCTACTCGCTCACCCCGAAGGAGGACCGGACCGAGACCGCTCAGGAAGGTGACCACGGCTGGTACCGCAAGCCGACGCTGCTGGCCGGCATCTCGCTGGCTCTCGTCATCGCCCTGAACATCGTCTTCGGCTGACCCGGACAGGAGACCCGACATGGCTGAGCAGACCAAGAAGAAGGCCGGAGCATTCGACATCCGGGTGGTGATCGCCGCGCTGGTCGCGATCTACGGCGTGGTGCTGACGATCCTCGGGATCATCGCGGACCCGAAGGAGGTGGACAAGGCGGCCGGGATCAACATCAACCTCTGGGGCGGCATCGCGATGCTGGTGTTCGCCGCCCTCTTCGTCCTCTGGGCCCGCCTGCGCCCGATCGTCGTACCGGTCGAGAGGCCGCGCGACTGAACCGTGTGACGTACGGCGTGTCCGTTTCACGAACATTGCTGTCCGGCGTGGTCCTGCTGTTCGGGGCTTCGGGTTCCTAGGCTCGAAGTACCCGAACAGGAGGACATCGAGATGACGATCACGCAAGCGCCGGCGGACCTGGCGGCGCAGTACGCGGAGCAGGGCTTCGTGCTGGTGAGAGGCCTGCTCAGCAAGGAGGAAGCGGCGTCGTACCGGGCGACCAGCCATGCGTTGCTGGAGCGGCTGAACCGCGACGACGACCCCACCTGGCAGTCCGCGATGGGGATGTCGGGCGGCAAGACCCGGTTGCAGCATCTGCACGACGCGCAGTTCTACGACGCGGCGTTCTCCCGGCTGCTGGTGGACCCGCGGTTCACCGATGTGGCCGCTGCGGTGATGGGTGTGGAGGACGTGCAGCTGCACCACACCAAGCTCTTCGTGAAGCCGCCGGAGAACGGGTCGCCGTTCCCGCTGCACCAGGACTACCCGTTCTTCCCGCACAAGTACCACCGGGTCGGGGCGGCGATCTTCCACTTCGACGACGCGCCGGAGGAGAAGGGCTGTGTCCGGGTGATCCCCGGCAGCCACCTGGCCGGCCCGCGCGAGCATGACCCCGAGGGTTCCTTCCACCTGCCCGACGTACCGTTCGAGGACGCTGTGCCGCAGCCTGCCGAGGCCGGTGACGTGCTGTTCTTCAGCTACCTGACCGTGCACGGCTCGGGAGTGAACGTCAGCAACGAGGCGCGGACCACCTGGCTGGTGCAGTACCGGGACCCGTCCGACCCGCCCACGGTGAAGACCCATGACCACTCGCTCGGGCAGGGCATGATGCTGAGGGGAGTGGACCCGACCGGTAGGAGTGGCGTTTGAGTCTGGCGGCTGTCGAGGCGGCGGACCGGTTCGTGGACCTCGCGGGACTGCTGGAGTCCTGCGAGGTCGGTGGCTTCCGTGCGGACTTCGTGAGCTGGGGGCACTACCGCCCGGAGTACTGGCGGAACTACTGGCACAGCCACTCGTTCCACGAGGTCTGCTTGGCCTACTCCGGCTCAGGTCGCTTCAACTGTGGTCCTACGGAGTATGAGGTCAGCGAGGGCGACGTGTTCCTGGCTCGGCCCGGGGACGTGCACGAGATCGAGTCGAGCCGCTCGTCGCCGCTAGGGATCGCCTTCTGGGGCTTCGCCTTTCGTCCTTTGGCTAGTAGCTCTGGGACAGGCTGGTGGTCGGGGCTGACCCGGCCGGACGGACCAGTGGTGTCTACAGCTGTGGGCGGTCTTCCGGCGGCAGTTGCTGCCCTTGCCGACGAAGCTGCCAAGCCGCGGTCCGGCTACAACGAGCTGTTGGGTGCATTTGGAGCCGCTCTCGTGCTGGACACTGCCCGAGCCTTTGCGCTGGACCAGGACCTTTCGGTGGAACCCGTCGTACGGGACAGAGGGTCTGTAGTTGTTGAAGCGATGCAGCGGCATCTGCTCGACAACCTGGCTCGCCCGGTGACAGTGCGAGAGGTAGCAGCCGCAGTACACCTCTCGGAGCGGCACGCCGAGCGGCTGTTCAGCTCAGTCACTGGAGCTTCTCTGATGTCCACACTGCGCCGGCTGAGGCTGGAGCTCGCCGCGCAACTGCTGTTCGACCCGGCGCTCACAGTGACCGAGATAGCGCGAGCCTGCGGGTACTCCGACGTACGGCCGTTCTCCACCGCGTTCAAGCGACACTACGGCCGTACGCCGGGCGACTACCGCCGCACGGGTGGTACTTCGTTCGTCTAGAACGAGACCTGCTCGGTGGTGTCGGTACGCAGCACCGACTCCTGCTGGAACTGCTTCTTGTACTTGTCGCGGATCTCTTCGATCTTCTTGCTGTCCTGCTGCTGCTCGTCGAGCGAGTAGATCAGTACGACGACCTTCGACCGCTCCTTGGTGACCGAGCCGTTGTCCTCCTGCCACTGGCCGTTGCCGGACAGCACAGTGAGGCCCAGCGGGAACCGCGGCGTGATGGTCTTGTTGATGAACTGCTGGAACTGCCAGTCGGTCACGTCCGGGCCGGGCTTGTCGGTGCCGAAGAACAGCTCGGTCCTGACCATGGTGTCGCCGTACAGCTTCACCGTGCTGCTGTTGTCATCGGTGTGGTTCAGGGCCACCGCGGTCGGTGTCACCAGCGCGGTCGCGATCAGCGTGGCGGTTGCGGTCTTCTTGGCCAGATTCATCATGCTGTGGTCCCCCAGGAGGTCTTCTGTCTGCCTCACCGAAGCTAGGGGCGGTTCTCCGGGTGCGGGCGCGATCAGGGGGATGTCTGACCCGGCGTACCAGCTCTGCTGCCCGTTCGAGCGGGGCCGGAGTTAACCCGGTCACATCTCGGTGGCGTGATGCGGTAATCTGGGGCTATGCGAGTGACCCTGCTTCTTATCTAGCCGTACTGGCATCGAGGCGCCTTCTGAGCGCCGGCCCGTACGGCGTCCCCTCCTGTGTGAGGGGCTTTTTCATTTCTCAGGCCGTTTCTGGCAGGGTTCCCATGACATCTCTAGAACGCAGGAGTACGACGGTGAGCGAGCAGGGTGAGCACGAGGCGGGCGACGCGATCGACCGCGGCGGCTACGACTTCAATGCCATGCAGGCCAAGTGGCGGCCGGTCTGGGAGAAGCTCGACCCGTTCAAGGCCAAGGACGACGGCTCGGCCGAGCGCCGGTACGCGCTGACGATGTTCTCCTACCCGTCCGGTGACCTGCACATGGGCCACGGCGAGGTGTTCGCGCTGCACGACGTGCTGTCCCGGTTCTGGTTCCAGCAGGGCTACGACGTGATGAACCCGATCGGCTGGGACTCCTTCGGGCTGCCCGCCGAGAACGCGGCGATCAAGCGCAACGAGCACCCGGCGACGTACACGTACGCCAACATCGAGACCCAGGCGGAGTCGATCCGGCGGTACGCGCTGAGCTTCGACTGGTCGCGCCGGCTGCACACGTCCGACCCGGAGTACTACAAGTGGACGCAGTGGCTGTTCCTGCGCTTCTTCGAGCGCGGGCTGGCCTACCGCAAGGCGTCGTACGTGAACTGGTGTCCCAACGACCAGACCGTGCTGGCCAACGAGCAGGTCGTGCAGGGCAAGTGCGAGCGCTGTGGGGCCGAGGTCACCAAGCGTGAGCTGACCCAGTGGTACTTCAAGACCACCGCGTACGCGCAGCGGCTGCTGGACGACATGGACCAGCTGCAGTGGCCCGAAGAGATCCTGCTGATGCAGCGGAACTGGATCGGCCGCTCCGAGGGTGCCTTCACCAACTTCGTGGTCGAGGGCCGCGAGGAGCCGCTGAAGGTCTTCACCACCCGCCCGGACACGCTGTTCGGTGCCACCTTCATGGTGGTCGCGCCGGACTCCAAGCTGGCCGAGGAACTGGTCACGCCGGAGCAGCGCGAGGCGTTCGACACCTACCTGACCGCGGTCAAGGCGTCGACCGAGATCGAGCGGCTGAGCACCGACCGGGAGAAGACCGGTGTCTTCCTGGGCGCCTATGCGACCAACCCGGTGACCGGTGAGCGGATCCCGATCTGGGCCGCCGACTACGTGCTGTCCGACTACGGCACCGGCGCGATCATGGCCGTGCCCGCGCAGGACTCCCGGGACTGGGAGTTCGCGGAGAAGTTCGGTCTGCCGATCGTGCGCACCGTGCAGCCCGACGAGGGCTTCGACGGGAAGGCCTTCACCGGGGACGGGCCGGCGATCAACAGCGCCAACGACGAGATCAGCCTGGACGGCCTGGGGGTGACTGAGGCCAAGGCGAAGATCATCGACTGGCTGGAGGACAAGGGCCTGGGCGAGCGGACCATCAACTACCGGCTGCGCGACTGGCTGCTGAGCCGGCAGCGCTACTGGGGCGCTCCGATCCCGATCATCCACTGCCCGGTCGACGGCGAGGTGCCGGTGCCGGACGACCAGCTGCCGGTGGAGCTGCCCGACCTGCGCGGTGCGGCTCTCGCTCCCCGGGGTGTCTCGCCCCTGGCGTCGGCCCGTGACTGGGTCGAGGTCAGCTGCCCGAAGTGTGGGGGTCCTGCCGAGCGGGACACCGACACGATGGACACGTTCGTCGACTCGTCCTGGTACTTCCTGCGGTACACCTCGCCGGAGTACACCGAGGGGCCCTTCGATCGTGCGGCGGCCGATCGCTGGATGCCGACGTACCAGTACGTCGGTGGCAAGGAGCACGCCGTACTGCACCTGCTGTACTCGCGCTTCTTCGTCAAGGCGCTGCACGACATGGGCATGCTGGACGCGGTCGAGCCGTTCACCCGGCTGCTGAACCAGGGCCAGGTGATCAACCAGGGCAAGGCGATGAGCAAGTCGCTGGGCAACGGGGTCAACCTGGGCGACCAGCTGGACGAGTTCGGTGTCGACGCGATCCGGCTGACGATGGTGTTCGCCGGTCCGCCGGACGACGACATCGACTGGGCCGACCTGTCCCCGGGCGGATCGCTGCGGTTCCTGCAGCGGGCCTGGCGGCTGAGCGGATCGGTCGAGTCTCCGGTCGGGGTGGACTTCTCGGCCGGTGACCTGGCCCTGCGCAAGCTGACCCACCGGACGGTGGCCGACGCGACCGAGCTGATCGAGTCGTACCGGTTCAACGTGATGGTCGCCCGGGTGATGGAGCTGGTGAACGCGACCCGGAAGGCGATCGATTCCGGACCGGGCGCCGCCGACCCCGCAGTACGGGAGGCCGCCGAGACGGTGGCGATCCTGCTGAGCCTGGTCGCGCCGTACACGGCCGAGGACATGTGGGAGAACCTGGGGCACGAGCCGACCGTCGCGAAGGCCGGCTGGCCCGCTGTCGACCCGGAGCTGCTGGTCCAGGACTCGGTCACGGCCGTCGTACAGATCGCCGGCAAGGTCAAGGCCCGGCTGGAGGTGTCCCCGGACATCACCGATGCCGAGCTGGAGAAGCTGGCGCTGGCCGACGACGCGGTGCAGGCCGCGCTGGACGGCCGGGGAATCCGGAAGGTCATCGCCCGCGCGCCGAAACTGGTGAACATCGTCCCGGCCTGAGACGCTGCCGTATGCGTTCCGAGCTGATCGACGTCGGTACCGGTGGACAGCAGGTTGTCTTCGATCTGACGAGTAGGTGTGAGCAGTTCGTCGCCGCTGAGGCCCATCAGGCCCAGGGTGACGGACTGCTGCACGTGTTCGTCCCACATGCCACTGCCGGAGTGGCGATCCTGGAGACGGGAGCGGGAAGCGATACGGACCTGCTCGCCGTACTGGAGCAGCTGCTGCCGCGGGACTTCCAGTGGCAGCACCGCCATGGGTCGCCGGGGCACGGTCGCGATCACGTGCTGCCCGCGCTGATCCCGCCGTACGCGACGGTGCCGGTGATCGGCGGCCGGATGATGCTCGGCACCTGGCAGTCGATCTGCCTGGTCGACACCAACGTGGACAACCCGCGTCGCCAGGTCCGGCTGTCCTGGCTGCCGAGCTGACCTTTTTGTTGGAGAACCACGTGGTCCCGGGGTAATCCGGGAATTTGGTGACTTATTGCGATGTTGCCTGTCACGTTACGTTCGCGAAACACGTGTCCGATTGAATACTCCGCATGGCGACCTTCCGCGATCTCGGCTCCGAATTGCTGGTCCGCGCGACCCGCGGGATCTGCGCAGGAAGCTTGCTGAACGCCGATTCCGGCCGTGCCGTCACCGCCGCCCGGATCGAGGAGTGGGCCGGAGTGCTTTCCCTCTACGAGCCCCAGCTTTCCCTGGTCGAGTCCAGGAATGATTCCGCGCCGGTGCGCGCGACGGCCTGACCGCCGCATTTCTTTGCGGCGTCAGCAATAACCATTTCCGTCCGAATTCAACTATTCTGTCCGGCGGTCGGCGACACGGTGTCCCGCGGTCCGGGCAGCAGGCACGTCCGAAACCTGGGAAGCTGTCACGCTATGTTGTGTGAGGGACGTGTGAGGCTCTGAAGGGGTGACGGGCTTTGTCGGACGCTGATGGCCGGGCTGAGGGACGGCGGGGCTTTGCCGACCTCTTGCTCGACTTGAGGGTCCAGGCGGGGCTCTCCCAGGAGGAGCTGGCCGACCGCGCCGGGCTGAGCGTCCGCACCATCCGTGAGCTCGAGGCGGGCCGGGTCGCGCGCCCCCGGAAGGACTCCGTCCGGCTGCTCGCCGAGGGACTCGGGCTGCGCGACGGCGACGCCGGCAAGTTCCTCGCCGCGGCCGGGCACGCGACGGTCCGGCCGGTGATCGCGATGGCCGCGCCGGCTCCGACCGGACTGCGCTGGCGCGGGACCAGGCCGATCCCCGACGGGCTGGTCGGGCGCGAGGCCGAGCTGCTCGAGCTGGAGGGGCTGCTGAAGCAGAACCGGCTGGTGACGCTGGTCGGTCCCGGTGGTGTGGGGAAGACCGAGTTGGCATTGGCTGCCGCCGACCGCTTCTCCGGAGCCGACACGACGGTGGTTGTCGTCGACCTGACCACGGTGCAGCGCGACGCCGCCGTACCGTCGGCGATCCTCGACGCGTTCGGGACTGCTCCTGGGACGTCGGATCTCGACGACGTGCTGTCCGGCCGCAAGCCCGGTGACCTGGTGATCGTGGAGGACAACGCCGAGCACGTGCTCGACGGGGTCGCGACGGTGGCGAACCGGATGGTCCGCAGCTTCCCGGGCATCGGCGTACTCGTGACGTCGCGGATCCCGCTCGGCCTGCCCGACGAGGTGGTCCGCCGGGTGCAGGTGCTCGGGGTACCGGCCAATGACAAGGACTGGGACGAGATCGCCGCTTCGCCGGCCGTCGAGATGTTTGTACGGCGTGCTGCCCGGGTGCGACCGGATTTCCAGCTCACACCGGAGAACGCGGCGACCGTGGCTCGGCTCTGCCAGCGGTTGGACGGGTTGCCGCTGGCCCTGGAGCTGGCGGCTGCGCGGGCCGGTTCGCTCTCGGTGGAGACGATCCTGGCGGCGCTGGACGACCGGTTCCGGCTGCTGTCGGGGCCGCGACGGTTCGGGGCGCCGCATCAGCGGACGCTGGCCGACACGATCGCGTGGAGCGTGGACGCGCTGTCGGACCCTGCGCGGCAGTTGCTGTACCGCTGCTCGATGCTCGGGTCGCCGTTCACGCTGGATGCCGTGGTCGGGGTCTGTACGGGGTTGCCGATCGACGCTGCCGACGTACCGATGCTGCTGGCCGAGCTGGTGGACAAGTCGCTGCTGCAGCCGGTGCTGGAGTTCGAGGCGCTGTACGGCGCGCGGTACAAGATGCTGGAGACGATCCGCGAGCACGCGTACGGCGGGTTGTCGTCGCAGGGATCTGATCTGACCGAGTTCCGCGATCGGACGGTCGCCTGGTGCTCGACGTACGTGGAAGGCCTCGACGGCGCCTGGTCCGCACCGGATCGCGACCGGCGGTACCGCGCGGCCAATGCGAACTCGGCAACTTTCGAGGTGGCACTGGAACGCGCTGCGGAGCTGGGGGAGTGGGACACGGCTGCGCGGATCGTGCTCGGCTTCCGGGTCGCCTGGCAGTACCAGGCGAGTGTGGCGCAGAGCGGGATCCAGTGGGCGTCGGCGGCCGCCGAGAACGTGGTCGACAAGGAGACGAGTGGACGGCTGCTGGCGATCGCCGGCCGGCTGTCGAACCTGACCGGTGATGTGCGGGCTGCTCGGCGGCACTACGGCGAGGCGCGGACGTTGATGCCGCCCGAGTCGGAGATGGGGCTGGTCGCACGTGGCGGCTGGGTGTCGTCCGGCTCGCTGCTGCTCGACACGGTGAGCTTGGCCGAGATCCCCGCTTTGGTGGAGGACGCACGCGGGCATGGTGATGCTCAGCGGTCTGCGACTGTGCAGGCGATCTGCGGGCTCGCTCTGGCGCGCTGGGGACGGCTGCCGGAAGCCAAGGAGCTGCTGTTGGCCTGGGCGGACGCCCTGTCGAACCCGGGGGTCTACCCGGACGAGATCGCGTACATGGCGCTGTGCCGGGTCGAGCTGGAGCTGGGCAACCTGGACGAGGCGCGCCGCTGGGCGGAGTTGGCCAGGGACAGTCAGGCCTCGGACGACCCGGAGCGGACCAAGGTGGCGGGCTGTCTGGCGATGGTGGAGTTCCAGGCCGGCAAGTACGACGAGGCCCGTGCTCTGCTGGACGAGGCCGACGCGGATATCCGCGGGCACCGGGGTTACTTCGACTACCTGGTGATGCTGTACCGGTCGCGGCTGGCTCGGCAGAACGACGACCCGGAGCAGGCTCGTCTGTCGATCAGGGATGCCGTGAGCCGCCTGCTGGCCGAGGGGCGGGTCGTGTACCTGCTGGACGTGCTGCCGGAGGCTGTGGCGGTGCTGCACGCGCTGGGGCAGCACGAGGAGGGGGACAGGCTCTGCGGGCAACTGCTGGCCTGGCAGAGCACGATGGATCCGCCGATGCTTCCTACTGCCTGGGAAGTCCTGCAGGAGTCCTGCTCCAGGGCTTCCATGGCTTCAGGCTGGCCCGAGCCTGACCCGGCCGAGTCCGTGCAGCGGCTGGCCGACGACGTACTGACCGCGCTTTCCTGACGCGGATCCCGCCAAGCTGCCGGAGAACTGCCGGTTCTTCTGCCTCGTCCTGACATGCGGCCGGACACAAGAATTACAGCCGTAGGACAGGTTCCACGAGACAGAGATCCGAAACCAGGTTCGGGCTCACGGGCAGGGAATGGGGTGGTGGCTGTGACGAGGCAAGCACAGTCCACCGGACTGCTCCGGCTCGGACCTTTGGAGCAGGCGACGCGGAGTACGTCCGACGCGCCGACGGTGGGGGCGCCGTTCGGCTGTCGAGACCTCCGGAGTGCTGCATCGTGCGGGTCTGTCCTACGTCAAACCGGGTGCCGTGCGCCGTCAGGGCACCGGACCCGGGGTGGGGTCCCAGCAGTGGTCAGGCACACGACACAGGGGACGAGTGCTGACCCGGTCGATACGGGAAAGCCGGTGGGTTTGGTCACCCACCGGTGGGTCGGCCGCTGGGACCTCCCGGGAGAAATCGCGGGGAATCGCACAGGGGACGATTCGCCGCACTGCCGGTACCAAGCGTTGGAGAGCTGACACCGAGGGGGAGTCAGCTCTGATCGGTGAGGTGGAGGCCAGCGGAGGGGTTGGCCGCCACCTCACCGCAGCGCTTCTGCGCCGCCCCACCGCCTTTGCTTTGTCTTTCAGCGTTTGTCTTTGAGGGCTTCCGCCTTGTTGTGGGCGTAGCCGACCATCCAGGTGGGTTGGAGTCGGCAGTAGACGATGTCCGGTCCCCAGCTCGACGGTGAGCTGCCGTAGTGCTTCGTCAGATGCGCCTCGATCTCTTCGAAATCCGGGTGCTCAGGGGTGAGGAACTCCACCTGGCCGTGGCTGAAGACACCGATCCGCTCACCGTCGACGTACGAAAGGCTCGCGGCAGGTCTGGCTTTGAGGTGCCGCGCCTTCGCCGCCGTACCGGACGTCGTGAAGACCCAGCGGGCGTGCAGGAAGTGTCCGTCGACCGCGCTGATCCTCGGCTCGTTGCGCGCCGTCACGGTCGCCAGGTTGAGCGTGCACATGCCGGTCAGCACCCCGACCAGCTCCGCCGCGGTCAACCGTCGCGGATCGGTGATGATGTTGCGGAGATGCTCGGTGGACCGCTCGTAGGCCGCGTCCAGTAGCACCTGTAGTTCGGCGATTTCCTCTGCGCTGTCCAACATGCCCCGCAGTCTGACACCAGGCGCCGACGAAAACTGTCCGGTAACCTCGCTGCATGTCAGCCCGCGTGCACGTCGTCACCGACTCCACCGCGGGTCTGTCGGCGCACGAGGTGCTCCGGCTCCCGCTGACCGTCGTACCGCTCCAGGTGGTGATCGGCGGGATCTCGTACGACGACGGTGCCACCAGCGCGGACGCGGTCGCCGAGGCGCTGAAGACCTTCACGCCCGTGTCGACCAGCCGGCCGGCTCCGCAGTCGTTCGCCGACACGTACGCCGAGTGTGCCGCCGCGGGCGCCGAGGCGATCGTCTCGATCCATCTCTCGGGCGACATGTCCGGGACGTTCGAGGCGGCGATGATCGGGGCGAAGGAGTCGCCGATCCCGGTCCGGGTGGTCGACTCGCGATCGCTCGGGATGGGGCTCGGGTTCCCGGTCCTCGCGGCGGCCGCGGCTGCTGCTGACGGTGCCGACCCGGTGGAGGTCGAGGCCGCCGCCCGCGCCCGGATGTCCGCGGTCTCCTCGTACTTCTACGTCGACACCCTCGAATACCTTCGCCGCGGCGGCCGGATCGGCGCCGCCCAGGCCCTCCTCGGTACGGCGCTCGCCGTCAAACCGCTCCTCACCATCAGCGGCGGTCGCATCGTCCCCCTCGAAAAAGTCCGTACGTCGAGCCGCGCGATCGCCCGCCTCGCCGACATCGCCGTCCAGCGCGCCGGCGACGGCCCGGTCCAGCTGGCCGTCCACCACCTGGCCAACCTCGACAAGGCCCAAACCCTCGCCGACGGCCTGGCCACCCGCCTCCCACGAGCAGACGAAATAGTCCTCCGCGAAGTAGGCGCCGTCATAGGCGCCCACGTAGGCCCCGGCATGCTAGCCGTAGTAGTAGCCCCCCACTAACAAGCTCTCCACCCACATCCGCTCCGGCCCCAGCCAACGGCTCCGACCCGCCTCATGCCTCCGGCCCGCGCCACCGCTCCCGCCTCCGGCCCGCCCCGCCTCCGGCCATGCTCACGGTTCTGGCCCACGGCCCGCCGCTCGGGCCCGCCACGGCTCCCGCTCCGCTCACCGCTCCGGTCCACGCCTCCGCTCCGCACACCGCTGCGCGACGAACGGGTGGGTTCACTCCTCCAGTGGTGCTTAGCCCCCTGCTATTGCAGGGGGCTAAGCACTAGACGCGGAGTGAACCCCTCAAGCAGGGGGCGTGCCTGACCGAGCGACCGCGTTGCCGATCACAGGGCGTGCTGGCTTTGGAAAAGCACCCGCCTTCAGGTGCGTTTTCCACAGGGTTGGAAGTTGTGCTCGGGGAGCGGTCGAAGACTCGTACTTTCTCTGGCGTGAAGGTCAGACGCCGCAGCCCAGCGCCCGATCCGGGTGATCGCCTCCGTGCGCTCGCCCGGCTGAAGGCTGCCACGCCGGGAGCGGTCCGCCACGAGGAGCTGGGGAGTGATGAGGAGGTGCGAGGTGGATGGATTCCCGAAGCAGTGGTGCCCGAGCGACTCCGCGGCAGCAGATGGGCGCTGGCCCCGCGGCACGTCGCCGTCGTCGCGTTCATCTTGGTGCTCGGCCTCGCCTGGGCCGGCTGGTCGCTCTTCCACAGCCGCCCTCAGATCGTCCCTGATGCCCAATCACCACCCCCAGCCATCGGCGGCTCACCCGTCAGCCAACCGTCGAGCGGATCGCCCGGCATTCAACCGACGCCGGGCTCATCACCCGGCCTCCCCACGAACACCGGCACATCTCCCTCGACCCAGGAAGTCGTCGTGGACGTGGCCGGCAAGGTCCGCCGCCCAGGCCTCGTGCGAACCACCCCCGGCGCCCGGGTAGCCGACGTACTCGCTCTAGCAGGTGGAGCCCTACCCGGCGTCGACCTGACCGCCCTCAACCTCGCCCGCCAGGTCACCGACGGCGAACAGAT
Organism: Kribbella sp. NPDC006257; assembly: GCF_040613535.1. NCBI lineage: Bacteria > Bacillati > Actinomycetota > Actinomycetes > Propionibacteriales > Kribbellaceae > Kribbella > Kribbella sp. NPDC006257. The sequence continues at coordinate 77,522 of NZ_JBEXSJ010000001.1, forward strand.
TCTAGTCGGCATCCCCGGCGCCCCACCCCCACCCACCCCAGGCACCGCTCACCCGCCCACCCCCGGCGCCCGATCCACCCCGGTCGACCTCAACAAAGCCACCCTCGCCGATCTCGAATCCCTCCCCGGCGTCGGCCCGGTCCTGGCCCAGCGAATTCTCGACTGGCGAACCGAACACGGCCGCTTCACCACAGTCGACGAACTCCAGGAGGTCACCGGCGTAGGCCAAAAGAAGTTCGACTCCCTGAAACCCCATGTCCGCGTCTAACTCCACCCCAGTACCGGGCGAGCCAACCAGCGACGTAATCCAACTGGACCCTGATCAGTCAGATTCAACGGTTGAGGAGCCGTTGGATGTGCGGTTGTTGGGGCCGGCGGCGGGTGGGTGGGGGACTGCGGTGGTGTTGGTCGGTCAGCGGCCCTTGGTCGGGGTGCTGACTGGAGTGGTTGCGCTCGTGCTCGCTTGCGGGCTGTTCGTCGGTTTCCGGCGGCGTGCTGGGCGGTTGAGCGGCAGGGGCAGTCCAACTACCGGCTCGTCTTCGGCCTCCCCGCATTCCCTTGTTCGATCCGTCTGGCGACGGCATCCTCCGCCGCGAGGGTCCATGGTCGCGGGCCGCGATCGCGGGGCGACGGTGGTGACAGTAGGCGGGATGGCAGTTGTCGTCGCCGGGATGGCGTTCGCGTCGGCCATGCAGGTGCAGAGCCTCCGCGCGGGTCCGGTGTGGGAGCTGGCGTCGACCGAAGCCGCGGTGAAGGTGCGGTTGACGATCGACAGCGACCCCGCCGTCCGCAGCAGCCTCGGCAAACGGCGGCCGCCGTACGTCGTGGTTCGCGCGACGATCGAGGAAGTGACCGGCCGCGGGCAGACGACACGAGTCCGTACGCCGGTGCTGGTGATCGGTTCGGCTCAATGGAAGGAGGTCCGCTTCGGGCAGCACCTCGAAGCCGGCGGCCGGCTAGGACCGGCCGAGTCAGGATCCGACGTTGCCGCGATGCTCTCGGCACGCTCCGCTCCGAAGGTCCTCGACCAACCGTCCTGGTGGCTGCGAGCCGCGGAACGAGTACGCCACGGACTTCGTCAAGCCGTCGCCGGCCAACCGGAGGCTGTACGCGGCCTGGTGCCCGCCCTCGTGATGGGCGACGAATCCGGCCTGCCCGCCGAGCTCGCCGAAGACTTCAAGATCACCGGACTGACCCACCTCTCGGCGGTCTCCGGGACAAACCTGACCCTTCTCCTCGCCTTCGTCCTCCCGCTCGCCCGACTGCTCGGCATCCGCGCACGCGGGCTGAACGTGGTCGGTCTCGCGATGGTCGTCGTGTTCGTGGTGCTCGCCCGACCTCAACCGAGCGTCCTCCGCGCCGCCGTCATGGGCCTGGTCGCGCTGGCAGCAATGACCGCCAACGGCGGCAGGCGCCGAGCAGTCCGCACCTTGTCGGTCGCCGTACTCGCCTTGCTACTACTCGACACCTCACTGGCGAGATCGGCCGGCTTCGCCTTGTCGGTGCTCGCCACCGCCGGCATCGTGCTCCTCGGCCCTGGTTGGCGCGAAGCGTTGGCCAGGTGGATGCCAGTACGCCTGGCCGAGGCGATCGCCTGCCCGCTCGCCGCCCAGATCGCCTGTACGCCGGTGGTCGCATGGCTGTCCGGGCAAGTCTCACTCGTTGCTGTCGCCGCGAATCTCCTCGCCGGACCCGCCGTCGGTCCCGCAACGATCATCGGCTTCGGCACAGCCGGAATCGCCTTGCTCAGTGCGGATCTGGCGCGCCTCGCCGGTTGGGTCGCCGGCTGGCCGGCTCGCTGGATCATCGTCGTCGCTCAGCAAGGAGCGGATCTCCCCGGCGCCGCGAGCGCCTGGCCCGCCACGGTGATCGGCGTCGGCGTACTGACCCTGCTCTGCCTCGCCCTGATCATCGGCCTGCACCGCATCCTCGCGAAGCCGATAGCGATGGTTCTCGCCGTCGTACTCGTTGCGGTCGTCGTCCTACGTCCAGTCGGCTCGCTCACCTGGCCGCCGAAGGACTGGCTACTCGTCGCCTGCGATGTGGGCCAAGGCGACGGGCTCGTACTGCGAGTTGGTGCCGGCTCCGCGGTCGTCGTGGACACCGGGCCGGATCCAACCGCGATGGACCACTGCTTGCGAGAACTCCAGATCACCCACGTGCCGGTGCTCGTCTTCACCCATTTCCACGCGGACCACGTCGGAGGACTGGCCGGAGTGCTGCATGGGCGTACGGTCGGTGAGATCGAGGTGACGCCGTATTACTCGCCACCGGCTGAGTACCGCCGAGTCGTCGAGCTGGCGAGCCTGCACCGGATCCCACTCCGAACAGTTGCCTTCCACGAGCGCCGCTCGGTCGGCCCAGTCACCTGGACCACCGTCTGGCCGGCGCGAGTGCCCGCGCTGCCCCAATCAGGCCGTTCCTCGGCGACTCCCACTGACGAAGGATCACCGGAGAACAACGCCAGCATCGCCATGATGGTCGAGGTCTCCGGCCTCCGCCTTTTCCTGACCGGCGACCTCGAACCCGAATCCCAACGTGCAGTTCTAGCCACCGGCGTCGACCTCAGAGCCGACGTCCTGAAGGTCCCCCACCACGGTTCCGCCCAACAGGACCCCACCTTCATCCAATCCACCGGCGCCAAACTCGCCCTCATCTCCGCCGGCCTCGACAACGACTACGGCCACCCGGCACCCCGAACCCTCGACCTCCTCACCCACACCGGCATGACCATCGCCCGCACAGACACCCAAGGCTCCCTAGCAGTCCTCACCAACAACCAAGACCTAGCCCTGACGACCCACCGGCGGAGGTGAGTGGGAGGTTGGGGGTTGTCGGTGGGGCGTGGGATGCTGGCGCGGTTATGGCTGCTCGTAAGAATTCTGCGCCCAAGCTTGGTGACGTCTTGTTGGTGACGGGTGCCGAGGCGTTCCTGGCTGATCGGGCTGTGCGGTCTGCGATCGCGGCGGTGTCGAAGGACAGTGCCGAGGTCGAGGTGACCGATGTCCTGGCGGGTGATCTCGATGTCGGGGTGTTCGCCGAGTTGACCGGGCCTTCGTTGTTCGCGACCGAGCGGGTGCTTGTACTGCGCGCGCTCGAGAACCTGCCGACTGAGATGGTGCCGCACCTGTTGGAGTACGCGGGGTCGCCTGCGGACGACGTACTGGTGGTGTTGGTGCACTCCGGTGGGCAGAAGGGGAAGGCAGTCCTCGACAAGTTGCGGAAGGCCTCGGTGAACGAGGTGGTTGCGACGGCGCCGAAAACTTGGGAGTTGCCGCAGTTCGTGCTCGGTGAGGTTCGCCTGCTGGGCGGGAGTATCGACGAGCGCGGTGCGACAGCGTTGGTGGATGCTGTCGGGCATGACCTGCGGGCGCTTGCCGGTGCGTGTTCGCAGCTGGTGTCGGACGCGGGCGGGCAGCCCGTCACGCAGGACTTGATCAGTCAGTACTTCGGCGGTCGCGCGGAAGTGACCAGCTTCGCCGTTGCCGACGCGGCGATTGCGGGGCGCACGGAGCCGGCGCTCGAGCAGTTGCGCTGGGCGTTGGACTGCGGGGTCGCGGCGGTTCTCGTCACGAGCGCGATGGCGGGTGGGTTGCGCGGGCTGGCGAAGTACACGAGTGCGCCGAGCGGTCTTCGAGAAGCGGATCTGGCGCGCGAGGTCGGCGTACCGCCGTGGAAGTTGAAGACCCTGAAGCAGCAGGCTCGGGGCTGGACCCCCGGCGGTTTGGCGGCCGCGATCAAAGCAGTCGCCCAAGCAGACGCCGACGTCAAAGGCGCCTCAGGCGACGCGGGCTACGCCCTCGAACGCATGGTCATCACCGTAAGCCGAGCCCACGGCCGCCGCTAAACCCAGATCCACCCGGGGCGCAACCACCCCGAGCTGCTGGAGATCAATCCGACGCTGATCCATCGCGTCCCGAGCTGCTCAGTTCGAGCGTTGAACAGCTTTTGGGTACGCGAAAACGATCGGCCCGGTGGTGCGGTGGGCCGATCGTCAGGGCGCGGTTCAGAGAGAAGCGGCCTTCTTGAAGATGGACGACTTCCGGTTGGCGGCCTGGTTGGCGTGGATGACGCCCTTGCTGGCTGCCTTGTCGAGCAGGCGAGCCGCCACGCGGGCGTTCTCCTGCGCCTTCGCGGCGTCGCCGGCGTCGGCGGCCTCACGGAAGCGGCGAACTGCCGTCTTGAGGGTCGACTTCACAGACTTGTTGCGAAGCCGCGCAGCCTCGTTCTGGCGGTTGCGCTTGATCTGGGACTTGATGTTCGCCACTGAGCAGAGCCTCGATCAGAAGTTTGCGGTCAATACAGGAAAGGTGCTGCGTGCACGGGTGAGTACCAACGCACACGCGCGAAGAGACAGACTAGCAAGAAGCCCTGGCCTGCTCCAAACCGGCAATCAGGGCGTGAGCGCCTCGGCGCTGGATTTCAGCGCCTGGAGAGTGTGCCGGATGCCTGCGCGGTTGCGAGCGGTGCGGCTGCCGAAGATCAGCCGGGCGGGGTAGCTGTAGGCCTTGGGGCGGAGGTCGGTCCAGGATTCGGTGACAACACAGCCGGCCGGACTGGCGGCGAGGTCGTAGGACCACAGGGAGATCGGCATCGGCCCGAAGTGGATCCGGAACGAGAAGCGGCTGCCGGGCGAGGCGTCGACGACGACCCCCTGGGTGAACCAGCGGAACACGCCGACCCGGTTGTGACCGATGAAACGGGCACCCGGTACGGCGTACGTCGTACTGGCACCCGGTACGGCGTGCGTCGTACCGGAGCTCCAGGTGACGTGTGTGCACTCCGGGCTCCACTCGCCCATCCGGGGCAGGTCGCTGACCAGGGCGTAGAGCTGCTCGGGTGTGGCGTCGATCTCGACGGATGCCTCGAAGTCCGGCATGTGGTTTCCTCCCGCTAACGGTCATTCCCCGTGACACCTGCTGGACTGAGCGTGACATCGAGGGTAGACGACGGCATACTCGGCGCTCATGTCGTCCACCGCCCGCGTACGCCGTACTGCCGGACTGCTGATCCTCGCACTCCTCGCCGCGTCCGCCACCGCCCTCACCACCAACGGCCGAGCCACGGCAGGGACCCAGGCGACCGACATCTACATGGTGGAGCTAGACGACTCACCTGTTGCCGAGTACGACGGCGACATCGCAGGCCTCCCTGCCACCCGCGCACTCCCCGGCGGCAAGCTCCTGACGCAGGCGACCCCTGTCCTCGACTATGTCGAACACCTGACCCGTGAGCGAGCAGAGATCCTCAGCCAGCTCCCGGACGCCACCAAGCTGTACGACTACAACTACACATACGCCGGCTTCTCCGCCCGAATGTCACGCGACGAGGCGGACCAGCTAGCCGGCACGTCCGGTGTGAAGAGCGTCGAGGTCAGCGGCACCCAGCGCCAAGACACCGTCGACACCCCTCGCTACCTGGGCCTCACCGGCAAGGGCGGTGCCTGGCAGCAAGCAGGCGGTATCGACAAGGCCGGCGACGGCGTCGTCATCGGCATGATCGACTCCGGCTTCGTCCCCGAGCGGGAGAGCTTCGCACCGATGAAGACGACGAAGCAGTCCGACGCCCTGATCGCCCGCAAGTGGAAGGGCACCTGCCAGACCGGCGAGGAGGCACCTGTCGCCTGCAACAACAAGGTGATCGGCGCCCGGTACTTCGATGCAGGCATCGCCAACCGTCCCATCGCCGAGGAGTTCCGTTCGCCGCGCGACTACGGCGGCCACGGTACTCACACAGCCAGTACCGCGGCCGGCAACTACGGCGTCGACATGTCCGTCTCCGGACGTGACTACGGCAAAGGCTCCGGCATCGCACCCCACGCGCGCCTGGCGATCTACAAAGTGCTGTGGGCCGTCGACGCGGCAGGTGGCGGCACTGGCACGGATGCGGACATCGTCGCCGGCATAGACGCCGCAGTCGCAGACGGCGTGGACGTCATCAACTACTCGATCTCCGGTCCGGGCAACACATTCGTCAACCCCGTCGGACTCGCCTTCCTCCGCGCAGCTCGCGCCGGAGTGTTCGTCGCCGCCAGTGCCGGCAACACTGGCCCCGCCACGAGCACAGTCGGCAAGAACTACCCCTGGGTGACAACAGTTGCCAACGGCACCCATGACAGAGACGTCCAGACCACGGTGACGCTGGGCAACAGCACGTCGTACACGGGAGCTGGTATCGGCGCGGGCACCCCCGAAGCTTCCGTAGTACTGGCCAAGGACGCAGGCAAACCAGCTGTGAAGCCCGCCGATCTCCTGCTCTGTATGCCGAACACGCTCGATCCAGCAAAGGTGAAAGGCAAGATCGTCGTCTGCGATCGCGGCGTCAGCCCCAGGGTCGACAAGAGCCTGCAGGTGAAGAAGGCGGGCGGCATCGGCCTGATCCTGCTCAACCCGACCCCGAACACGCTCGACTCCGACCTGCATTCGGTCCCGACCGTGCACCTCAGCGATGTCGCGGGACCCAAGATCAAGCGGTACGTCGAGGGGACCGCGTCGCCGACCGCCCGGATCGCCCCGGCGCAGCCGGTTCGGGTGAACGCACCCAAGGTCGCGAGCTCCTCGAGTCGCGGCCCGGCCGTGGCAGGCAACGGCGATCTGCTCAAGCCGGACGTGATGGCGCCGGGAACGAACGTCCTTGCCGCAACGAGCTCGTTCGCCGCGGCCGGCGGCCAGTACGCCTTCCTGAGCGGTACGTCGATGTCGACACCCCACGTCGCCGGAGCCGCCGCCATCCTGAAGAGCCGCTACCCGACCTGGTCCCCGATGGCGATCAAGTCGGCCCTCGTCACCACGGCCGACGACGAGGACACCAACGGCGACCCGATCAAGAACGACTCGGGATCGCCGGGCACACCCTTCGGGTATGGCGCCGGCATGATCCAGCCGAAGCTCGCCATGGATCCAGGGCTGGTCTACGACTCCTCGTACGACGACTGGACCCGCTTCGTCTGCGGATCCGGCCAGGTCCCAGCCACCCACGACCTGTGCGCCAACGGCCGGATCGACCCCAGCAACCTGAACTACCCCAGCATCGCGATCGGCGACCTGGCAACCAAACAATCGGTCACCCGAACCGTCCGCAATGTCGGCCTGCTCCCCGAGATCTACACCCCGAAGCTCAAGGGCCTGATCGGCCTCAAGGCAACGGTCACCCCCAAACTCCTGGGGGTCCTGCCCGGCGCCACCGCGACCTACCGGGTCACCTTCGAAAACCTCAACGCCCCCGCCGACCAATACGCCTTCGGCACCCTCACCTGGCGCTCCGCCCGCCACACCGTCACCAGCCCCCTAGCCATCCGCACCCACCCAAGCTGAGAAACCGGCTGCGCCCATCCAAGCTGAGAAGCCGGCTGCACACCCCCAAGGTGCAGCCGGCTCCAACCTTGATCAGGGATGACCAAGCGAGATTCGCGTGTTGGCCGGTGGCTTCAGGACCTCGCTGCAGTCACCCGAGGTGACGTCGCACCGGATCACCGGCCGGGTCTCGATGGCTGGGTGACCATCCGGGCCGACCGACGGACGCGTCGGGTTGAGGCTGCTCCCGCCGTCGACGAAGACGAGGTGGGTACTGTCCTCGAAGACCGGTCCGGGGAGGTCCGGCAGCTCCTGGGGCACCCGAAGCTTGGTCACCTTGCCGGTGGCGACGTCGACCGCCACCGGTGGCGCCACGCGCTTCATCGTCCTGGTGTCGGGGGTCTGGAACTGGTCGGGTCGCACCATTGTGCGGCCGTCCGGCGAGACGGTCGGATAGAAGGTGCGGCCGCCCGTTCCGCAGTACTGGCGGTCGACGACGAAGGAAGTTCCCCGGAAAGAGCCCAGCTTCATGCACCAGGACTCGCCCTTGTTCGTCCGGGTGACCACCTGGATCTTGTCCGTCTCGGAAGCACCCTTGAGGCTGAGATCGAAGCCCGGGATCGACAGCTGGACCGGCTGACCATGGCCAGGCTTCCAGAGCAGCGGCTGGGCGCCGAGCTTGTAGTCCTCGCCGAGCCAGATTCCTGCCTGGTTCCAGGCCCAGATCACCGTCAACTCGTACGGCAGGTTGAGCACGGCGACCTCGCGCCCGGAGGCGACGTCGTACACGCCGACCCGTGACTGCTTGTGCGGAAGTTGCTGCGACATGACGACCTGAGACTTGTCCGGCGACAGCAAGTTGAGCTGGGCTCCGGTTGGCCCGATCTGGCGGAAGTGACCGTCCGGGGAGACCACACCATTCTTGAAGGCCCCGGCGACGTCCTTGGGCGCATCGTCCTGCGTTGTCAGCCAGCCGCCGTTCACCCGGCCCAGTGGCATCGTCAGCGAGTCGGGCCAGGCCAGTGTGAGCCTGCCGTCGTGCAGCGTCCTGGTCTTGCCGTCGTCGAGGACATAGGGGACCTTCAGGCCGGTGTCCGGCTTGTTGGCGGGTGGGGCTGTCTTGTCTTTGCCGGACAAGTGGAGTGCTACGGGGATGGCGATGACCAACACGGCGGCTATGGCGGCGGCCGCTACCACTACCGGCCAGTGCCGGTGGGGCCGGGAGGGCAGGACGAGGGGCGGGGGCTCGTCGGGGATGGTGGCGGCCTTGGAACGGAGGTAGTCGCGCAGGCGGGTTTCGGTGTCGGTCATCGGGATTCCTTCAAAGTCTTGGTGAGGGCGGCGAGGGCGCGGGAGGCGGTGGAGCGCGCGGTCGACTCGCTGATGCCCAGCGTCTGGCCGATCTCGGCGTACGGGAGATCGAGGTAGTACCGCAGGACGAGCACCTCGCGGGAGCGGATCGGCAGCGCCTGCAGGGCGCGCTGCACCTCGCGGCGACTCTCGCCGACCTCCGCCGCGCTCTCCGCCGAGTCACCGGACCGGGGAGAGGGTGGGATGTAGAGCCGGGCCACTCTGCGTCTGCGCAGTACAGAGCGGCTTCGGTTCAGTACGGCCGTCCGCAGGTAGCCGAGGACCCGATCGGGGTCGTCGATCGGCCAGTTGCGGTAGAGCTGTGTGAAGACCTCCTGTACGACGTCCTCCGCCGACTCCGCGTCGTCCACGACCAGCACGGCCAGCCGGACCAGGCCGGCCCAGTGCTGGCGGTACAGCTCGGAGATGGCAGCCGGAGGGTCTTCGGACGGTGCCAAGGTCGCGATGTGGTTCGTCACACCCCCTAAGACGCCTCGCGGGGTGAAACGCTGCATGATCAGCTCAGGCGTTCGCGGAGCCAGTCCAGATGGTTCAGAGCTGACTCCCGCTGCCAGGCGCGAACAGTAGGCAGCCCAGGTGGCGAGGGCTGAGCACTGCCCCACCAGAGTCCGCCGGCGATCCCAGCGAGGAACCCGGTGATGCCCTCGTCGCCAGGCAGCTCAGGTAGTTCCACAGAGCCACGCATGTCCGCGTGCAGAATCACCGTGTCGGCCCAGGGCGCAGCTAGCGCCGCATGCGCCCAGTCGATGAACACGACCCGCGTCTCGGTCAACAGGATGTTGTCCGCCCGCAGATCCCAGTGCGCCAGCCCATCACCCTTCGCCAGCGCGCCCAGCCCGGTCCGCGCGAGCTCCGCGAACTCCTGCTCCCGCCCAGCCATCCAGTCCGGTACTGCGAGGTTGTCGGCGATCACGTTCTCCCACCGACTCAGAAATGCCTCGCTCCGTACTGCGGCGACCGGTGCCTCCGGCCACGGGGAGGGCTGCAGTGCCTCGGTGAGCTCCGCCAACCCGTCCAGCACGCGGGCCGCGTCGTGCGGGTGCCACGGATGCGGCGGTAGGTAGCCCTCGATGTCCTCGAGCAACAGCGCCACCCAGTCGCCGTCGTCGTACACGTCGTACAGGAAAGGGGTATGCGGCAACGAGTGGGCGGCGAGGCCCTGCATCGCGGCGATCTCGTTGCGGAACAGCGTCGGGGAGTCCGGGTTGAGCGACGACCCGACCGCCTTGACGAAGGCCCGCCGGCCGGAGGACGTCATCAGCCGCGCCGCCACACCGGGCGAGAAGCCGCCCTGCTGCGTGGCAGCCGACACCACCGACGACCCCAGCGAGCGGTCAACCCACGCCCGCAGCACGGCAGGCAACTGCTCGAACGGCAACCGAACCCCAGCAGCATGCCCCATACCTCAAGAGGGTAGACGGCACCAGCCGCCCCCGCAGGCAATTCCACCGGCCGGACCCGTCGAAGGGCCCGGCCGGTGGAAGCCGTCAGGGGGAGCCGAGGGACGGACCGGCCGGCCCGTTGCGCCGCAATCCGTCGGAGATGCGTTCACAAATACCGCTGATCACGTCACATCGCAGGGTGACGACCCGGTCGTTGCCGATCCCCCCGCGACTGAGGACGTGGGTCTGGTCGTCCCAGAGCATCGAGTAGTCGGCCCCGACCAGCAGCGGCGAGGCATGCAGCCGCGTCCTCGCACCGGTGTCGACCAGATAGGCCTCGGTGGTGTCGCCCTCGGTCAGCAGCACCTTGCCGTCCGGCGACAGGGAGCCCTTGCCGCTTCCACACTTCTGTTGCAGCGTGCGGAGCCGATGCGACTCATCGAGGACGACAACCCGCACGCAGTTGTCGGCGCCGTTGCTCACCTGGTCGCTGAGCAGCATCCGGTCAGTACCCCGGTACGCCGTGAGCCGGTGCTTCAAGGTGTCGATCGGGACGGGATCCGAGCCGGGGTTCCACAGACTCGTCCGGGTGGCTTCTCTGGCCGGCTCGAACCAGATCCCAGCCGGGTTCCAGCCGACCACCTCGGTCTTCGGGTCGGTCGGGTAGGACGCAGCTTCCTTGCCGGTGGCCACTTCCACCACCCGGATCCGGGCGGTGCCGTTCTTGGCCGGACTGACGTAGACCAGTTCGGTGCCGTCCGGTGACAGGAACATCCCGTCGCCGGTCAGTTGCCCGAACGAGGTGAACTCGCCCGAGGTGCTGAGCCGGCCGATCTCCGCTTTCGTGTAGTCGGCCACACCGCCCCGGAGAACGACCCACCCGCAGGCGGTCCGGCCGATGGTGGAATACCGCAAGCCGTTCTCCAACGGCACTCTGACGCCGAGATCTTCCAGGTACCCGCCGCCGGACTTGGCATCCTTGGCCATCGTGAACGGCACCTTGGGGGCCGAGCCGAATGGCATCTCGTTCAGGTTCTCGAAGTCGGGCTTGACGTTCTGCTGCTGAATCTTCAGCAGTTGAACGGCCGGTGGTGCCGGGCAGATGCCGCCGGTGACCTGGCCCTTGTCGTCGTTGTGGCTGATCAGCACCGGCACTGCGACCGCTGCCAGCACGGCAGCAGCGGCCAGGGCGGCGATCAGGAGAGGGCGGCGTCGGGGAGTCGGCGAAAGGACCGGCGGTGGTTCGGCGGTGTCGGGGACGGTTCGGGCTGCGGCGTCCAGGGCTTCGGTGAGCTTCTGTTCCAGGTTCATCGGTCCTCCTCCTGCAGCTTGGTGCCGAGGCTTCGGAGCGCTCGGGAGGCGGTGGAACGTACGGAGACCTCGGAGATGCCGAGGGTCTGGGCGATATCGACGTCGGACAGGTGCAGGTAGAACCGCATCACCAGCACCTCACGCCGCCTGGTCGGGAGGGTGGCGAGCGCGGCCAGGACCGAGCGGCGTTCCTCGCCGAGCAACGCCTGCGATTCGGCCGACCACACCGGTGGGTCGGAAGGCGGGCGATGCAGCAGGGTCAGCTTGCGGCGCCGTAGTACGGATCGACTGGTGTTCAGTACTGCGGAACGCAGGTACGCCTCGATCCGGGTGTGGTCCTTCACCTTGTCCCAGCGCCGGTAGACGGCCGTGAACGCCTCCTGGGTAGCGTCCTCGGCCGACGGCCGGTCGCCCAGCATCAGCAGGGCGAGGCGGACCATCGGTGCCCATTGCTCCTGGTAGAGCCGGGTGATCGCGTCCTCACGGTCCGCGACGGCCGTCGGCGGAGCACCCGACCGGCTCAGGCTCAGCATCATGTTCGTCACACTAGGGAGACAGCGGTCCAGACCATTTGTTGCACGGGAGGAAGCAACGATGCGGAAAGGACTGGCGTGTCATGGGATGATTGACAGGTTGTCCGTGTCACTCCTGAGATGAACTGGATCCCCTCCGTGCCCGTTGGCCCCACGACCGTGCCCCAGCCGGGTCGTACCGACCCGTCGCTGATCCGGAACTTCTGCATCATCGCCCACATCGACCACGGCAAGTCGACGCTGGCCGACCGGATGCTGCAGATCACCGGGGTGGTCGACGGACGCCAGATGCGCGCGCAGTACCTGGACCGGATGGACATCGAGCGTGAGCGCGGCATCACGATCAAGTCGCAGGCGGTCCGGCTGCCGTTCGCGCCGAAGCCGGACACCCCGGGCGGCCTGCTGGCGCCCGACGGTACGACGTACATCCTGAACATGATCGACACCCCCGGCCACGTGGACTTCACCTATGAGGTGTCCCGGTCGCTGGAGGCCTGCGAAGGCGCGGTGCTGCTGGTCGACGCGGCGCAGGGGATCGAGGCGCAGACGCTGGCCAACCTCTACCTGGCGCTGAACGCGGACCTGCACATCATCCCGGTGCTGAACAAGATCGACCTGCCGGGCGCGATGCCGGACAAGTACGCCGCGGAGCTCGCGCACATCATCGGCTGCCGGCCGGACGACGTACTGCGGGTTTCCGCGAAGACCGGCGAGGGTGTCGAGGAGCTGCTGAGCGAGATCGTCGCCCAGATCGGGCCGCCGAAGGGTGTCAAGGACGCCCCGCCGCGCGCGCTGATCTTCGACTCGGTCTACGACACCTACCGCGGCGTGGTCACCTACGTCCGGGTGGTCGACGGCGAGCTGACCCACCGGGACCGGATCAAGATGATGTCCACCGGCGCCGTGCACGAGATGCTCGAGGTCGGCGTCATCTCACCCGAGCCGATGAAGTCCAAGAGCATCGGCGTCGGCGAGGTCGGCTACCTGATCACCGGCGTGAAGGACGTCCGTCAGTCCCGGGTCGGTGACACCGTCACTGCCGCGATCCACGGCGCGACCGAAGCCCTCGGCGGCTACAAGCACCCGCAGCCGATGGTGTACTCGGGCCTGTTCCCGATCGACGGCGACGACTACCCGACGCTGCGCGACGCGCTGGAGAGGCTGCAGCTGAACGACGCGGCCCTGCAGTACGAGCCGGAGAGCTCGGGCGCGCTCGGCTTCGGGTTCCGCTGCGGCTTCCTCGGCCTGCTGCACATGGAGATCGTCCGCGAGCGGCTCGAGCGCGAGTTCGACCTGGACCTGATCTCGACCGCGCCGAACGTGGTCTACCGGGTCGAGATGGAGGACGGCAAGGAGCACGTCGTCACCAACCCGAGCGAGTTCCCCGAGGGCAAGATCGCCGACATCTACGAGCCGGTGGTGCGGGCGACGATCCTCAGCCCGAAGGATTACATCGGCGTCATCATGGAGCTCTGCCAGACCAAGCGGGGCAACCTGAACGGGATGGAGTACCTGTCCGAGGACCGGGTCGAGCTGCGCTACACGCTGCCGCTGGCCGAGATCGTCTTCGACTTCTTCGACCAGCTGAAGTCGAAGACGAAGGGCTACGCCTCGCTCGACTACGAGCCGACCGGCGAACAGTCCGCGGCGCTGGTCAAGGTGGACATCCTGCTGCAGGGCGAGACGGTCGACGCGTTCTCCGCGATCGTGCACCGCGACAACGCCTACTCGTACGGCGTCTCGCTGGCCGGCAAGCTGAAGGAACTGATTCCCCGGCAGCAGTTCGAGGTGCCGATCCAGGCCGCGATCGGGTCCCGGATCATCGCCCGGGAGTCGATCCGGGCGATCCGCAAGGACGTCCTCGCGAAGTGCTACGGCGGTGACATCACCCGTAAGCGCAAGCTGCTGGAGAAGCAGAAAGAGGGCAAGAAGCGGATGAAGATGGTGGGCCGGGTCGAGGTCCCGCAGGAAGCCTTCATCGCCGCGCTGAAGACGAACGAGCCCTCGGAGAAGGCCAAGAAGTAGTGCCGGTCGAGATTCCCGCGGAGTTCCTCGAGGTCGCTTCGCGCGGCCCGGACTGGGCTGCGTGGCTCGACCGGTTGCCGCGGCTGACGCGCGACCTGCTGGACGAGTGGAACCTGCGGGTCGACGGCAGCGCGCAGTACGGGAACTGTGCGTTGGTCGTTCCGGTCCGTACGCCGGACGGCGCGGCCGCGATGCTCAAGGTGCAGTTCCCGCACTGGGAGGCCGAGACCGAGCATCTCGCGCTCCGGATCTGGGACGGCAACGGCGCGATCCGGCTGCTGCGGGCGGATCCGCGCCGGTTCGCCCTGCTGCTCGAGCGTGCGCAGCCACGGGACCTGACCACGGTCGACGAGATCGAGGCCTGCGAGATCGTTGCCGCCAGCTACAAACGGCTGCATGTGCCGGCCGGACCGCAGTTCAAACTGCTCTCCACCGAGGTCGAACGCTGGTCGGACGAGCTGTTGGCACTACCCGCCTCGGCGCCGGTCCCACGCCGGTACGTCGAGCAGGCTGCCGCGCTGGCCCGCGATTTCGCGGCGGACCCGGCCTGTGACGGCACCTTGATCCACACCGACCTGCACTTCGAGAACGTCCTCGCGGCCGAGCGTGAACCCTGGCTCGTCATCGACCCCAAACCGCTGTCCGGCGACCCGCACTACGAGGTCGCCCCGCTGATCTGGAACCGCTGGGACGAACTGGCCGCCGCCCGCGACCTCCGCTTCGCCCTGCGCCGCCGCTTCTACGCGATCATCGACACCGCCGGCCTCGACGAGGACCGCGCCCGCGACTGGATCATCGTCCGCCAGCTCCTCAACGTCCTCTGGACCCTGAAGGACGCCGGCGCCGACGCCACCCTCCCGCAGGACTGGCTCACCCGCAACATCACCATCGCCAAGGCAATCCAGGACTGAAAAACGCGGTGACACCTGACCTGCCGGCGGGAGAGGATGCAGGTATGCGGCTGCTGACGGTGAATGTGGTGGAGGAGTTGATTCCGGGGCCCAAGGACACCGGGTTGACGGCGATCGACAAGCGGCCGCAGGACGGGCGGGTGCCGGTGGGGGAGCTGGGGCTGCGCGGGGACTCGGTCTGCGACACCAAGAACCACGGTGGGCCGGATCAGGCGCTCTACGCGTACGCCGTGGAGGACTCCGCCTGGTGGGCCGGGCAGCTGGGGCGGGAGATTCCGCCGGGGTTGTTCGGGGAGAACCTGGTGACCGAGGGGCTCGACATCACCAATGCGCTGATCGGTGAGGTGTGGCGGCTCGGTGCCGAGGTCGAGGTGATGGTCCGGGCGCCGAGGATCCCGTGCGTGACGTTCCAGCACCGGATGGAGATTCGTGGCTGGATCAAGCGGTTCCACCAGGAGGGGCGTCCGGGGGCTTATCTGAAGGTGCTGAAGACCGGCTCCCTCGGCGCGGGCGACGCGATCGAGATCGTGCACCGGCCGGAGCACGAGGTGACCGTCGGCGTGATGTTCGCCGCCCAGGACTCGGCCAAGATGAAGACGATGCTCGCCGCCGACGTGGACCTCGTCGGCGAACTCCGCGAGCAGGCCGAGCGCATCGCCGCGCGGGCATGAAGGGCCTGATCCCCGAGCCAGGACCGCTGCGCCCGCTGGCTTTGGCGACCCTGCTGAGCCGGGTCGGCAACGGGTTGCTGATGACCGTCAGCGTGCTCTACTTCAATCGGATCGTCGGGCTGTCGATCGCGCAGATCGGGCTCGGGCTGACCGTCGCCGGGCTGTTCGGCCTGCTGGCCGGCGTACCGGTCGGGCATCTTGCCGACCGGCGTGGACCGCGAACGTTGTTCGTGGTCCTGAGCGCCACCGTGGCCGCCTTGTCTCTGCTCTACCTCCTGGTCGACACGTTCTGGCAGTTCCTGCTCGTCGCTACCGTGATCACCATCCTGGACCGCGGTGCGGGAGCGGTCCGTGGTGCGCTGATCGCGGCCGTCACCCAGGGCGCCGGACGGGTCGCCGCCCGCGCCTACCTGCGCGCGGTGACGAACATCGGCATCATGGCCGGCGCCGGAATCGCCACCCTCGCTCTCCACTTCGACACCGCCGCCGCCTATCGGACGATGTTCGTGGTGGACTCCGCGCTGACCATCGGATCGGCCTTCGTCATCCTGGCCGTACCGCGGGTCGCACCCCAGCCGAAGGGTGACGACGGGCCGGTCTGGATCGCGTTGCGGGATCGTGGCTACCTGGCGGTCGCGGCCCTCAATGCGGGGATGTCGATCCACTTCGCGGTGCTGGACGTCGCGATCCCGCTCTGGGTGGTCGACCACACCGAGGCGCCGCGCTGGACGATCGCACTGCTGCTGGTCATCAACACAGCGGTGGTGTCGCTCTTCCAGGTCAGGTCCAGCCGGGGGATCGCCGATCCCGCCAGTGCCGCCCGCGCGACCAGGACGGCCGGATTCCTGCTGTTCGCCGGGATGGCCTTGTTCGCCGCCGCATCCGGTGGCGGCGTGGTGGTGGCAGTTGTCCTGCTGGCACTCGGTGCGTTGGTCCAGGTGATCGGCGAGCTGCTGCAGTCGTCCGGCTCGTTCCTGCTGAGCTTCGACCTTGCCGCCGACCAGGCCCAAGGCCAGTACCAGGGCCTCTGGGGCACCAGCATGTCGATCAGCACGATGGTCGCGCCGACCGTACTCGCGCTGCTGCCCCTCGGTCTCGGTGTGCCGGGCTGGATCATCCTGGGTCTCTGGTTCGCCGTGATCGGCGTACTGACCGTGCCGGTCGTGCGCTGGGCCGCCGCCCGTCGTACCGAGGCGACGGCCCAGCTCGTCTAGCCCACCGTCAACTTGTCGACGTTGGGACCTCCGTCGGCAGACGTCGCGGTCGCCTTGATCTTGTTGCTGCCAGCAACGAGGTTGACGCGCACCGTCTTGGTTTGCCAGGTGTCCCAGTTTCCGGTACCTGGGAAGGTCAAGCCGGAGGACACCACGGTGCCGTTGAGAGCGATGTTCATCGGACGCGAGGTGGTCGTCCCGTTGGCATACCGCAGTACGACGTCCGCGGGGCCGGCGGTTGCCGCGTTGACCGTCCACTCGACGGCTGAGCCGACCGCGTTGTCGTAGTTCACGAATCCGCGTCCGGTGAAGCCCGCGTGGTTGGACTCCACCACTCCAGCGGTGATCGAGGCATCTTCGGCCTCGTACACCGCGGGACCTGGTTGACCACTGTCCGGCACGGTGTTCCAGCCGGACACCCGCACCGAAGGCGTCGCGCCCTGCAGATCGGAGGTCCGGTACGTCGCCCGCAGTACGACGCTCTCACCCGGCCACAAGCTCACCGCGTTGTCGTTCCACTGCACCGGAAGCACCGGCTTGCCGCCCGCGCCGATGATGTGCGCGTCGATGAAGAACGCCGGGATCTTGCTGGTCGTGGTGTTCTTCAACGTGACCGTGGTGGTTGTGTCGGAGCCCGATGTCGTTGAGCTGAACGTGGACGAAACCGGCACCTGCGCCAGTGACGACAACCCCTTCAGATCGGCGTAGCTGGTGGTCGGCGTGTAGTACCAGTCGGTGTTGTTCCAGTCGATGGTGTCCGCCTTGGTGGAGAGCCAGTAGACGTTGCGGCTCACCTCGGCACCGGACGAGTTCGTCAGCACGAGCTTCGCCAGGTACGTCGTCGACAGTCCACTCACCGCAGGGATGGTGAGCGCGGTCGTCTTGCCACCATCGCCCGGCACCGACACCGACGCCGACTCGTTGAACTTCTCCGTGCCATCGGTGTTGTAGAGCTTGACCGAAGCGGTCAGCCCTGACGCCGTCGCATGCGAAGGTTGATCACGGCAACGGACTTGGTGTCGTAGGAGTACTGGATGTGCAGCGGCTCGTTGGCCTTCTTCGCGCCGTAGTACGCGCCGTTCTGGTCCAGGTACGTGTCGAACAGTTGCCAATGCAGTGAGGTCCAGCCGCTGTTCAGCATCCAGTAGATCAGCCCGGTCGACGGATTCGACGAGTCGGTGAAGTTCCGGTTGTGCGACTCGAATTCCGCGCGCACATTCTCGTACTGCGCCAGCTGGGCCTTCTTCACGTAGTCGGTCAGGCCGGTCGGAGCGCCGTACCGGCCGGTCAGCGCGTTCCCGAACAGCTTCAGGTTGCCGAACGTCGACGAGGACGACCGGTGGTACTGGGTGGCGCTCGGGTTCTGCCAGAGCACGTCGAGTTCGGCCGGGGTCAGCATCCGTCGCAGGGTGTCGATCGTCGGGATGTCCGGGCCTGCCGACGTCTCGGAGTTGAAGCCCCACGCGCCGCCGGAGTCGCCGTGCGCCTTGTCGTACCAGTAGTTCGGCGGGATCCAGTCGTACGGCCCGTTCATCTTCATCCCGGAGCTGCCGAGCTGCGGTGACGACTTCGCCGACGCGGCCGGGATGACCGGGGTCTGCCAGTCGGCGGCGGTGAGCGCGTCCAGGTAGTTCTTCTCGATCGTCGCGTTCGGCGCGAAATCACTGCCGATCAGGAAGGTCAGCACGCTCGGGTGGTTGCGTAGCCGTTCGGCCTCGGCGGTCATCGACGACTTGGCGGTGACGTAGTCCTCGGCGCTCCAGGTGTTGCCGTTCTCACCGCCGTTGACCTGGCCCTCCCACTTGTCGCAGCACTCCCAGCCGGGCATGGTCAGGATGCCGAGCTGGTCGGCCAGGTCGAAGAACTCGTCGGGTTCGATGTGCCCTTCGAGCCGGACGGTGTTGAGGCCCAGATCCCTGACGTACTTGAGCTTGTCGGCCGCGTACGTCGCGTTCCACCGCAGGAACAGGTCGGGAGACCAGCCGCCGCCCTTGACCAGGAAGGGCCGCCCGTTGATCGAGTACGCCCGCCCACCACTGCTGTTGAGCGGCGCCTTCACGTCCCGTACGCCGAAGCTCTCGTGCGCGCTGTCGGACGGCGTACCGGCTGTCGTGGCGGTCAGATCGAGTGCGTAGAGCGGCTGCCCGCCCATCCCGGCCGGCCACCAGACGTTCGGGTTTTCCAGCCCGACGACGGGGAACGTGACGGTCTTCTTCTCCTTGGCAGCAAGGGAAACAGTCTGACTGATCGGTACACCGGCGACGCTGCCCGCGACCGTGGTGGTGACGGCGCCGGTGGAGTCGTTGCGGACGTCGACCTTCGCCGTGAGGTTCACGTGGTTGAGCGACGGCAGCGTCAGGTTGGTGACGACATGGGCACCTCGGAGTGCCACCGGACCGCTTCGGCGTACGAGGACGTCGCGGACGATCCCCATGTTCTGGTCCGGCGGGGTCTGGGCCCAGTCGATCCAGCCCATCGTGAGGTCGTCGTTCGGGTTGTTCGGGTAGACCTTGAACGCGATCGCGTTGCTGCCGGCGTGGATCTGCGCGGTGATGTCGAGATCGTGCCGGGTGTACGCGCCGGCGGTCTGGGTCTTGTCGGCCACTCTCGTGCCGTTGACCCAGACGTCGGTGCGGGAGAGCACGCCGCTGAAGTCGAGGTAGGTGCGCTGGGTGGTGTCGGCGATCTGCAGGTCGGAGCGGTACCACCAGGGGACGGTGAACTGGTTCTTGTCGACGTTCTTCATGTTCGTGGAGAAGAACGGGTCGGGGTACTTGTTGTTCTGCAGCAGGCCGGCGAAGACGGTCGACCGGGACGAGACGGGCAGCCAGCCGGTCGTCGGGAAGCCGGGCTGGGTGACGGCCGCGTCGTTGGAGACCTGCGCAGAGGTCTGCAACAGGAAGCCGGGGATCGGGGTCGCCGAGGTGGACGCTGTGGTTGGTGAGGTGGGCTCGCGGGGTGGAGCGCCGCTGGCGGGCGCCGCCGCGCAGAGTGCTGCGGCGACGGCGGTGACGGTGAGCAGACGGACGGTGCGTTGCCGAAGTCTCATCGGCGGGCCTCCTGGGACACGGGGCGGTGGTGGGGCCACTGATGCGGGAAACTCGATGGTTAAGAAAGTTTCCTATTATTCAAAGGTGATGCTAGACCCCAGGAGGCGTGCTGACAACGGATCAGCTGGGTTCGCGGTAGCCGAGGGCGGCGGAGATCTTGCGGGCGGCCTCGATCGCGGCCGGGGCCATCAGGGCGACCTGGGCGATGGACTGCTCGAGCGAGAGCGTGGAGATGCTGACGGCGGCGATCGCGGTGGCGGTGTGGTCGTGGATGACCGCGGCGACGCAGCGGATGCCGGGCTCGTTCTCCTCGTCGTCCAGGGCGTAACCGCGCGACCTGACCTGCGCGAGATCGGCCTTCAGGGACGCGGCGGTCGTATGCGTCAACGGCGTACGGGCTGGTAGTCCTGTTCGCGTGACGAGAGCGTCGAGTGCTTCCTCGTCGCGCTCGGCCAGGAGTGCCTTGCCGATGCCGGTGCAGTGCAGCCAGAAGGCCTTGCCGACGCGCGAGGGCATCCGGTACGGCTTGGGTCCGTCGAGACGCGCGACGTAGATCGCCTCGTCGCCGTTGAGGAGTCCGACGTGCACTGTGCAACGGGTCTGCGCGACGAGGTCGGCGAGCACCGGGCGGGCGACCGTCGCCAGGTCGACGTTGGTCAGCGCGTGCCCGGCAAGCCGCAGGGCCTTCGGACCCGGGTGGTACAGGCCGTCCTCGGATTGCGCGACGAACTCGTGTTCCACCAGCGACGCCATGATCCGGTGCACGGTGGATTTGGCCAGCCCGGTGGCCGTCACCACGTCGGTGAACCGGGAATGCTCGAGGACGGCATCGAGCACCATCAGCGTCTTGTCGATGGCCGAGGGCGAACTCATGTCGCTCATCCTGTCACCTCTTATCTAGCCAGCCAGCCACCGTCGACGGCCAGCACATGCCCGTTGACATAGTCCGCCGACGCCGAGGCCAGGAAGACCGCCGCGCCGACCAGGTCCTCAGGCCGGCCCCAGCGCCCGGCCGGGATGCGGTCGCGGATGGCCGCTTCCCGCTCCGCATCGGCGCGCAGGTCGGTCGTGTTGTCGGTACTGATGTAGCCGGGAGCAATCGCATTCACCTGTACGCCGGACGCTCCCCACTCGTTCGCCAAGGCCTTCGTCAGACCCGCGACCGCGTGCTTGCTCGCCGTGTACGCCGGAACGTTGATGCCGCCCTGGAAGCTCAGCAGTGAGGCGATCGTGATGATCTTGCCGTCGCCGCGGGCCGCCATCGCGGCGCCGACCGGCCGGGTCACCGCCCAGGTCGAGTTCAGGTTCACGTCGATCACGTGCTGCCAATCGGACGCCGCCGTCTCGGCTGCCGGAGCCCGGCGGATCGTGCCGGCGTTGTTGACCAGGATGTCGACCTGACGTTCGCGGACCAGCTCGGTCGCCACTGCTTCGACCTGGCTCGGGTCGGCGAAGTCGGCGGTGATCACGGTCGCCTCGCCTCCGCCGTTGAGCTTGATGGCTTCCAGGGTGTCCTCGAGGGCCGCGTCCCGGGCCAGCAGGATCAGGTCGGCTCCCGCTGCGGCGTACCCGGCGGCGATGGCGGCGCCGATTCCCCGTCTGGCGCCGGTCACCAGAGCGGTTCGTCCTTGCAGGGAAAACGTCACCGAAGGTCCTGCACGGCGACACCGTCCATGTCCGCGAACGCCTGGTTCTCGCCGGCCATCGCCCAGACGAAGCTGTACGCCGAGGTGCCGACGCCCGAGTGGATCGACCAGCTGGGGGAGATCACCGCCTGGCGATCGGCGACCACGAGGTGCCGGGTCTCGTCGGGTTCGCCCAGCAGGTGCACGATCCGGTCGGCCTCCGGCAGGCCGAAGTACAGGTAGCACTCGGTCCGCCGGTCGTGGGTGTGCGCGGGCATGGTGTTCCAGGTGCTGCCGGAGTGCAGCGTGGTGACGCCGAGCACGATCTGGCAGCTCTGTACGCCGTCCGCGTGGATGTACTGGTCGATGGTCCGCCGGTTCGCGGTCTGCTGGTCGCCGAGTTCGAGCCGGTTGCCCTCGCCGGGCTGGATCAGCGTGGTCGGGTAGCTGGTGTGCGCTGCGGCGGAGAACACGTAGAACGCGGCGTCGGTGCCCTCGAAGACGACGTCGCGCGCGCCGCGTCCGGCGTACAGGCAGGCTCCGGTCGTCAGCTCGAACTTGGTGCCGTCGACGGCGACCGTGCCGGGGCCGCCGACGTTGACGATGCCGGCCTCGCGGCGTTCGAGGAAGAACTCGCTGCGCAGCTCAGGCCAGGTCGGCAGGGCGAGTGGGCCGCTGACCGGGCGGGCGCCGGCGAGCACGATCCGGTCGTGGTGGGTAAGCACCGCGGTGACCGAGTCGGGGGTGAACAGGTCGTCGACCAGGTAGGTCTCGCGGAGCGCCGCGGTGTCGAACGTGCGCACCTGGTCGGGGTGGGTGGCGTGCCGGACCTGGAGTGGCTGCTGAGCTTGGTTCACAGAACAAGGTTCTATTTCACGGAACATCCTGTCAAACGTGGACCGTGTCATGGGCTCAGTGATGTCGATTTTGGCTCGGCGGAGTTCCGCCTCTTGACTCGATGTTCTGTTGGGTGGAACCTTCCAGGCACACCCGCCCGCCCCTGGAGGAATCACATGACAGCCCTCGACTGGACGGTCCTGGCCGGCTACTTCGTGCTGATGGTGCTGATCGGAGTCTGGTCCCGCAGCAAGATCAAGAACGTCGTCGACTACTTCACCACCGGCGGCCGGATCCCCTGGTGGTTGTCCGGGATCTCGCACCACATGTCCGGCTACAGCGCGGTCATGTTCGTCGCCTTCGCCGCGGTCGCCTACACCTACGGCATCACGGTGTATGTGTGGTGGGCGATGTCGATCGGCGTGGGGGTCGGGATCGGCGCGTTCGTGTTCGCCGCGAGGTGGAACCGGCTGCGCTCGAAACACGGCGTCGTATCGCCGCTGGAGTATCTGGCTCGCCGGTACAACCTGCCCACACAGCAGGTCCTTGCGTACTCCGGTGCGCTGCTGAAGGTGGTCGACATCGCCGCGAAGTGGGTCGCGATCGCCGTTCTGCTGAACGGTTTCACCGGCGTACCGATGCGGTGGGGGATCCTGCTCACCGGTGTCGTCACGATGCTCTACGCGACGCTGGGTGGACTGTGGGCCGACGTACTGACCGACTTCGGGCAGTTCATCATCCAGGCTGCGGCCGGCATCGCGATGTTCGTGGGTGTGCTCTCGCACCTGGACGGATCCCGACATTGTGGAAGATGTGGGACCAGCTGCCTGCTGGGCATGGGTCCGCGCTGAACGGGCCTTACACACCGATCTTCTTGATCGCGTTCTTGTTCATCAAGACCTTCGAGTACAACGGCGGGATGTGGAACCTGGCGCAGCGCTACATGGCGGCGCCGTCGGGTTCCGAGGCGAAGCGGTCCGCGTTGCTGTCGTCGGCCTTGTGGCTGGTCTGGCCGCTGGTCCTGTTCATCCCGATGTGCGCGGCGCCGTTGCTGGTGCCCGGTTTGGCCAAGCCTGAGCAGTCGTACGTCGCGATGTCGCAACTACTGCTGCCGAGTGGGTTGATCGGGCTCGTGCTCGCCGGGTTCTTCTCGCACACGATGGCGATGGTCGCGTCGGACGCGAATGCGATCTCGTCGGTGATCACTCGCGACCTCGGTCCGGTGCTGGTGCCTAAGCTGCGTTCTTTGAGCGACGCGGGCCTGTTGAAGTTCGCCCGCTACACCACCTTCATCTTCGTCACGGTGAGCATGCTGATCGCGATCATCACCAACGGTCAGGGCGTGGTCCTGAAGATCGTCGTCGACCTGGTGGCCGCGACGATGGGACCGATCGCGATCCCGTTGATGCTCGGGCTGCTGCCGTGGTTCCGGCGGAGCGGGTCGCGGGCCGCGATCGCTTCCTGGGCGATCGGGCTGATCGTCTGGACGGTCGTGAAGTGGGGCATCGGGTCGACCGACACCACGCTGGTCGTCGCGTTGCCGTTGGCAACCTCTCTCGTCGTCTATGTCGGCATGGGGTGGTTGTTGCCGGAGCGCCGGGAGTCGGTGGACGAGCTGCTCGACTCGCTGAACACCGATCCGGTGCCCGCCAGGCGGACCGCCGCTGTCAGCTGATCGAGTTTCTGGAACAATGTTCCGCTAGGTAGAACCTCCGCCCGTTGATCTTTCCCTTCTTTGTTTGAGGAGACTTCAGATATGCCGAACATCACCGTTGAACTGCTCTCCGGCCGCACGCTCGATCAGCGCCGCGAATTCGTTGCCGCGGTCACCGACTCCGCCATCGCCATCCTCGGCGCCAAGCGCGAAGCGGTCCGCATCGTCTTCCAGGAGATCGAGAAGTCCGACGTCGCCAACGGCGGAGTTCTGGTCTCCGACTCCTGACCGAACTCCCGCCCGCGGGCCGTGCCTCTGGCGGCGCGACCCGCGGGCGGGCTCCCGCACCTTGCCGCGGCGGGAAGCGGCGTACGCAGTACGAGCTAGTTGTTGAATGCTGCGGCGACGGACTGTTGTGCGACCGTCGCGAGTTGGTCTTCTCTGAGACCGACCTCCGTGATCGCTGTCCGGTGCTCTTGCGAGAGCCGTACGTTGCTGACTCTGGGGTTGTCGGTGTTGAGCGAGACCGGAACGCCAGCCTTGAGTAGCTGATGGATCTGGTGGTTCGCGTAGCTGGGCGCAGCGCCGGTCTGGGTGTTGCTGGTGAGGGAGACCTCCAGCGTGATGTCGTGCGCGGCCAGGTGCTCCATCAGGCGCGCATCCTCAGCAGCCCGTACGCCGTGGCCGATGCGCTCGGCGCCGAGATGGTTCACGGCATCCCAGACGCTCCCGGGCCCAGCCGCCTCACCCGCATGGATCGTCACGTGCAACCCGGCATCGCGTGCTCTTGCGAATGCTTCTTCGAACAACTGCGCCGGGAAATTGGCCTCGTCGCCGGCCAGATCGACCGCACAGAAGGATTCTTTGCGCGAAAGCAGCGTGCTCATCTGCTGCTCAGCCGACTCGGCCCCGAGGTGCCGCACCACGATCCCGATCAATCCGACCGGCAACTCACGCTTCTTCGAGCGCTCTGCAACCGCATCCGCCACCGCATCGATCACAGCCTCGGCCGCGAGCCCGGTCTCATGCGCGATGATCCCCGGGCAGTACCGCAACTCCAGACAATCGAGCCCGTCGTCGAAGGCATCATCAATCGCCTCCCCAGCCGCCCGATGCCAGTCGTCCAGCTCAGCCAGCACCCCGATCGCGATATCGACCTTGTCGAGATACGGCAACAACCCGGTCTTCTCCTGGGCCGCCACCAACGCAGTACGGGGCGCCGGTCTCTTGGCCAGCTCGTGTCCGGTGCGCTCGGCAATATCGAGCACGGTGCTGGTGCGGATGGATCCTTCGAGGTGGCGGTGCAGATCGACGAGCGGCAGGCGAGCAGTCATGGTGGATTTCCTTCACAGCTGATGACGAACAGAGGACGCCTGAGAAACCCGGGGGTCCTACTGGTACAGATCGCTGCGATACGAGTGGTCACCGAAGATCACCGCACGACGCACGGCGCTCCTCTTCACCTCACTCACCATGCCTGCAGACTACCAACGGCTCCTCCCCGCGCACCGAGGGCTTCCGGCAGTCAGGTCGTGGGTGGCACCGGATGGTGGACTGCGGCTGAGTGGGGTGGCGCGCTCGCCTAGGCTTTGGGGTATGCGAGTAGGAGTGTTCGGGGCTACAGGGCAAGTTGGCGGCGTGATGCGGGACCTGCTGATCGAGCGGAAGTTCCCGGTCGACGAGATCCGGTACTTCGCGTCGGCGCGGTCCGCCGGGAGTCAGTTGCCGTTCGGGGACGTCAAGATCACCGTCGAGGACTCGGCGACGGCGGACTTCTCCGGGCTGGACCTGGCGCTGTTCTCCAACGGGAAGACGGCTTCGAAGGAGTTTGCGCCGAAGGTCGCCGCGGCGGGAGCCGTCGTGGTGGACAACTCGTCCGGCTGGCGGATGGATCCCGACGTGCCGCTGGTCGTTGCCGAGGTCAACCCTGGCGATCTCGACCACCTCCCCAAGGGCATCGTCGCGAACCCGAACTGCACCACGATGGCCGCGATGCCGGTACTCGCCCCGCTGCACCGCGAGGCGCGGCTGACCCGGTTGATCGTCTCCACCTACCAGGCCGTCTCCGGCTCGGGCGGCGTCGGCGTCCGCGAGCTCGAGGACCAAACGAACGCGCTCGCTCAAGGCTCCGGCCGACTCGCTCGGGGCGCGGAGGGCATCGAATTGCCGCAGCCGCAGGTGTACGCCGGACCGATCGCGTTCAACGTGCTCCCGCTGGCCGGCTCGATCGTCGCCGACGGCACCGGTGAGACCGACGAGGAGCAGAAGCTCCGCAACGAGAGCCGCAAGATCCTGCACATCCCGGATCTCCCGGTCGCCGGTACCTGCGTCCGGGTCCCGGTCTTCACCGGCCACTCGTTGAGCATCCACGCCGAGTTCGCCGACCCGATCACCCCTGAGCGCGCCACCGAACTCCTCGCCGCCGCCCCCGGCGTCGAGCTCGCGGACCTCCCGACACCACTCCTCGCCGCCGGCCAGGACCCGTCGTACGTAGGCCGCATCCGCCAGGACCAATCAGTCCCCGACGGCCGCGGCCTGGTCCTCTTCGTCTCCAACGACAACCTCCGCAAAGGCGCCGCCCTCAACGCAGTCCAGATCGCCGAACTCCTCCAGCAACGCTGAACCGCCAACACTCACCAAGCCCCCGCCTCACCCGCCCCCACGCTCAAACCCCGCCAAAGGCCGGCCAGAAACCTCGGAAGGTGAGTGTTGGCAGTCCGCGCAGGGGCTCACGACTTCCGGCGTCCGAACAGGCCGCGGCGTTCCGGCTTGACCTCGACGGCTGAGATCGGGGTGCCGGCGGCGAGGTTGGTGATCTGGGCGTGGATCTGCCCGGCGATGTTCACGCCGACCACGAAGTCCATCACCTGCAGGTTCCCGGGGTCGATCGGCCCTCCCAGCACCGGTGACTGAGTGAAGTCGAGGATCTCGTCAACACCCGGCGCCAGCCCGCGCTGCAGCGCCGCGTCGGCCAGGTCGATCAGCAGCTCCTGCTGAACTGCCGGACTGTCGAGGTCGGCCTGCAGGTGCTCGACATTGTTCCAGCGACGGGTGAGGCTGCCCGCGATCGGGTCGAGCAGCCAGAACCCGTCGTCAGAGCTGAGGAAGACGTGTCCGAAGAGGGTGGCTGTCACCGGCTCCTTGCCGGCCAGGTCCAGCCACCCCCATGATTCGAGCGCGCCCGCGTACTGCTCGGCGCTGAATCCCTTGATGAAGTCCATCCCCGCATACTGACCGGCAGACGGGTCAGCAGCGGTAAGAGTCCTTCACGTAAACGCCGTTGATCGCCGACAGGGTGTGGTCATAGCAGCCGCCGGTGCCAAAAGCGCGGTAGCGGACGGTTTGGTTGCTAGTGGCGTGGCGCTGGTCGCGCGGAACGTTGTAGATCCAGGACGCGCGGCCGCTGTAGGTCTCTTCCGTACTGCGGCCAGCGGTCCGGCTGCGATCGTAGATGTCCAGGTCGGTGATCACGTCGTAGCCGCCAGGGATTGTTGCGTTGGGCAAGAAGCTGAGGTACCCGGACTTGCCGTAGGTCAGGTCGGTGCGTTCGACTCGGGCCCCGCTGGACACGAGCGACAGGTCACGCCAAGAAGCGTCCAGAGTGTCCCGGGTTTCGCCCGCCTCCCACACGTGGTCCGACTTGTTCGACAACTGACGCTGCACCGTGGTGCGAACGCGGCCGGCCGACGTATCGACGTACCCGCTGATCTTCAAAGAACGCGACGCGGTCGTCTTCACCGAACCAGCTTCGCCACTCGACCCGGTGACGACGTCCGACTTGGTCAGCGGCGATACGGCGTACGAGGTCAATGCGCCTCGAGTCTGCTTGAGGAGGGGGTCGGTCCAGACATGCAGGTTGGGGACGGTGAACCAGCCGCTCTGCCCGGCCGCTACGCCGTCGACGTGGATGCGGAACTCGTGCGCCTTGCCGTCGGTGAGCAGTCCGGTGAACGGTGTCAGGTCGTAGTACAAGGGTTTGATGTCGAACGCATGAGGTGCAGGGGAGGGGCGCCAGGAGTACGGGTTCGACCAGCCGCCTGTGTAGATGTACGGGTAGGGCAGGGCGATGCCGGCGAGCTTGCCGTCGATCAGTACGTCGACCTCCCGGTACGGCGAACCGTCGGGGCACGAGTAGCCCGTCGACTCCGGTGCGGAGGTGTCCCAGAACTCCTCACAGCCACCGCCGGACCCAGTCACGTACACCTCGCCGACTAGGCGGGACGTGTTGCGCGGGAGCGTCGCAGTACCGACCAGGTCGGAGTCCTCGCGTCTCTGGTCCTGCAGGGGGAGCACCGCGTTCGCAGTACGGGCTGGTGGTGCGCCGTGCCCGGCCATGTAGAAGTCGAGGGTGACGACGATGTCCAGGACTCCTGTGTACGTGTCGTTCACCACATTGCCGAGCTCCATCACCACGGGCTGCGGTGTGCGCAGCAGGGGGCTGTAGGAGGTGAGGTCCTTCTCCACCTGCCAGCTGATGCCGTCCGTGCTCGGCTCCGGGGTGGACGTGCGGAAGACGCCGACGCCGCCGATCGTGATGTGGCCCAGGCGGTCGTACTGGACGCCCTTGACCGAGCCCTGCATCTTCAAAACGACCTTCGACCACGGGCCTTGGCAGGCGGCGGGAGGGGTGTACGTCGAGGTGTAGGGATCGAAGTTCTTGAAGCCGTTCCGGACGATTTCGACCGAGCAGTGCTTGGTGTCCGGTACCGCGACGGGCGGCGCCGGGGTCCGCGGATCGTCGTAGTCGGAGCCGAACTCCGAGGGTGGCGTCGGGGCCGGCGGCGCGGCGTACGCCGGAGGCAGCCAACCGAGGAGTAGGACGGATAGTGAGACGAGAGCCACAGACCGTGCGCGCATGTTGCGGAAACGTAATCGAGATGGTGCGGACCGGCAAGCGATGACCATGGTCACGGTTGCGCGCGGCCATTACTGTTCGGTTACTTGACCCCCGATGGAGGCCAGCCATGAAGCCCGTTGCCGACGGTCCTCAGCTCGCGTTGCTCAGCTCCCGCAAGGAGCACCTCGCCCAGATGTTCCTCGACCGCGTCGCCGCGCAGCCGAACCGGGAGGCGTTCCGCTATCCGGTCGGCGAGGAGTGGGCATCGGTCAGCTGGCAGCAGACCGACGAGCTCGTACGCCGGCGCGCGGCCGGGCTGATCGCGCTCGGGGTCCAGCCCGAGCAGCGCGTCGCCGTGGCCGGCAGTACCCGGCTCGAATGGGTCCAGTGCTACCTCGCGGCGATCCTGGCGGCCGCCGCGACCACCACGATCTACCCGACGACGATGGCGGCCGACGTCGCGTACATCGTGGCCGACGCCGAGGTCCAGATCGTCTTCGCGGAGGACGCCGGCCAGGTCGACAAGCTGCGCGAGCACAAGTCGGAGCTGCCGTCGCTGCACAAGGTGGTGCTGATCGACGGCTCGCCGGAGGAGCGGGACGGCGACTGGGTGATCAGCCTGGACGCCCTCGACGCCCTCGGCGGGCAGTACCTGGACGAGCACCCGTCAGTGGTCGATGAGCGGATCGCCGCCATCCGGCCGGAGCACCTCTGCACGCTGGTCTACACGTCGGGCACGACCGGGCGGCCGAAGGGTGTGCGGCTGCCGCACTCGGTCTGGACCTACGAAGGTGCCGCGGTGGAAGGGATCCGGGTGCTCAGCCCGGACGATCTCCAGCTGTTGTGGTTGCCCCTGTCCCACGTCTTCGGGCAGGTACTGCTCGCCGTCCAGTTCCAGATCGGTTTCGCGACGGCGATCGACGGCCGGGTGGACAAGATCGTGGCGAACGCTGCTGCAGTCCAGCCGACCTTCATGGCCGCCGCGCCCCGCGTCTTCGAGAAGGCGCACGGCCGGATCGTGACGATGATGGAGTCCGAGGGCGGGGTGAAGGCCAAGCTGTTCCACTGGGCCTTCGGGATCGGCTCGCAGGTATCGGCGTTGCGGCAGCAGGGCAAGGAGCCGTCCGGCGTACTCGCGGCGCAGTTCGCGGTCGCCGACAAGCTGGTCCTGTCGAAGATCCGCGACCGCTTCGGCGGGAAGATCCGGTTCTTCGTGTCGGGCTCTGCTGCGTTGGACAAGAAGCTCGCCGAGTGGTTCCACGCGGCCGGGCTGCTGATCCTGGAGGGCTACGGGCTGTCCGAGACGGCCGCTGGGGCAACCTTGAACCGGCCCGCGCAGTACCGGCTGGGCAGTGTCGGCCCGGTCTTCCCGGCAGCCGAGTTCAAGATCGCCGAGGACGGCGAGATCCTGATCCGCGGCCCGCTGGTGATGAGCGGCTACCACAACCTTCCCGACCAGACCGCCGAGGTGATCGACGCCGACGGCTGGTTCCACACTGGCGACATCGGCCACTTCGAGGACGAGTTCCTCTTCATCACCGACCGCAAGAAGGACCTCTTCAAGACCTCCGGCGGCAAGTACGTCGCCCCGCAGGTGATCGAGGGCCGCTTCAAGATGATCTGCCCCTACGCCAGCCAGTTCCTGGTCCACGGCAACCAGCGCAACTTCGTCTCCGCCCTGGTCACCCTCGACCCCGAAGCCATCGAAGGCTGGGCAGCCCAGAACGGCCTGGCCGGCAAGCCCTACTCGGAGATCGTCACCTCGGACGCCGCCCGCACCATGGTCCAGGGCTACGTCGACGAACTCAACGCCGGCCTCAACCGCTGGGAAACCGTCAAGAAGTTCACCATCCTCGACCGAGACCTCACCGTAGAATCCGGCGAAATGACCCCCAGCCTGAAGCTCAAGCGCAAACACGTAGAGACGACGTACGCCGACCTCCTGGACAAGATGTACGACTAGAACTACGCGCGTCGCGAACTCGTGGAGCTGGACGAGCGCCGGTTCGCGGTCGAGCAGGTGAAGGCTGGCTGCAGCCAGGATGTTGTCGCTGAGGCACTGGGAACATCGCAAGCTCAGATCTCCCGCTGGCTGGCAGAGGCTGTGGCACATCCGCGATCGTTGGCGGTGACCGTTGACGAGTTGATAAGCCGCAAGCTGCTCGATGAGATCTCGGCGCCAGACCTGATTGCTCAACTGGACAAGGCCAAGCTCGCCTACGTGAACCCGGACAAGCGACCGAACTCAGCTTGGGCGAAGGTCCGCGACGCACATCGACG
The DNA here is from genome assembly GCF_040613535.1 of Kribbella sp. NPDC006257. Classification (NCBI taxonomy): domain Bacteria; kingdom Bacillati; phylum Actinomycetota; class Actinomycetes; order Propionibacteriales; family Kribbellaceae; genus Kribbella; species Kribbella sp. NPDC006257. The sequence goes on from NZ_JBEXSJ010000001.1 coordinate 108,515, forward strand.
CGGTGTACTGAGCGACGATGACACGCGCCGGATCGCTCGCCGGACGGCTGAACGAATGGTCGGCCGCGTTAACCGACACATGGAGCTTGAAGCGCAACCGGTCAGCGACATAGCTGCTGAGCGCTCCGTGAATGAGGCCACCGAACGCCTGCTTCGAACCCTCTGAAATGCAGCAGGTTCCTGTACCTGCTGCAGCCGGGCCAATGACGATGAAGGTGTGCTTGCCGTGAGCGTGTTCGACCCGCTCAACCAGCCGTACGGAGCCACTCCGGTCGAGGAGGAGGACAAGCAGTACCTCCTGGAGCCTCATCGAGGTATCGAAACGATGGCTGAGCTCAACGATGTCGAAAGCAGCAACATCGCCGATGCCCGGTTCTGGATTCGGGACGAAGCACTTGACGTGCCCGAGTACCTCTTGAGCAGCAACGGGCGGCCTACCTCGATGCATTGCGGCAGCTCGACAAGAATCGCAACGACACCGGCCCACTCATGCAGTTCGCCATGGATCCGGAAGCCGACAACACCTGGCCCTGATCGGGGTGCGCGAGAACCTCATCCAGGGGGATCCGGCGCCTAGACGCCGGATGTGACCACAGGCGAGCACCCGACCTAGGAGCGCGTGGGACGGGTGGGTGGGAGCAGGCAGCGAGGAGCGACGTAGGAGCGGACGTAGCTGTCCGCGTGGGGTCGTAGTTCGAGGCTTGGTGCTAAGCGTTTGTCAGGGCGGCGTGTTTGCCGGTGGTTAGGGTTTGGCTGGTTTTTAGCATTTGTTCGGTGATTCGGTCTATGGCGGCGGAGAAGTCTTCGGTGTCGTCGAGGTCCCAGTCCGTCATGTGGGTGAGGATCCAGACGCGCCAGGCGCCGATGAAGCGTTGGAACATTTCCAGGCCGGTGGTGGTGAAGCGGTAGTGGCCCAGGGTTTCGCTGAGGTAGCCGGCGGCGACGAGTTGGCTGGCGAGGGGTTCGAAGACGCCTGGTGGGACTTTGAGGTCGCCGGTGATTTCGGCGAGGGTGGCTGAGCCGCTGTCGGCGCCGCCGCGGAAGACGCGCATGATGAGCCAGATCTGGGCCATCGAGAGAGGGAGGCCGGACTGGGCCAGTACTTCGGGGCCGGGGTGGCCGCCCTGGTGTTTCTGGACGATCAGCGCGACGACCTTCTGCAGCTCGTGTTCGGAGTCGAACGATGCCGGAGCGGCGAAGCTCTCGCCGACGCCCGCGTTGCCGCCGGCCGACATGCGGGCGGTGTCGCGGAGCGGGATCTCCTTCAGCAGCAGGGCAACGACGAACCCGACCGCCGCAACCGGCACGGCTGCGAGGAAGACGACGTGCAGCGCATCGGCGTACCCGGCGGTGACTGGTTCGCGTACCGCGGCGGGCAGGGAGCGGACTCCGTCGACGGACAGGGCGAGTCGCGGGTCGAAGCCCGGCGGAACGGTTCCGGCGAGTTTCTCCGGGAGTTGGGTGGCGTAGATCGAGCCGAAGACGGCGACGCCGAACGAGCTGCCCATGGTCCGCAGGAAGCTGACCCCGGACGTGGCGACACCCAGGTCCTTGTAGTCGACAGTGCTCTGTACGACGACGGTCGGCACCGGCATGCAGAGACCGATACCGATGCCCAGGACAACCATGTAGCCGGCGGTGTTGAGATAACTCGTGTGGTTGTTCAGCAAGGAGAGCAGATAGAGGCCCAAAGCAATCATCACCGTGCCGGCGACCGGGAACCACTTGTAGCGCCCGGTCTTGCTGATCAGCGTGCCGACCACGATCGACGAGACAAGCAGCCCGACCACCAGCGGCAGCATCTGCAGGCCGGACTCGGTCGCTGAGGCGCCGTGGACGTATTGCAGGTACGTCGGCAGGAAGGTGACCCCGCCGAGCATCGCGAACCCGATGATGAAGCTCAGCAACGCGCAGACCGAGAAGACCCCGGACTTGAACAACCGCATCGGCAGCAACGGTTCCTCGGCCCGCAGCTCCACGACGACGAACAACCCCAGCGCAACCAGGGATCCGATCGTCATCGCGATGATGACACCTGAGGTCCAGTCGTACTCGTTGCCACCCCACGTCGTGACCAAGGTCAGCCCGGTCGCGGCCAGCCCGATCAGCAAGATCCCCAGATAGTCGATCGCCGGTTTCACAGCGGCCTTCACCGAAGGAAGGGTGATCGCGGCAACGATCAGCACGATGACACCCAGCGGCAGGTTCACGTAGAACGCCCACCGCCAGCTCAGCTGGTCGACGAACAGGCCACCGAGCAACGGACCGGCGACCGTCGAGACGCCGAAGACGGAACCGATGAAGCCCTGGTACTTCCCCCGCTCAGCCAGCGGTACGACGTCCGCGATGACGGCCGTCGCGGTCACCATCAGCCCGCCGGCACCGAGACCCTGGACCGCGCGGGAACCGACAAGCCAGAGCATGTCGTTGGCCATTCCGCACAGGGCGGACCCGGCCAGGAACAGCACCACCGAGATCAGGAACATCCGTTTGCGCCCGTAGAGGTCGCCGAACTTGCCGATCAGCGCGGTCATGATCGTCTCGGCGAGCAGGTACGCGGTCACCACCCAGGACAGGTGGTTCGCACCACCCAGGTCGCTGACGATGGTCGGCAGCGCGGTCGCCACGATCGTCTGGTCGAGCGCGGCGAGCAGCATGCCGAGCATGATCGCGACCACGACAGCGTTCTTGGTGGCGTTGCCAACCGGCTGAGCCTCGGTGTCCATGTGCTGAATGTAGTTGTCCCATGACGGAGCGCTACCACGGCAACTTCGCGATCGGGTCTCAAAGTACGATGAATAACGTGCCATCGACATTGCCCGAGGGTGAGGTTGCACCCACGGACGGGTCGCTGCCAGAACATGCACTCCGTGAAGCAACCATCAGACCGTTCGGCTTCTACCTGCACGTCCCGTACTGCGCGGCGCGCTGCGGTTACTGCGACTTCAACACTTACACCGCCAAGGAGCTCGGCGGCGGTGCATCACAGGCCTCGTACGCCGAGACCGCCATCGAGGAAGTCCGGCTCGCCCGAAAGGTGCTCGAGCACCTGGACCGCCCGGTCGAGACGGTGTTTTTCGGCGGAGGCACGCCGACGCTTCTCGAAGCCAAGGATCTCGGCGCGATGCTGGCCGCCATACGGGACGAATTCGGCCTGGCAAAAGACGCGGAGGTGACCACCGAGGCGAATCCGGAGTCGGTGGACCCTCGATATCTCAACGATTTAAGGGAAGCAGGCTTCACCAGAGTCTCGTTCGGGATGCAGAGCGCGAGTCCGCACGTCCTGCAGATCCTCGATCGCCAGCACACTCCCGGTCGCGCGTTGCAGGCGGTGAAGGAGGCGACCGCGGCCGGATTCGAGCACGTCAATCTCGACCTGATCTACGGCACCCCGGGTGAATCCCTCGAGGACTGGCGCGCTTCGCTGGAGTCCGCGCTGTCGGCCGATCCCGATCACGTCAGCGCCTACGCGTTGATCGTCGAGGACGGCACCCAGTTGGCCCGCCGGGTACGCCGCGGCGAGCTGCCGATGCCGGACGACGACGACCTGGCAGACAAATACGTCCTCGCCGACGACCTGCTGACCAGCGCGGGACTCGGCTGGTACGAGGTCTCGAACTGGGCCCGTACGACGGACGCCCGGTGCCGCCACAACGAGCTCTACTGGCGGGGCGACACCTGGTGGGGGATCGGGCCGGGCGCGCACAGCCATGTCGGCGGAGTGCGCTGGTGGAACGTGAAGCACCCGACGGCGTACGCCGAGCGCATCGGTGCCGGCGTGAGTCCGGCGTACGCGCGAGAGACCCTCGGCGAGGAGACCCGGCGGGTCGAGCGGGTCCTGCTGGAGATCCGGCTGCGCGAAGGCCTGCCTCTCGGCGTACTGGATGAGGAGGGTCGCGCGGCCGCCGGCCGGGCTGCCGAGGACGGGCTGCTGACTGCCGACGACGGGCGGCTGGTGCTCACTCGCCGTGGTCGGCTGCTGGCCGACGCGGTCGTCCGCGACCTGCTGCCGTGACCAGATAGTTGCTTCGGACAACACAGCCGATTGCCAGAAATCAACGCGTTCCGTCACCGGCGCGGCTCACACAGTGACGATTTCACCGGGTATGTACTGACCTAATCGGCTTGGTGTCTCAGCGTAACGATGTGGTGCTTGACACAATCAGTTGAAACGCCCGAAACTCAGGAAACTTTTACATCCGAGAGCGCTCTCAACCCGTCCAGTAACAGGGAGCATTCCATGCGGCCCAGTGCCGGCTATCGCACCGCAGCTGTCCTCCTCGCGTGCAGCCTCACCCTGCTCGCGTCAGCCTGCGGTGGCAACGACCAGTCCTCCGCTTCGGCGAACGCGAAGGCGGACGACGGTCAGAAGATCGAACTGACCATCGCCACCTTCAACGAGTTCGGGTACGCCGACCTGTACAGCGAGTACGAGTCGCTGCACCCGAACATCAAGATCACCGAGCGCACCGCCGCGACCGTCGACGAGCACATCAAGAACCTCGACGACAACCTCGCCGCCGGGTCCGGGATGGCCGACATCGAGGCGATGGAGGTCAGCTGGATCTACAAGTACCTGGCCAAGGCGGACAAGTTCGTCGATCTGCGCCAGTACGGCGCCGACGAACTGACCCCACGCTGGCTGGACTGGAAGGTGGCCGGGGCGACCTCCACCGACGGCCGGATCATCGGGTACGGCACCGACATCGGCCCGATGGCGATGTGTTACCGCAAGGACCTGTTCGCCAAGGCGGGTCTGCCGACCGACCGGGCCGAGGTCGCCAAGCTGTTCCCGGACTGGGCGTCGTACTTCTCCTACGGCCGCAAGTTCAAGTCCAAGGTGCCGGGCTCGGCCTGGTACAGCTCGGCCACGGTCACCTGGGACGCGATGCGCAACCAGCTGATCGAGGCCTACTACTCCAACCAGGACCGCTATCTGGGCGCGGAGAACGAGCGGTTGCGCAAGACCTGGGACCAGGTGGTCGACGGGACCGAGCAGGGCCTGTCGGCGAAGCTGACGGCCTGGAGCGACGCGTGGAACAAGAGCTTCCGGTCCGACGCATTCGCCACCATCGCCTGCCCGGGCTGGCTGCTCGGCGTGATCCAGGACAACGCGGGCAGCTACGGCAAGGGCAAGTGGGACGTCGCCGATGTCTTCCCCGGCGGCGGTGGCAACTGGGGCGGGTCCTACCTGACCGTGCCGACCCAGTCGGCCAACCCCGAGGAGGCAGCCGAACTGGCTGCCTGGCTGACCGCGCCGGAGCAGCAGATCAAGGTGTTCAAGAAGGTCGGCTCGTTCCCGTCGACCACCGACGCCTACGACTCGCCGCAGGTGAAGTCCCAGGTCAACCCGTACTTCAACAACGCCCCGGTCGGCAAGATCTTCATCGACCGGGCGCAGAACGTGATCCTCAAACAACACAAGGGACCCCGCGACGGCGAGATCAACCAGGTCTTCACCGAGGCCCTGCAGCGCATCGAGAGCGGCAAGCAGTCCCCGGCGGCGGCCTGGAAGCAAGCCCTCCGGGACAGCGACAAGGCCGCGAACGTCCGCAAAACCGGCTGACAACAGACCCGAGGTACTACGGTGTGAAGGTCCAGCACCGTTCCGGGGAGGTCCGTTGTCGAAGCATGGCCAGGACTCGTTGTCCCCGACCCTGGAACAGGTGGCCGCGCTGGCCGGTGTTTCGCGGGCGACCGTCTCGCGGGTGGTGAACGGGTCGCCGAAGGTGCTGCCGGACACGGTGGCCGCGGTGGAGCGCGCGATCGTCGAACTCGGGTACGTTCCGAACCGGGCGGCCCGGGCGCTGGTCACCCGTCGTACGGACTCTGTCGCACTGGTCGTGCCGGAGCCGGACAGCCGGGTGTTCTCCGACCCGTTCTTCGCCGGGATCCTTCGCGGCGTGAGCTCTGCTCTCGCACCCACGTCGTCGCAGTTGGTGCTGCTGATCGAGCCGTCGGCCGGCGATGACCAACGGCTGCTGCGGTATCTGCGCGGCGGTCACGTGGACGGCGCGATCATCGTCAGCCACCACGGTCGCGACAACGTGCTGCAGGAGCTGGCCCAGCTGCCGCTGCCGATCGTCTTCAGTGCCCGTCCGCTCGGCGTGGATGTCCCGGTCGCGAGTGTCGACGTGGACAACGTCGCCGGCGCCCGGACCGCGGTGGAGTACCTGCTGTCGAAGGGGCGCCGCAAACTCGGCACCGTCGCCGGGCCGGTAGACATGACCGCCGGGATCGACCGGCTCACCGGGTACCAGCAGGTGATGGCAGCGCAGGGCCTCCCCGAAGCTGTCGCGTACGGCGATTTCACCGCCGACGGTGGTGAGCAGGCCGCGCTGAAGCTCTTCGCCGAGCATCCCGATCTCGACGGGGTGTTCGTGGCGAACGACCTGATGGCAACCGCTGCCCTGCGGGTGCTCTCCCAGCTCGGCCGGCGGGTGCCCGAGGACGTGTCCGTGGTCGGCTTCGACGACTCGGTGGTGGCGACCACGACGACGCCGAAGCTGACCACCGTCCGGCAGCCGGTGGTGCAGCTCGGCACCCGGCTGGCCGAGATCCTGCTGGCCAAGATCGGCGGCGCGGACCTGACCGGTCCGGAGATCTTCTCGACCGAACTGATCCTCCGCGGCTCTGCCTGATCACGCAGCGTGGCGGAAAGATTTGGTCACTCTCCGCCGCGACATCTGTCCCGTCGGTCACGCGCGTGGTATCTGTTGGACAGGCCTGTGAGGGGGAACCGAGGCAATGTCCGACCATGAGATCCGGATCGCGCTGGTGTTGAACGGCGGGGTCAGTCTGGCCGTCTGGATGGGCGGCGTCACGCACGAACTCGACCTGATCAGACGGGCTTCCGGGGGTGCCGGGAAGCCCGCCGCGCAGCCGTACGACGAGGTGCTCGCGGCCCGCTGGAAGGAGCTCTGCCACCGCGACGGTGAGCAGCGCAGACTCGTCGTCGACGTGATCGCGGGCACCAGCGCGGGCGGCCTGAACGGGTCACTCCTGGCAACCGCCATCTCGCACGGGTCGACCCTCGACCCCGACGGTGATGACGGACCGTGGCTGCGGCAGCGCTGGGTCGGCCTCGGCTCGCTCGAGGTCGGCAAGCTGGTCCCGGCCGCGGGCAAGCCGTCCAGCTCGGTGCTCGACGGCGACTACTTCCTCAAGGAGCTGAACAGCCTCCTCGAGGGCGTCGCCGACGCGGGCCGGACGGCGGCGGCCGATCCGGTGACGTTGTTCGTGACCGCCTCGGGCCTCGGCATCCAGCAGTTCGAGGCGAAGGACGCGGCCGGCCAGTGCTTCGTCGTACCGGATCATCGGTACCTGTACTGCTTCACCAGCGAGCGCGCCGCGCAGTACGACGGGAAGAACCGGAAGTTCTCGGTCAAGGAGAACAACGGGCTGAAGGACACCAAGCTGCTCGCCCGGGCGGCGCGGGCCTCTGCCTCCTTCCCGGTGGCGTTCGGGCCGGTGCTGGAGACCCCGAAGATGGGGGACGCGCCGCCGCGGATGCAGCCCGGTCCGCATCAGGAGTCCGGTGCCTGGCTGGTCGACGGCGGTGTGCTCGACAACGCGCCGTTCGCGCCGGTTCTCGACGTCGTCGCCCGACGACCGGTGACCGGGCGAGCCACCAGATACGTCCTGTACGTCGTACCGTCGGCCGGGATCGGTTCGGCCGCGACGCGCCTGGTCGATGCGAACCAGCCGGGCTGGCGAGTGGCGGCCTTGTCGGCTGTGCAGTTCCCGCGTGAGGTGGACTTCCGGTCGGACGTGGAGCAACTGGAACGCCTGCTGCTGGAGGCGGACGCGTCCTGGTCCGACTCGCAGCGGCTCTTCGATCGTTGCGTCCGGCAACCAGCTGAGCGGGCGCGATTGCGGGAGGCGGCGAAGCTGTTGCTCCCGGCCTACTCGCGAGGCCGCGCCGCGGGCGGTGTCTGGGAGGCGGTGACGATCGCGACGCACGACCAGTCGACCGTGCTGGACGCGGCGACCGCGTTGTCCGAGGCGCAAATCGACGACATCCTCGCGACCAAGCATCCTTGGGTGCCGGGGCCGGACGGGTCGACGGCGCCGCTGCGGCTGGAGGCCGGAAACCCCTGCTGGGATTGGGGAACCGGCGCCGCGGAGCGCGTAGTACGGCTCGTACTGCGTTCGCTGCGGATCCAGATCGACAGTGCTGCCAAGGAGGAGCGTGCCGATCTCGAGCGGCGGTTGAAGGCGACGAGCGACAGCCTGCAACGGGTGCTCGCGGTCCGGGACAGTCTGTCGGACGAGCTGGCCAAGGCGGATCTGGACCTGCAGCCTGCCGGGGGAGCCGAGGCGGTCGCTGTCGGGCTGACCGACATCTTCGACTTGCTGCAGGTCCAGCGCGCGCTCGGCGACGAGTTCGCCGGTCTGATCGCTGTCGTCGGCGAGGAGGTCGTCGAGACGGCGCTCGAGGTCGAGATCGTCTCGCGGTGCACGTCGGCCCGTACGCCGCAGCAGCGCAGCGCGCCGTTCCAGTTCCTGCGACTCGGGCCGGACATTCCGCTGACGTTGCTGGACGAGCTGCCCGAAGGGTCGATCGCCAACGATCTGAAGGACCGGATTCTTTACGGAACTCAAGTCGGGCACTTCGGTGCGTTCGGTGCTGCCGATTGGCGGCGATGGGACTGGCTGATGGGGCGGCTGCATTGCGTCGCTCACCTGGGCGCCATGCTCGGTGCCGATCCGGCCTGGATCCGTGAGACGCAGCGCCAGGTGCTCGAGGCCGAGGAGTGGAAGATCACCAAGGTCGCCGAGCGGATCCAGCGGCTGGCGGTCGACTTCCCGCCCGACGCCGGACTCGGTGCGCTCACGACGATGCGGAACGAGCTCAACACGACGCGGGAAGGGATCGCGACCACCAAGGGTCTGGCCGACCGGATGGTCGCGGTGTCGGGTGGGCTCACCCCGGCCTTCGGTGACATGGTGAAGGCGGTTGCCGGCCGCAAGCATCAGCCAGGGTCCTGGCTGTTGCTGTGCGCCCGCTGGTTCGCCGAGCCGGCCCGGTACACGCTGTGGTACCGGCTGATCAAGAACGCCGACCTGACCCCCGCCCGTCGCCCCTTGATCTTCCAACGCTGGCTCCCGGCCGCCCTCCTCGGCGTCGTGGTCCTGCTGCTGGTCGCCGCCGGCGTGGTAGACGTTGCCGCCATCCGAATCATCGCCGCCCTACTGGCCGGCCTGATCCTCGCCGTCGACGCCGCAGTCCTCGCCGGCTCCTGGTACATCCGCCGCCAACGCAAACGCATCAGCCGCTGGATCGAGGACCGCCTGCCGCCGATCACACCTGCACCGCATTGACCTAGTGTCCCGTAAGCGATGTAGCTTGACGCTATCGGCGCCCAGGGCGACGTCGAAGCCGGCGCCGTTGCTTGCCAGACCCACCAGCAGCAGACCGGCCCATTCCAGGGCGTGGGTCATCTCGAGCCCTCCTGTGTCGAGGGGCCGCAGGTCAAGGCTCGCCAGGAACTCCGCGACCCGTGCCCTCGCCTCGACGCTGTCGCCGGCGAGGAGCGCGTCCAGTGGCTTCTCCTCGGCAAGGACGCCGCGGAAGATCGTGTTGAAGGCCTTCACCACGTGGGTGCCTTCGGGGGCGACGACGGCGATCTGCTGGGAGATCGAGTTGCCCGCGGTCGTCACGAGTCCAGTGGCGTCGGCGTTGAACGGATTGGTGATGTCGACGAGGATCTTGCCGGCCAGCGCCTCGCCGTACTGAGTGACCACGTCGACCGCGCCGGCGTACAGGACGGCCAGGATGACGATGTCACCGGCCGGCCTGGCGCCGTACGTGCCGACGGTGGCACCGTTGCCGATCTGGTCGGCGAGCGCCTGAGCCTTCGCGACGTCGCGGCTCATCAACTCGATGGTGTGGCCGTGCTTGGCTGCCCGGGTGCCGATGGTCGTTGCCATGTTGCCCGAGCCGATGATGCTGATGGTCGCCATGTTGTGTCTTCCCTTGGTCTGTGGATGGATCAGATCACCGTGGTGCCGCCGTCGACGACCAGCTCCATGCCGTTGACGTAGCTCGAGTCGTCCGAGGCGAGGAACAAGGCGACCGACGCGATCTCTTCCGGATGGCCCATCTCTCGCCGTGGGATCACGGACTCGAACTGCGCCTTCATCTCCGCGCTCATCACCTGCTCCAGAACCGGTGTGGCGACCTGGCCGGGGGTCAGCACGTTCACCCGGATCCTCCGGTCCCGCAACTCCGCCACCCAGACCCGTGCGTAGGCGGGCAGCACGGCCTTGCTCGCGGCGTACACACTCCAGTCCGGGTAGCCCCGCAGCGACGCGTTCGATCCGGTCATCAGGATCGAGCCGCCATCGTTGAACAGCGGCAGCGCCTTCTGGACCGTGAACAGCGTGCCGCGCGCGTTCAGCGAGAAGGCGGCATCGAACTGCTCCTCGGTGATCTCGCCGAGCTTGCCCTGCTCGCCCATCCCGGCACTTGCCCACAACACGTCGACCGAGCCCTTCTCCTGCTTGACCGTCTCGAACAAACGGTCCAGGTCATCGAGGTTGGCCGAATCACCCTGGACGCCGGTTACGTTCCGGCCGATCAGCTCCACCGCTTCGTCGAGCGCGTCCTTGCGCCGGCCCGAGATGAAGACGTGCGCTCCTTCGTCGACGAACAACCTCGCACCGGCCAGCGCCATCCCACTCGTCGCGCCGGTGATCACTGCCACCTTGCCATCGAGCTTTCCCACGACTTGCTCCGTCCGTCGGTCGCATCGGTGTTATGTACACCGATCTGCGTGCTTAACGTAGCGAACGACGATGGTGGATGCAAGCTATGCACACCGATCGGTACCCGAATCGGCTACGCTGGAGGCATGACGGAGTTGGAGAAGGGCCCGCGGGGACTGCGCCGCGGCAGGGGCGCGCGCGAGCGCATCCTCAGCGCGTCCCATGAACTGTTCCGCGATCAAGGCATCAACACCACGGGCATGGACCAGCTCTGCGCGACTGCCCATGTGTCCAAGCGCACCTTCTACCAGCACTTCCCCGGCAAGGACGAGCTGATCGCCGAACACCTCCGGCGGTTCGATCCCGACGTCCTGCCCGAGGTGTTCGACAACACCGACCTCACGCCGCGTGAACGACTCCTCGCCGCCTTCGACATCCACGCGCCGCTGTGCCCGTTCATCGCGGCGGCCGTCGAACTCCCCGACGCGAGCCACCCGGCCCGCGTCCACGCCCGCGACTACAAGCTGGCCTTCGCCGCGCGGCTCACCGAGGCCGCCCGCGAGGCCGGCGCCAGCGATCCCGAACAGCTTGGCGAGCAACTGGCGCTGCTCCTCGACGGCGCCGCAGCGCGCGGCCGAGTCCTCAACACCGACGCCTTCGCCACAGCCGCCGCCATCGCAACAGTCCTCGTCGACAACGCGATCCCGGCAACTGCACCGGTTGGCTAGCTGTCCTGAGTTACGAAGTCGATGAGTTCTTCTACCCGGCCGAGGAGGGTTGGCTCGAGGTCGGCGTAGGACTTGACCTTGGAGAGGATGTGCTTCCAGGCGGCGGCAACGTCGGCCTGGTCGGTTGCGGGCCAGCCGAACGTCTCTAGTACGCCGTGCTTCCAGTCGGTTCCGTGCGGGATCTTCGGCCAAGCGGCGATGCCCAGGGAGGACGGCTTGACCGCTTCCCAGATGTCGATGAACGGGTGCCCGACGACCAGCACGTGGCGGTTGTTCACCTGCGCGGCGATCTTCGACTCCTTGGATCCGTCGACCAGATGATCGACCAGTACGCCGAGCCGTCGGCCGGGACCCGGCTGGAACCGGTTCACGATCGCCGGGAGATCGTCGATCCCTTCCATGTACTCGATGACGACGCCCTCGATCCGGAGGTCGTCACCCCAGACGCGCTCGACCAGCTCCGCGTCGTGGCGACCCTCGACGTAGATCCGGCTCGCCCGGGCCACCTTCGCGCGGACGTTGCTGACGGCCACCGAACCGGACGCCGTACGGGTCTTCTTCGCCGGCCCCGGGCGCTTCGGCGGTTGCAGGCTGACCGGTTTGCCGTCGACCCAGAACCCCGGCCCCATCGGGTAGGTCTTGATCCGCCCGTGCCGGTCCTCGAGGTCCACGACACCGTGTTCCCACCGGACGACGGCGCCGACGAAACCGGACGACGGCTCCTCGACCACCATCCCTTTTTCGATCTCCACCTCGACGGTCCGCCCGTTCTTGGGCTTACGCCAATCCCCACTGAGCACATCGTTCCCATACCGATCAGCCACCCCACAACCCTAATCGCTCTCAGGCCTTGAGGACCGGTACGTCGTACGCATGGACTGCGTTCTCACTGCCCGGCCAGCACAGCCCGACCCGTCCGCCGTCCCGTGGCTTGTGCAGCATTCATGCCGACTCCCTTGGCTCGAGAAGTTCACGAGGTTGTTCCTGTCGAACGGGACAGGCGGCGTGGCGCCGGTTAGGCGGAGGCGTGGGCTGGGGAGGGGGTTCGGTGGGGGGAGGTGATGGTGAGGGCTAGGTAGGTGATGAAGCCGGCTACCAGGCCTACGACCCAGGAATAGTCGTAGAGGGGTTTGAGGAAGGGGATGAGGCCGTTGGCGGGGAAGGGGCCGGCGCCGGGGTTGGAGTAGGCGCCGCCGACGGCGAGGACGGAGCCGATCAGGGTGGCTGCTACGGCTCGCCAGTTCCAGCCGGCGGCGTACCAGTAGCGGCCGCGGGGGAGGTAGAGGTCGGCGAGGAAGAGGTTGGTGCGGTCGACGAACCAGTAGCCCGCGATCAGGACGCCGGCCACCGAGGCGAGCAGGCCGCCGTAGAAGGAGAGCCAGACGAAGATGTAGATCGACGGGTCGGAGATCAGCCGCCAGGGCTGGATCAGGATGCCGATCACCCCAGTGGTGAGTCCCGCCGTCCGGAAGTTGAGCCACTTCGGCAGCGCGTTGGCGAAGTCGTACGACGGGCTGACGACGTTCGCCGCCACGTTGCAGGACATCGTCGCCAGGATCGCCATCACCAGCCCGATGGTGACCACGACCGGGTTCTCGAAGCGGCGGGTGAGTTCGACCGGGTCCCAGATCGCGGAGCCGTAGACGATCACCGTTCCCGAGGTGGTGATGATCGAGACCAGCGCGATGAACGACATCGTGGTCGGCAGCCCGATGATCTGGCCGACCACCTGCGCGCGTTGGCCTTTGCCGAACCGGGTGAAGTCCGGCATGTTCAGCGAGAGCGTCGCCCAGAACGCGATCATGCCCATCAGCGAGGGTGCGAAGATCTTCCAGAAGTCGGCATCCCAGCCGAGCTTCGACGGCTGCGACAGGATCGGCCCGAAGCCACCGGCCTTGACCAGGATCGCGATCATCAGCGCGAGGAACGCGACCGTCACCAGTGGCGCCGCCCAGTTCTCGAACCTCCGCAGCCCCTCGATCCCACGCCAGATCAGCACCATCTGCAGCGCCCAGAAGAACGCAAAGCTCAGCCACATCGTCCACGGGTGGCCGCCGACCGAAGACGCCCCGGTCCAGCCGGAGCCCGCGAGCTCACCGACGATCACGTAGATCGCCTGGCCGCCGATCCAGGTCTGGATGCCGAACCATCCGCAGGCGATGAACGCGCGCAACAAGGCGGGGAAGTTGGCTCCCCGTACGCCGTAGAAGGCGCGCGCGAAGACCGGGAAAGGAATCCCGTACTTCGTCCCCGCGTGGCTGTTCAGCAGCAGCGGGATCAGCACGATCAGGTTCCCCAGCGTGATCGTCAGGAACGCCTGCAGCCAGTTCATCCCGAGCGCGACCAGCCCGGCCGCGAGCAGGTAGCTGGGGATGTTGTGCGCCATCCCCATCCACAGCGCCGCGTAGTTGTACGTCGTCCAGCGCCGCTCCGGCAACCGGGTCGGTGCCAGCTCGGCGTTGCCGTACGGGCTGTCCACGATCGCCGCCGGATCGGTGAGTTCGACCCGTCCGTCCGGGTGATAGGTCTGTTCCAAACTGGCCATCGGTCCCACCTCGTCCGGTCGGTGCGGCAAATGCTTCGCCTCAACGTGCGGGATCGACCGTCGCCGTGTCAACGGAAAACCGCGCACAGTGTCAACGGGCAACCCCGCACCGCTACCGCTTACTTCACCAGGCGCAACGCGAACGGGTACTTGTACGGCTCACCCTTGCTCGCGGCGATCGTGGCGAGGATCGCGAAGACGACCGCGGCGATCCAGATGATCGGCAGCGTGATGAACCCGATCAGGATGATCATCAGGAACGACGACGCGATGTAGCCGATGGCGACGGTGATCTGGAAGTTCAGCGACTCGACCGAGTTCGCCCGGACCATCGCCGAGTCGTTGCCCTTGACCAGCAGCACGATCAGCGGTGCGAGGAAGCCGAGCACGATGGTGCCGATGTGCGCGAGCAGCGACCAGGTGCGCTCCTCGTCCGGACGCATCGGCTGACCGGGGCCTTGCGGGTAACCGGGGCCCTGCGGCCCGGGGTACCGCGGGTCGACGCCACCCGGGCCCGGCGGGTACTGCGGGCCGGCGGGCGGCGTGAAATTGTTCTGGTACTGCGGGCCGGCCGGCGGCGGGGTGTCGTTCTGGTACTGCGGACCTGCCGGCGGCGGGGTGTCGTCCTGGTGTTGCGGACCCACCGGAGGCGGGGTGTCGCTAGGAGTTTCGCTCATGGTGATGACGGTAGAAGCCCCCGGGCCCGGCGGCGGCTCCCGCGAGGCAACAATGCGCCAACGATCGCCGAGCGGTGCGCCTTCAGGCATGCTGGCGGCAACGGGCGCGGGAGCTCACCCCTGGCCGAGGATGGGGAGGGTGGGCCGGCGCGGGATCCCGAGGGCCGCATACCCCCGGCGTACGGCGTGTTCGAGGTGCTCGACGGGCCACGGCCAGTCGTCGGTGTGGGCCAGGGCGGCCTCCAGCGGCGTACCGGCGTGGTGCAGCCCGGAGATGGTGTTCGCGACGGTGCCGAGGTCGCCGGCCTGGTCGCGGACGAACTCGGCGTCCACCACGGCGCCATGGCCCGGCACCACCTTCGCGGTTGCCGAGAGCAGCCCGATCAGCCGGTCGACGGTGTCGGCCCATTCGAGCGGGAAGGAGTCCTCCCCGTACGACGGGGGCGCGGACTCCTCGAGCAGATCACCGGCGAAGAACACGTCCAGATCCGGTACGACGACCACCACGTCGCCGTCGGTGTGCCCGTTGCCGAGGTGCAGCAACTCCACCCGGCGGTCGCCGAGCTCGATCACCTTCGCCACCGCGAAGGTGTTGTCGACGGCAACCGATTCGGTGTTCCCCGGATCGGCCGCCAGCGCCGCCGCGGTGTTCTCCTGCGCGAAGCTGGTCGCCCCCGCTTCGCTGAAGACAGCGTTGCCGTAGGTGTGGTCGAAGTGCGCGTGCGTGTTGACGACCCACCGCACCGGTACGTCGGTCAGCTCGCGAATCTCCGCGAGCAACTCACGAGCCTGCACTGCGTCGGCCCGGGTATCGATCACCACTGCGCTCTCACTGCCGGCCACCAGGCCGATATTCAGATCCAGCTCCGGATACCGGCGGACCCAGCATCTGTCGCCCAGCTCGGCCCATGCACTCATACCGCGACCTTAACCGGAGCATCCACCGCGCCGGTCGGCGGCCGAGGGCAAGCCCTATCCAAGCGGCGGAACGGCCCTTGAAGCACCGTGAAACGCCGCCTAAGGTCGCCAGAGCGACCGGAACTCATCCGATCTCTAGCCAGGCATTCTGAAGGGCAGGCGGCGTGACGACACGACGGGCACTGGTGACCAGAGGTGGCTGGGAAGGCCATCTTCCGGTCGAGGCGACCGAGCTTTTCATCCCGTTCCTGCGGGAGAACGACTTCGAGGTCGAGGTGTCGGACAACCTCGACAGTTACCTCGACCTGGACGGCACCGACCTGGTGCTGCAGTGCATCAGCATGGGTGAGATCACCGGCGAGCAGGTGAAGGGCCTCGAGGCCGCGGTCCGCAACGGGACCGGGCTGGCCGGCTGGCACGGCGGCATCGTCGACTCGTTCCGTAACAACAGCGACTACCAGTTCATCACCGGCGGCCAGTTCGTCTCGCACCCGGGCGGCTTCGTCGACCACCGGATCGAGGTGGTCTCCGATGACCCGATCGTCGAGGGCATCACGCATTTCGACCTGCACACCGAGCAGTACTACGTGCACGCCGACCCCACCAACACCGTGCTCGCGACGACCACCTTCCGGGCGCACCCGGACTTCCCGTGGATCGCCGGCGCGACGATGCCGGCTGTCTGGACCCGGACCTGGGGCGAGGGCCGCGTCTTCGTCTGTACGCCGGGGCACAGCCTCGCCGACCTGGACGTCCCCGAGGTCCGCACGATCATCGAGCGGGGGCTGCTGTGGGCGAGCAAGTGACCGGTATCGGCATCGTCGGGACCGGTGTCATCAGCGGTACCTACCTCGATCACCTGGCCAAGCTTCCGGGCGTCGAGGTGGTCGCGGTCGCCGACCTGGATCTGTCCAGGGCCGAGGCGATCGCCGAGAAGAACCCCGGCATTCGCGCCCTGTCATCCGACGACCTGCTGGCCGATCCCGCGGTCGACATCGTCCTCAACCTCACCATCCCGGCCGCGCACGCCCCGATCCACCAGGCCGCGCTGCAAGCCGGGAAGCACACGTACGGCGAGAAACCGCTCGCTGTCGACCGTGCCGAGGCAGAGCCGCTCCTGAAGCTGGCGGCCGCCAACAACCTGCGCATCGGCTGCGCTCCCGACACCGTGCTCGGCACCGGCACCCAGACCGCCAGAGCGATCCTGGATCGCGGCGACATCGGCGTACCGACTGCTGCTTCGGCGTACTTCGTCACACCCGGGCATGAGCTGTGGCACCCCGCACCGGAGTTCTACTACCAACCAGGCGGCGGTCCAGTGCTCGACATGGGCCCGTACTACGTGACCAGCCTCGTCACCCTCCTAGGTCCGGTACGCCGGGTTACTGCGCGAGGTGGTCGTTCTCAGGGCGAGCGGAAGATCCACACCGGTCCCCGGGCAGGTGAGACGTTCCCTGTCGACGTGCCGACCCACGTGACCGGCGTACTCGAGCACGAGTCCGGTGCGCTCACCACTGTGCTGATGAGCTTCGACGTGTGGGCAGCGCGACTCCCACGGATCGAGGTCTACGGCACCGAGGGCAGCCTGTCCGTGCCTGACCCCAACGGCTTCGACGGCAAGGTCGAGCTCGTCACCGCCGCCAACCGGGAGTGGACCGAGGTGCCTGTCGCGGGTGGGTACGCCGGAGCGGGTCGCGGCGTCGGTCTGGCGGACATGGCGCGCGCCATCCGGACGGGGGAGCCGCACCGGGCCAACGGCGCGCTGGCGTACCACGTGCTCGACGTCCTCGAGTCGCTGCTCGAAGCCGCTGCCCAGGACCAGCCGGTGGACGTCGCGAGCACCGTCGAACGGCCGGCCGCCGTACCGTTGGGAGCATCGCCGGAGTCCGCCTGACCAGGAGGCCGGCGCAACGCTGAGACGGGGCCCACGCCGTTACCCGGGGGTATCTGTCGCCACGGCTCGGTAGACTGGCACTCGAAACTTGTGAGTGCCAAGCCAGAGAGGGTGGTGCGCGTGCTGGACGAACGCAAACTGGACGTGCTCCGGGCCATCGTCGAGGACTACGTGGCGACCCACGAGCCGGTCGGCTCGAAGACGCTGGTCGACCGGCACAACCTCGGGGTCTCCCCGGCGACCGTGCGCAACGACATGGCCGCGCTGGAGGAGGAGGGGTACATCACCCAGCCGCACACCAGCGCCGGCCGGATCCCGACCGACGCCGGCTACCGGCTGTTCGTGGACAAGCTGAGCACGGTGAAGACGTTGTCCGCGGCCGAGAAGAAGGCGATCTCGTCCTTCCTGGTCGGCGCGGTCGACCTGGACGACGTCGTACGCCGTACGGTGCGGCTGCTCGCCCAGATCACCCGGCAGGTCGCGATCGTGCAGTACCCGACGCTGAGCAGGTCCAGCGTGCGGCACATCGAGGTGGTCACGATGACCCCGCGCCGGCTGCTGCTGGTGCTGATCACCAGCACCGGCCGGGTCGAGCAGCGGATCGTCGAGACCCATGAGGACGTCGACGAGCAACTGATCGCGGACCTGCGCTCGCGGCTGAACACCGCGCTCACCGGGCAGCGGCTGACCGATGCGGCGACCTCGCTCGCGAGCGTCACCGAGACCTTCGCGCCGGCCGACCGATCGCTGGTGGCCGCCGTCGTGACGAGTCTGCTGGAGGCCTTCACGGTCGAGGGCGAGCAGCGGATCGCGGTCGGTGGCGCGGCCAACCTGACCCGGTACGGCGACGACTTCGAGCGCAACGTGAAGCCGGTACTGGAGGCGCTCGAGGAGCACGTGATCCTGCTGAAGCTGCTCGGCGAGGCGACCAACCCGCAGACCCTGACGGTCCGGATCGGCCACGAGAACCCGTATGAGGGACTCGCCACCACCTCGGTCGTCGCCACCGGCTACGGCTCCAAGTCGGAGGCGCTGGCCACCCTCGGCATCGTCGGCCCGACCCACATGGACTATCCGAGCACGATGGGCGCCGTGCGCGCCGTCGCGCGTTACGTCAGCCAGATCCTGGCCGACTCATGAAGCACACCACCTACCGTTGGTCTGGAGTATGAGCACCGATTACTACGCCGTCCTGGGCGTCAGCCGAGACGCCTCACCGGACGAGATCAAGAAGGCCTACCGCAAGCTGGCCCGGCAGTACCACCCGGACGTCAACGACTCCGAGGACGCGCACCACAAGTTCCAGGAGATCGGCCGCGCGTTCCAGGTGCTGAGCGACCCGCAGAAGAAGCAGGTGCACGACCTCGGCGGTGACCCGTTCGCGAGCGGTCCGGGTGGTGCCGGCGGCGCCGGTTTCGGCCAGGCGTTCACCTTCACCGACATCATGGACGCCTTCTTCGGCCAGACCGGCGGCGCGACCCGGGGCCCGCGGCCGCGGACCCGGCGCGGCCAGGACGCGCTGATCCCGCTCCGGATCGACCTCGCCGAGGCGGCCTTCGGGACCACCCGCGAACTCAAGGTCGACACCGCGGTGGTCTGCCCGACCTGTTCGGGTTCCGGTGCGGCGGCCGGCTCGGAGCCGGTCACCTGCGAGATCTGCCACGGCCGGGGCGAGGTGACGCACACCCAGCGGTCGTTCCTCGGCGAGGTCCGGACGATGCGGCCGTGCCCGACCTGCCGCGGTTTCGGCACCACCATCCCGAACCCGTGCATCGAGTGCTCCGGCGACGGCCGGGTCCGCTCCCGGCGTACGGTCACGGTCAAGATCCCCGGCGGCGTCGACAGCGGCACCCGGGTGCAGCTGTCCGGCCAGGGCGAGGTCGGCCCCGGCGGCGGCCCGGCCGGTGACCTGTACGTCGAGATCGAGGTCGAGCAGCACGAGATCTTCAGCCGCAACGGCGACAACCTGCACTGCACGGTGACCCTACCGATGACGGCGGCGGCGCTCGGGACGACGATCGACCTGCCGACGCTGGAAGGCGAGACGATTCCGCTGGAGATCCGTCCCGGCACCCAGTCCGGGACGGCGATGACGCTGACCGCTCGCGGCGTACCGCGGCTGCGGCACGCGGGGCGCGGCGATCTGATCGTGCAGATCATCGTCGAGACCCCGACCAAGCTCGACGAGGGCCAGTCGGCGCTGCTGCGGCAGCTCGCCCAGGCGCGCGGCGAGGAGCGGCCGCAGGGTCAGATCCAGGCCACCCACAAGGGTGTCTTCGGGCGGCTGCGCGACGCCTTCGGCAACCACTGAACTGATGGGGCTCGCGGTTTTTCACCTGCCTGACCTGGCCGGACCGGAGCTGGTGCTCGACGGCGCCGAGGGTCGGCATGCGGCCGTCGTACGCCGGATCGGGCCCGGTGAGCGGCTGCGGCTGACCGACGGCCGCGGGTCGTTCGCCGAGGGGACCGTGACGGCTGCCTCGAAGACGGGTGTCACGGTGACCGTGGAGCATCGAGGGACGGTGCCGGCGGCGAGTCCGCGGCTGGTCGTCGTGCAGGCCTTGCCGAAGGGGGAGCGGGCCGAGCTCGCGGTCGAGATGCTGACCGAGGTGGGGGCCGACGTCGTCGTACCGTGGAACGCGGAGCGGTCGCAGTTCCGGTCGAATCCGGAGCGGGTCGCGAAGACGCTGACCAAGTGGCAGGCCTGGGCGTTCGAGGCGAGCAAGCAGTCGCGGCGGTCCTGGTTCTGCCAGGTCGCGCCGATCGCCTCGACGGCCGAGGTCGCTCAGCTGTTGCGTGACGCCGCGCTGCCCGTGGTGCTGCACGAGGAGGCAAAGACGCCGCTGTCGTCGTTGCCGCTGCCTGACAGCGGCGACATCGTCCTGGTGGTCGGCCCCGAAGGCGGCATCTCACCGGCTGAGCTCGAAACCTTCGGAGTCGACCCGGTCCTGCTCGGCGACACAGTCCTCCGTACGTCGACCGCCGGCGTCGCCGCCGCGGCAGCGCTGCTCTCGCACTCCCGCTGGACCTAACCGCGTACTGCCTGCTGATACGCGGCCAGGGTTTCGGCGTTGTCGATGCTGCCGTGGTGATGAGCCTGCGCCCAGCGACCGTCGTCGTAGGAGAAGATTCGCGTGGTGCGGATGTCCAGCGGGACCTCGCCGCGCTCGGGATGCTGATAGCTGCCCCGCTCGCGACCGGCGAAGACCACGGAGTCGGCCCGCCAGTAGGTGACCGCGTCACCGAAGCTGACCTGCACGTTCAACCCGCCCGCGAACACCTTGCGATACAGCTCCTCGACCGCGGCCCGCGACCGCAGGATCCCGCCGATCGGGTTGTTGAGCTGCACCAGCTCGTGATCGGTCCACACCGCCGTCAGTATCTCCAGATCCTGCTGGTTGAGCGCGTAGTAGAAGGTCTCGAGGGCTGCCAGTGCCCCTTCCCGTCCGGTGTGCGCCGCCTCCGACAGCCGATTCCGCGCCGCCGGTCCGAACTGGTAGTCGACGAGCTCGATCACCACGTCACCTCCGCTAGACTGTTCGATGTGAACCGAACACTAGTGTATGACGAGGGTCGAACACTGTGAGCACCGCCCGGGCCCGCTCGCTGACCCACGAGGATCCGGCAGGCGTCGACCTGCAGACTGCGCTGGAAGCGCTCGCGGATCCGGTCCGCCGGATGATCCTGCAGGACCTCGCTGCGCACGACGACTGGACGCGGGCCTGCGGCACGTTCGACCTGCCGGTTACCAAGGCGACCCGCAGCCACCACTTCGCCGTACTGCGTGCGGCCGGCCTGATCGAGCAACGCGACGACGGCCCGCGCCGGCTCAACCGGATCCGGCGACCCGAGTTCGACCAGGCGTTCCCCGGCCTGCTGGCCGCAGTACTGGATGTGAGCGGACGATGACCGACGTGGAGTCGACGTCCCGCTGGACCTGATCCGCAACCCTTTCAAAGGTTTTCGAAATGCTGCCGAACGCACTTTTCGGCGATTCTCGAAAACCTTGTCCGGGGACTTTCCGCACGGTTCGCTGGTGACCGGAAGATCCTCCTACGAAGGGTTTTGCTTGATGATCAGCAAGAAATCCGTCCGGCGTATCGCAGTAGGCGCCGCGGCCGGCGCCGTGGCGATGGTCGGCGCAGCCGGCGTCAGCACCGCGTCCGCCACCGAGGCTCCCGAGCTCAAGGGCCCGCAGATGAACTGCTTCGTGTCGACGATCGGCGTACCGGTCTACAACGTGCCGCCCGGCCGGCCGAACAGCCGGATCGTCTTCTGGGCGAACACCGGCCAGGGGATCACGGTCGTCGGCTACGACGCGGCCTGGCGGTACGGCGCGCTCTGGGGCGGCAGCGGCGACACCGGCGGTGCCGTCTACATCCACTCGAACTACCTGCGGAAGGGCAGCGCGACCGGCCCGGCCTGCAATTTCTGAGGCATCGCACAATAAATTCCGGGCCGGCGCCTTCGGGGGCCGGCCCGGAATTCTTATTTGACGATGATCGTCTTCGAGTCGATGTCGGTGATGGCGCCGTCGGCGGGGGAGATCAGGTAGGCCTCGAGCTGCCAGCGGCCGGAGCCGGCCTTCACGGGGAAGGCGAACGGGGAGAAACCCTGGCCCTGTTCGGTCGTCGCGCGGCCCTGGACGACCTGGCCGGTCTTGGTGTTGGTGGCACGCCAGTTCACCGCGGCCTCGAAGGTGGCGGCGATGCCATTGACCGTGAACGCGGGCGCGACCATCTCGCCCTCGGCCGGTGAGGTGATCCAGACCTTGGCCTGGACATCAGCGGCCTGTGCCCGGCTGAACGGCTGACTGGCGTCGACCGCACCGAACAGCATCCCGGCGGAGCGTCCCTCCTGGGTGACGCGGACCTGCTGGGAAGTGTCGCCGTACACCCCCTGGACCGTGTAGACGAGTTGCTGGATCGCGAAGTCGGCCATCCCCGCCGACATCTTCTTCTCCGACGGGAGCCGCTTGAAGTCCACCGTGACCACGCCATCGGCCTGCGTCACCGACGCTGGTACCGCGTCCAGCCAGAGCGAGTAGTAGTCGGCGTCGTCCGACTTGCCGGCGCTGAGCACCCGGACCGCCTCGAGGGCCGGCCGGCCGCTGACCGGGACATAGGTCCGGTAGAGCCGTACGCCGGCGCCGGTCGTATCGCTCGGCGTCTTGCCGACCCAGTACACCGGCACGGCCTTGCGCTTCACGCTCACCTCGGGCGTGGGACGCGTCTTCGCGGCCGTCGACAGGTCGCTGGGCGGTGGCATCGTCGCCTGGGAAGGGGCGGGCGTGACCGCGCTGGTCGGCTTCGTGGTGCTGGTGCTGATGCTCGCCGGCGGGCCGGCGACCTCGGGCTCGCCGGTGTTCTTCGCGTCGTCGCCGAGCATGGTGAAGGCACCGATCGCCGCCGCCGTACCGATCGCGGCCGCACCGGCGCTGATCAGCCACGGGCGCCGCGGGTTCATCTTGCGCTGGGAGCTGACCCGGGACTGGATCTCGTGCAGGCGGTCGGCCGGCTCGATCCGGCCGGCCTCGTCGGCCAGGGCGCGACGCATCAGCTCGTCGAACTGGTCGTCGTCGGTCATCGGCTCTGCTCCAGGACCTGGCGCAGCGACTTGCTCGCCCGCGCGGCATGACTCTTCACGGATCCCCGGCTGATCCCCATCGTGTCGGCGATCTCGGCCTCCGAGAGGTCACCGTAGTACCGCAGCACCATCACGGTGCGCTGCTTCTCCGGCAGCGTGCGCATCGCGTCGATCACCCGGTCGGTCTCGGCCGTCCGGAGCACAGCCTGCTCCGCGCTGGGCTCCTCCGGCAAGGACCTGGGCATGTGTTTGTCCACCACGACCAGGTGCCGCTGCCGCGAACGGCAGCGGTTCACCACCGCGGTGCGTAGGTAGGCCAGAGCCTTGTGCGGATCGCGCAACCGGTGCCACCGGGCGTGCATCGCCACGAAGGCGTCCTGCACGATCTCCTCGGCCGAACCGGTATCACGCAGCAGCAGGGCGCCGAGCCGGACCAGCGACGTGTAATGCGCCGTGTAGACCGCCGTCAACGCCTCGTCTGCATCCCACGAGGACTCATGTGCCACGCACTCATCGAACACCACAACGGGTTGTGCCACGCAACGAAGACGCCAAGGTCCCATCCCAGGTTGACAACCCCTTGACGTGTTCCTGACATTGGCAGCTCGAGGTGGACGGTGCGCGGTCGTCCGGCGACGCTCGGTGGCCGGATCGGCGGCGCCGTCCGGCGGGCCGGACGGGAATTGCGGTGAGGCTGTCGGCGCGGACGGCTAGCATGGTGGGGTCTCACTATCTGCTTCAGGAGGAACAGGCTGTCCAGGCCACGGAGTATCGAGCCGTCGCAACCGGGTGCGGCGCGCGCTGACAGCAGCGCAACAGGTGCCAACCACACGGCGTCCCACAAGATCGTGGTGCCGAACAGCATCGACATGGTGGCGTTGCTCGGAGCCCGGGACGAGTTCCTCCGGATCGTCGAGAAGGAGTTCGCGGCCGTCATCCTGGTCCGCGGCAACGAGATCAGCATGACCGGCGAGCCGGCCGAGCTGGCCCTGGTCGAGCGGCTGTTCGACGAGCTGGTCGCGGTCGTGCGCACCGGCCACGGGCTGGTCGCGGACTCGGTCGAGCGGAGCATCGCGATGATCAAGGCCGAGACGGTCGAGAGCCCGGCCGACGTGCTGACCCAGAACATCCTGTCCAGCCGCGGCCGGACGATCCGCCCGAAGACGCTGAACCAGAAACGCTACGTGGACGCGATCGACAAGAACACGATCGTGTTCGGCATCGGCCCGGCCGGTACCGGCAAGACCTATCTGGCGGTCGCCAAGGCGGTCCAGGCGCTGCAGGCCAAGGAGGTCAACCGGATCATCCTGACCCGGCCGGCCGTCGAGGCCGGCGAGCGGCTCGGGTTCCTGCCCGGCACCCTGTCGGAGAAGATCGACCCGTACCTGCGGCCGCTGTACGACGCGCTGCACGACATGCTGGACCCCGAGTCGATCCCGCGGCTGATGACGGCCGGGACGATCGAGATCGCCCCGCTGGCCTACATGCGCGGCCGGACCCTGAACGACGCCTACATCATCCTGGACGAGGCGCAGAACACCTCGCCCGAGCAGATGAAGATGTTCCTCACCCGGCTCGGCTTCGGCTCCAAGATGGTGGTCACGGGTGACGTCACCCAGGTCGACCTGCCGACCGGGACCAAGTCGGGCCTGCGGGTCGTCCAGGACATCCTGGAAGGCGTCCAGGACCTGACGTTCTGCCGGCTGACGTCGCACGACGTGGTCCGGCACAAGCTGGTCGGCCGGATCGTGTCGGCGTACGAGAACTACGAAAGTGACGCTGAGCCCCGAGCATGAACGTAGAGGTCAACAACGAGTCCGGTGTGGAGATCGACGCCCACGGACTGATGCGGCTGAGCCGTTTCGTGATGTCGTCGCTGCGCCTGCACCCCGAGTGCGAGCTGTCGATCAAGCTGGTCGACGAGGACACGATGGCGCGGTACCACGTCGAGTTCCTGGATCTGCCGGGGCCGACGGACGTGATGTCGTGGCCGATGGACGAGCTGCGGCCGGGTGGCAGTGACGCCGAGGAAGGTGACATGCCGCTCGGCCATCTCGGCGACATCGCGCTCTGCCCGACCGTCGCGGCCGCCCAGGGCGCGAAGGCCGGGCACGGCACCTGGGCCGAGCTGGAGCTGCTGACGGTGCACGGCATCCTGCACCTGCTCGGCTACGACCACGCCGAACCCGCCGAGAAGGCGGAGATGTGGGACGTCCAGGGCCGGCTGCTGGAAGCATGGCGCGCACCAGGCAACCAGATGGCCCAGTAGGGGTGAAGCTCCAGTGACTTACCACGACGGCGTTCTGCTGGTTGTGGCCGCGGTGCTCGTATTGCTCGCCGGACTGTTCGCCGGTGCAGAAGCGGCGCTGTCGTCGTACTCGAAGGTGCGCGCCAACGAACAGGTCGAGCAGGGCAACCAGCGGGCGGTCCGGCTACGAGACCTGCTGTCGGACGCCCCGCGGTACCTGAACTCCCTGCTGCTGGTCCGGCTGAGCTGTGAGATCACCGCGATCGTGCTGGTCACCCAGGCACTGTCCAACGTCTTCTCGGTCACCTGGGAGCACATCCTGATCACCGCCGTGCTGATGGTGGTGATCTCGTACGTGATCATCGGCGTCGCGCCGCGCACCCTGGGCCGCCAGCACACCGACCGGTTCGCGATGATGTCGGCCGGCCCGACGATGGCACTGGCCCGGGTGCTCGGCCCGCTGCCGAAGCTGCTGATCCTGCTCGGCAACGCGCTGACGCCGGGCAAGGGGTTCGCCGAAGGCCCGTTCGCGACCGAGGCCGAGCTGCGCGCGCTGGTCGACCTGGCCGAGAAGTCCTCGGTGATCGAGTCCGGCGAGCGGGAGATGATCCACTCGGTCTTCGAGCTCGGCGACACCATCGTCCGCGAGGTGATGGTGCCGCGGACCGACATGGTCTACATCGAGCGGCACAAGAAGCTCCGCCAGCTCACCTCGCTCGCGCTGCGCAGCGGGTACTCGCGGATCCCGGTGGTCGGCGAGTCGCTGGACGACATCGTCGGGGTGGTCTACCTAAAGGACGTGATGCGCCGCGTCTACGACAACGCCGCCGCCGAGTCGACCGAGCGGGTCGAGTCGGTGATGCGGCCGTGTATCTACATCCCCGACTCCAAGCCGGTCGACCAGCTGCTGCGCGAGATGCAGGCGGCCCGGATGCACGTCGCGATCGTGGTCGACGAGTACGGCGGGACGGCCGGCCTGGTGACGATCGAGGACATCCTGGAGGAGATCGTCGGCGAGATCACCGACGAGTACGACGAGGCGCCGGAGTCGGTGCAGGCGCTGTCGGACGGGGCGTATCGCGTCTCCAGCCGGTTCCCGATCGACGAACTCGGTGAGCTGTTCGGCGTACCGCTGGACGACGACGACGTCGACACGGTCGGCGGGCTGATGGCGAAACTGCTCGGCAAGGTGCCGATCCCCGGCGCCGAGGTCGAGATCGAGGGTCTCGGGCTGTCGCTCACCGCGGAACGCCCGTCCGGCCGCCGCAACCAGGTCGGCACCGTCCTGGTCCGCCGCGCCGAACCCGCCGGCCACCCCCAGGACACCAACCACCAAACCGCTTGATGGAGCCGTCTCGTTCCCCTCGTTTTCCTTCCCTTGTTTTCACTTTCGGGAGTTTGTTTTGACTGCTGAGTTGTCCGCTGAGGACGCCAAACTTGTGACGTTGGCGCGGGCCAGCCGGGCTCGGACGCGCGCTGCGGAAGGTGCCGCGGTTCGCGATACCGACGGGCGGACTTATGCTGCTTGCACGGTGCAGCTGGACACCGTCCTGCTGAGCGCGCTGCAGTTGGCGATCGCGATGGCGGTGTCTTCCGGCGTCAAGGGGATCGAGGCCGCCGCGGTGGTGACCGATTCGCTCGACGTCGACGTGGAGGTGGTGCGCTACTTCGGTGGTGCGGCCCTCCCGGTAGTCGTTGCCAATGGCAACGGAGAGGTTCGTGATGTCGTCCACACCTGAGTCGCCCGGGTTCCGGAGCGGGTTCGCCTGTTTCGTCGGCCGCCCGAACGCCGGCAAGTCCACGCTGACCAACGCTTTGGTCGGTCAGAAGATCGTGATCACCTCGTCGAAGCCGCAGACCACGCGGCACGCCGTACGCGGCATCGTGCACCGGCCGGACGCCCAGCTGATCCTGGTCGACACCCCTGGTCTGCACAAGCCGCGGACACTGCTCGGTGAGCGGCTGAACGACATCGTGAAGACGACCTGGGCCGAGGTTGACGTGATCGCCATCTGCCTGCCGTCGAACGAGCGGATCGGGCCGGGCGACCGGTTCCTGGTCACCGAGGCGGCCAAGGTCGCCAAGACACCGAAGATCGCGCTGGCGACCAAGTCCGACCTGGTCGGCCCGGACCGGATGGCCGAGCACCTGTCCGAGATCGCCACGCTGGGTGAGTCGGTCGGGATCGAGTGGGCCGCCGTCATTCCGGTCTCTGCCACCGACGGGTTCCAGACCGAGCTGGTCGCCGACGAGCTGGTCAAGCAGCTGCCCGAGGGGCGGCCGCTGTACCCCGACGGCGACATCACCGACGAGCCGGAGGAGATCCTGGTCGGCGAGCTGATCCGGGAGGCCGCGCTGGAAGGCGTCCGGGACGAGCTGCCGCACTCGATCGCGGTCACCATCGACGAGATGGGCCTGCGCGAGGACCGGCCGGCGGACAAGCCGCTGATCGACATCTACGCGAATCTCTATCTGGAGCGGGAGAGCCAGAAGGGGATCATCATCGGCCACAAGGGCGCCCGGTTGCGCGAGGTGGGCGCGAATGCCCGCCGCCAGATCGAGGCCCTGCTCGGTACGCCGGTCTACCTCGACCTGCACGTGAAGATCGCCAAGAACTGGCAGACGGACGCGAAGCACCTTCGCAAGCTGGGATTCTGACCTTGGACGTCCTGAAGAATCCGATGTACTACGCCCTGACGGGAGAGCACGCAGATCTGGCGGAGAGCCAGGGCCGGGCCGTTCGCTATCCGGCTCAGGTCGCCCCCTTCCTCGGACTTCCCGACGACCCGACCGAGCAGGACTGGGCCGACGCCGCCGAGCTGCTCGGTGCAGACCACGCGGCAGCGCTGATGCGCCCGGATCTCCCGCTGCCGGCTTTCATCAAGCTCGTCCAACAGTTCGACCTGGTCCAACTGGTCGCCCCAGAAGGCTTCGGCGCCACCCACACCGCGGACATGGCGCCGGTCGGGAACGGTGTGGCCGCCGGAGACGCCGCGGGCGATCCTGAGGGGATCCGGCCGGTGGTGCTGGGGCCGGACGATGTGCCGGAGATGCTCGCGTTGATCGAGCTGACCGATCCCGGGCCGTTCCGGGCCCGGACGATCGAGATGGGCAGCTACCTCGGGCTGCGCGACGGCGACCGGCTGATCGCGATGGCGGGGGAGCGCTGCCGCCCACCCGGCTACGTCGAGATCAGCGCGGTCTGCACCGACCCGGCGTACCGGGGCAGGGGCCTGGCGACCCGGCTGATCCGCGAAGTTGCCGCAGGCATCGAACAGGCCGGCGCCCACCCGTTCCTGCACACCGGTGGCACCAACACCACCGCGATCCGCCTCTACGAAGGCCTCGGCTTCACCGTCTCGAACCGGATGAAGGTCACCATCGTCCAGCCCGTCTAGGGCTGGCCCCCGCGGTCAAAGGCGTTCTGCTTTCACAGTGACTTCTGGAAGTCCACAGGTCTCGCGACGATGTGGCTCCGCACCCCCGCTTTCCTTCCCTTGCTAGAGCGACTTCTGGAAGTCCACAGGTCTCGCGACGATGTGGCTCCGCACCCCCGCTTTCCTTTCCTTGCTAGAGCGACTTCTGGAAGTCCACAGGTCTCGCGACGATGTGGCTCCGCACCCCCGCTTTCCTTCCGTTGCTAGAGCGACTTCTGGAAGTCGAGCGCCCTCGCGACGATGTGGTAGTTCAGTTGTTCGTTGATCGCGATCATGTGGGCGTTGGATTCGGCGTTCCAGGTGTCCAGCTGGGTGACGGCCGGTTCTTCTTCGCGTAGCCACAAGAGCATGCCGGTCTTCACCAGTGCGCCCAGGCGATGGCCTCGGTGGTTGCGCGAGACGGCGGTGTCCGCCTGCTCGGCGATGTGCGGGCGCTCTTGTTCGACCGTGACCGTCGAATGCCCTGCCAGTACGCCGGTCTCGCGGTGCCGGGCGATCACCCGGTACAGGTTCCGGTCGTGCGCGAGCTGCGCCTCTTCATAAGCCCGCAACCGCTCCGGGCTGTACTCGTCGTCCTCGATGTCCAGATCGTCCTTCGGCGCATCGTTGATCGACGCGGTCACCGCGACCATGTCCTCGAGCATCTCCTCCGGCAGCCGTCCGGTGACCCGGACCAGCTCGTACGCCGAGGAGGCGCGCACCGCTTCGGCGTACAGGTTCTCGACGATCGTCCAGTCGAGGCCGGCGATGTCCTGCCGGCGGTTCACCTCGATCGCCTTCTGCTCGTACCCGTGATGCTCGGCGAACGAGATTGCTTTCGGCAGGTCCCAGCTGGAGAGCCCGATCGAGGTGCGGCCAACGCGGCGCGCCAGCTGTTCGGCGTACCGGATGAGTTCGCTGCCGATCCCGCGGCCGCGGTAGTCCGGGTGGACCTCGACCTCGAGCCAGGCGAGGTTGGTGTTGTCGTACGTCGGCAACTCGACGGTCAGCAACCCCGCCGCGAACCCGTCGGCATCGCGAGCCAGGTACGCCTGGGAGGGATCGCCGTCCCACCCGTACCGCAGATCTGCGGCGTAGCTCCGTGGTGTCGGCAGCAGTGATTCGGGGCAGTCGAGTTTCGCGGTGGCGGTGAGCAGCGCTACCGCGTCGATGCAACCGGCCTCGTCGTCAGGAGAAAGCCTGGTGATGTCCACCGCCCCAGCGTGCACCCTTTGTGCCGCGGACCGCGAGTCATTTGCCGAGCAGCCAGGCCTGGGCTTGTCGGAGGACCTCGGTCCGGCTGCGGGTGCCGTGATCGGCGGCGATGAGGTGGTTGCCGATGTAGAGCGAGTAGACGAGCATGCTGCGGGTCTCGGCCTCGTCGGCCGGGCAGGTCGCCCCGAACAGCCGCCGGAGATACTCCATCCGCCGGTTGTCCACCCGGCGCAGGCGCTCGCCGACCGCCGGGTCGCGGCGCGCCCAGTCGCGGATCGCCAGGTCGATCGTCGCGTTGGTCGTCATCCGGTCGGCACTGACGACGATCTCGATCAGCCGCCGCAGGCGGGTCGGCGGCTCGCCTCCTTCGGCCTCGATCCGGTCGATCAGCTCGTCGGTGGTGTCACGCTCCCAGGTGTCGAGCATCTCCTCGAGCAGGGCGCCCCGGTTGGCGAAGTACCCGTAGAAGCCGCCCTTGGTGACGCCGAGCGTCTGCGCCAGCGCCTCGATCCGGACGGCGTTCGGTCCGCCCTCGGCCAGCGCACGCAGGCCGGCCCCGATCCAGTCCGAGCGGGGCGTACGCGCCAGCGCCACGATGTGTCTCCTCTCACCGGGTCTCACCGAGCCGAGATCTATACGGTGCCGTACAGACGTTGCTAGGCTCCATTTATACGCCATCGTATAGATCTCGGAGGACCGGATGAAACTCCCGCCGACCGCCCACACCTCCCGCCCCTGGCGGATCCATGAGCTCACCCAGGACTTCGAGGTCGAGGACGTCTGGGCGCTGCCGACCCCCGGCGGCCCGGACGACTTCGGCCGGCTGGTGGATCAGTTCGCCGACGCGGGCTTCCCGGCCGGTGCGCCGCTGGTGGTCCGGGTGCTCTGGGAGACTCGGATGACGCTGGGGCGCGTCTTCGGCTGGGACGGTGAGTCGACCGGCATCGGCTCTCGGGTTCCGACGCTCCGCGACCGGCTGCCCGCGGATCTCCGCGATGCCCCGATCGGACCCGAGGTGGGCGAGCTGCCTTTCGTTCCGCTGTACCGGATCGGCGACGAGTGGGCCGCCGAGACGGCCAACAGCACCTGCCATGCCGTCCTGCATCTCAGCTGGGTTCCCGATCAGGACGGTTATCGCGGTCAGCTGGCCGTGCTGGTGAAACCGAACGGGCGCCTCGGAGCTGCCTACATGAGTGCGATCAAGCCGTTCCGCTACCTGTTCGTCTATCCCGCACTCCTGCGGATGCTCGGCCGCGGCTGGCAGGAGTCAGGACCTCAGATCGCCGCGCCGTAGGAGTGCTCGACCTTCATCGTGAACAGCAGTCGTTTGTCGGCCACCATCGCCCGGCGGTAGTCGTCCCAGTCGGGGTGCTCACCGGACGCCTCGCGGTAGTAGCTCACCAGCTGCTCGACGGTGGCGTCGTGGGGGTCGGCGGCCACCGGGGTCAGGTCCGCATTCCCTTCCAGTACGACGTACGAGCGGCCGTTCGGGCCGTTCACGTACAGACTCGCGCGCGGGTCGCGGCGCAGGTTCTTCGTCTTCGCCCGGCCGTCGGTCAGCGAGATCCGGATCGTCTCGCCGTCCCACAGGTAGGTGACGTTGGACAGCTGCGGCCGGCCGTCTCGCTTGAGGGTCACCAGTACGCCGAGCCCGGTCTTACCGAGCAGATCAGAGGTCATGATCAGAGTTTAGAAATTCAACCAAGTACGCGCCGCGCGATCACTCTCCGTCTCGGTCCGCGAGACCCCCGGTTCGACCGGTGGCGGAAGTTGTGGGTAGAGTCACTGGCACTATGCGGAAGCTGGTCCTTCTCCTTCGCTGCCGCGGCGAGGCCTGATCCAGGCCGGTTCCCTCGCCGCGGAGTTTGTCGTACGCCGGTCGCATGTTGACCCGTAGCACCGCGAGGAGAACCCGCACCATGGCACCGAAGAACCAGCCCAAACCTGTTCAGCAGAGTTCGCGCATGCCGATCGGCCGTTACAGCGCGTTCCCGCCCATCGACCTGCCGGACCGCACCTGGCCGGCCAAGTCGGTCGACCGGACGCCGCGCTGGCTGTCCACCGACCTGCGCGACGGCAACCAGGCGCTGGTCGAGCCGATGTCGCCGGCCCGCAAGCGGCGGATGTTCGACCTGCTGGTGAAGATGGGCTACAAGGAGATCGAGGTCGGTTTCCCGAGCGCCAGCCAGTACGACTTCGACTTCGTCCGCAGCCTGATCGAGGGCGACGCGATCCCGGACGACGTGACGATCTCCGTGCTGACCCAGGCCCGCGAGGAGCTCATCGAGCGGACCGTGCAGTCGCTGCAGGGGTCGCCGAAGGCCACCATCCACCTCTACAACGCGACCGCGCCGCTGTTCCGCCGGGTGGTTTTCAACGTCGACAAGGCGGAGTGCCGCAACATCGCCGTCCGCGGTACCGAGACGGTGATGAAGTACGCCGACGAGATGCTGGGCGACTGCGAGTTCGGCTACCAGTACAGCCCGGAGATCTTCACCGGCACCGAGCTGGAGTTCGCGCTCGAGGTCTGTGAAGCGGTCAGTGACGTCTGGCAGCCCGACGAGGGCCGCGAGATCATCCTCAACCTGCCGGCCACCGTCGAGATGTCGACGCCGAACGTGTACGCCGACCAGATCGAGTGGTTCGGCCGCCAGCTGACCCGGCGCGAGCACAGCACGATCAGCCTGCACCCGCACAACGACCGCGGTACGGCGGTGGCCGCGACCGAGCTCGCCCTGATGGCCGGTGCCGACCGGGTCGAGGGCTGCCTGTTCGGTCACGGTGAACGGACCGGCAACGTCGACCTGGTGACGCTGGGGATGAACCTGTTCAGCCAGGGCATCGACCCGCAGATCGACTTCTCCGACATCGACGAGATCCGCCGCACGGTCGAGTACTGCACCCAGATGCGGGTGCCCGAGCGCCAGCCGTACGCCGGTGACCTGGTCTACACCGCCTTCTCCGGCTCGCACCAGGACGCGATCAAGAAGGGCCTGGAGGCGCTCGACAAGCAGGCCGCCGCCGAGGGCAAGCCGGTCGGCGAGATCCACTGGGAGGCGCCGTACCTGCCGATCGACCCGAAGGACGTCGGCCGGTCCTACGAGGCGGTCATCCGGGTCAACTCGCAGTCCGGCAAGGGCGGCGTGGCGTACATGATGAAGTCGGAGCACCGGCTCGACCTGCCGCGCCGGCTGCAGATCGAGTTCAGCCGCGTGATCCAGCAGTACACCGACGCCGAGGGTGGCGAGGTCGGCCCGCAGCAGATGTGGGACATCTTCTCCAGCGAGTACCTGGAGCCGGGCAAGCTGTCGCTGCTGACGGTCAACTCGACCTCGGGGGAGGGGCAGGGCGACCACCTCCGCGTCCAGGTCTACGCGAACGGCGTACCGCACGAGTTGGTTGGCGAGGGCAACGGTCCGGTCTCGGCCTTCGTCGACGCGATCAAGCCGCTGAAGTACGACGTACGGGTGCTGGACTACCACGAGCACGCGCTGTCGGCCGGTGGTGACGCACTCGCCGCGGCGTACGTCGAGTGTGAGGTCGGCGACGAGGTGTACTGGGGGGTCGGCCGCGATGCCAACATTCTCACTGCCTCGCTGAAGGCGGTCGTCTCCGCGATCAACCGCGCCAGCCGCTGAGTCCCGCCGGGGTCGCCCGCCAATTGACTGGCGGGCGACCCATCGGGTGGCCAGACTCGGGCGCATGGTCATACGCTCGCTTGGCGGCCCCCAAAAAATTGCTGTGCGCGAGATCGATCCGTTCGACGAACCGCTGTTCGACGCCTGGTACGCCGTACTGCGGGACGCCGTGCTGGCGGACAGCGAGTCGGCGATCGTCACCAGCCACGAGGCGATGGCCTTCGCGCTGCGCGAGCTGCCGGCTGCCAAGAAGTACGTCGCCGTCGGCGCCTTCGACGGCGACCGGGTCGTCGGCACGCTGCAGTTCGAGTACCGGATCGAGGACAACCTCGACACCGTCGAGATCGAGATCCAGGTCCTCCCGGCCGAACGGCGCCGGGGAGTCGGTACCGCGTTGTGGACGTGGGCCGCCGGGCGGGCCGCGGAGCTCGGCCGGACGATCTTCCAGACCGAGTTCGGCGCCGCCGATGAATCCGCCCCCGGGATCGCCTTCGCGACCGGTCTCGGCTTCACCGTCGAGCACGTCGAGGACCACCTCGTGGTGCCGCTCCCATACGACGAGGCGCGGCTGCACCAGCTTCGCGAGACCGCGGGCGAACACGCCGGCTACCGACTGACCTCCTGGGCGGGACCCTGCCCACCCGAACACTTGCAGGCGTACGCGGACCTGCGGACAGCGATGGACCAGGACGTCCCGACCGGCGGGATGACCCACGAGAACGTTCCGTGGACCGTCGAGCGCCTGAAAATCAACCAGGAGCGGATGGACAAGAACTACGTCGCCCTCGTAACCATGGCGCACACAACAACAGGCGACCCGGCCGGCTACACCTTGATGTGGCTACCCCGCCAGAACGCCGACCACGCCCAGCAAGACGACACCCTCGTACTACGGGATCACCGCGGCAACAACCTAGGCACCCACCTGAAACTCGCCAACCTCGACCAGCTAGCAAAACACCGCACGACCCAAGTCTGGCTCCACACCTGGACCGCCCTAGAAAACACCCCCATGCAAAAAGTCAACGCCCGCTTCGGCTTCCACCCCGTCGAACGCTGGTACGAACTAGAACTCAGCAAGGTGTAAGAACCACGGATGCTACAGGCGGCGTTGCCAAGTCAGGCGGCCTTCGTCCATGGTGGCGTGGCCGTCGGCGCCGGCGGCGACGCTCGGGTCGTGGGTGGCGATGATGACGGCGGCGCCGCGGTCGGCCTCGCGGCGGAGGAGCTCCAGGACGCGTTCGCGGTTGGTGCTGTCGAGCTCGCTGGTCGACTCGTCGGCCAGGATCGCCCGGCCCTGCTGGGCCAGCCCGCGGGCGACGGCGACCCGCTGCTGCTCACCACCGGAGAGCTCCTCGACCAGGTGATCGCCGCTGTCCTCGAGCCCGACGTCCTTCAACGCCTTCTCGATCGTCTCGTCGACGGTGTCCAGCGTGTACTCCCGCTCGTCGTCGTCCTCGTCCCGCCGAGCCAGTACTGCGGCCAGCTTGCGATCCGCGAGCAACGGCATCGACAGGTTCTCGCGTGCGGTGAGGACCCGGGCGAGCCCGTTCCCCTGCGGGATCAGGACGACCCCATGCGCCGCGGCTTCGGGCCGGCCGGTGATCGTCAGCCCGTCCACCTCGACCGTGCCCGACGTCGGCGCGACCGCTCCGGCGATTGCCCAGAGCAACGAACTCTTCCCGGCCCCGGACGGCCCACTGACGGCGAGCACGCAACCAGGGGGAACCCGAAGCGACACATCGGAGACCGCAAGAAGTTCGCCGTACGCGACAGTGAGGTTGGTGACGGTGATCATGCCTGACCTTCTTGCTCGACCGGGGTGAGGTGGACGCCGCCGCTGCCGTCCTCGGAGCTGGTGACGCGGACCAGCGTGCCGGGCGGCAGCAGTTCGGCGACATGCGGTGGCAGCGGCAACGACCCGTCGGTGGCGACCACCGCGAACTCCTCACCGGAGCGGCCTTCGGAGGCGATCCGGCCGTCGCGGATGGTGATCGTCCGGGGGAGTACAGCCGCGACTTCGGGGTCGTGAGTGATCAGCAAAACGGTCATCCCGGTGCTGGAGTTGATCGCCGAGATCGCGGCCAGTACCTCGTCGCGGGCGTGGTGGTCGAGCTGGCTGGTCGGTTCGTCGGCGAGCAGCAGGCCGGGGAAGGTGGCGATCCCGACCGCGACGGCGCAGAGCTGGATCTGTCCAGGGGTGAGCCGGTCGAGCGGCGTACGGGCCTGGTCCTGCAGTCCGACGAGCTCCAGCACTTCGGATGGTTTGGGCAGATCCCGGCCGCGAGGTGCTGCGCGTTGGGCGTAGCGGATGTTGTCCTCGGGCGTCAGGTAGGGGATCAGGTTGCGGCCGGCGCCCTGCAACACGATGCCGACGTCACCGGAGCGCATCTGGTCGAGCTCGGCCTCGGTCATCGTGGCGATGTGGTGCTCACCGATCTGCAACCGTCCCGCGCTCGGCGTGAGCAGTCCGCCGCACAATTGCAGCAGGGTCGATTTGCCGGCGCCCGACGGACCGAGCAATCCGACCAGCTCGCCGGGACGAACGGTGATGCCGATCCCGGACAGCGCGGCGACATCATGGCCCTGGCTGCGATAGATGTGCACCAGGCCGCTGGTGCTGATCGCCAGCCCACTCACGACAGTTCCTCCCGGATCCGGTTGTAGCCCGCTCGGCGGTTCACGCCGGTGCCGAGCAACAGGGTCGTAGTCGTCAGGACGACGGTTCCGATCAGCCACAGCAGCAGCGCGACGACCCAGTTGGTGTGCAGGTCCAGCGGGATCGTCGAAGCCTCCAAAGTCTCGGCGAACAACGGGATCAGCGGCAGCGCGATCTGTGCGCCGATCACCCCGCACGCCGAGCCGAGTAACGCCGCCAACGCGACCGGCCCGGTCTGCTCCCAGCGGGCAGCTCGTCCGGTGGTGCTGGCCGGTACGCCGGTGATCCGCAGACTCGCGTAGTCCTGGGCGCGCGACCGCCACGAGGTGACCACCATCAACAGCAGCACGATGATGGCGAGCGACCAGCCCGCGATGCCGACTACCGGAGTGAGCTGGAGCGCCAGCGCGCTGGCCGACCGGCCGTAGCCGGCGATCCGGTCGCTGTGCCGGTCGATCAGCGACGCAGTCATCCCGGCCGCGGCGAGCCCATCGATCACCTTCTGCGCGTTCGCCAGCCCGTCGGCGTTCAGCCAGACCTGGAACTCGGTCGCACCCGGATCCACCGACCCGCCGAGCCGCCGGAGGTTCTCCAGGTCGACGACCGCGGTGTTGACCGGCTGGCGGTTGATCGGACCCTGCGGCCTGCTGAGCTTCTGGATCGGTACGGCGAGGCCGTCGAGCCCCGGGACCGTGGTCGCGTCGCTGAAGACGAAGCCGGGACTGACGATCGCCGGGACCAGGGCAGGGATCGAACCGTGCTGGACGAGCTGCTCGTTGCCGGTGTTGGTCAGCTCGAAGGTGAGACCGCCGCCGGAGCGCTCGGCGACCCCGATCGACCCCGGCGTACCGTCGATCACCTTGGTCGGTTTCCAGTCGGCCGCCGCGCCGAGCGGGACCGCCTTGCCGTCCTCAGTGGTGAGCTTGGCGATCTGGATGTCGCCCTTGAAGCCGCCCGGGTCGTTCAGGCCGCGCGCGACCCCGAGCTGGGCCAGCTGGCAGCCCTGCAGGCAACCGATCTGCGTCTTGAGCACGAAGGTCTTGCCCGGCACCAGCGGCATCGGCGGGAACCGCACCAGGAACCGCGCGCCACCGACCAGGCTGACCACCTTCGCCTCGAGGA
Source organism: Kribbella sp. NPDC006257 (assembly GCF_040613535.1). NCBI lineage: Bacteria > Bacillati > Actinomycetota > Actinomycetes > Propionibacteriales > Kribbellaceae > Kribbella > Kribbella sp. NPDC006257. The sequence goes on from NZ_JBEXSJ010000001.1 coordinate 145,871, forward strand.
TGACCGACTTCGCCGCCGGTGGCGGGCCCTCGTCCACTCCGTTGAGGTTCGGTTTGGCGACCGGGGTCAGCTTGCCCGGCGTCGCGGTGATGGTGAGGTCGTGGCCCCTGACGGCGATCCCGGTGGGCTTGGCGGGTGCCTTCAGTGCGTCGTACCCGGCGGAGTCGGTGAGTCGGTCGCCCTGGAAGGCGATCCGCCGGAAGCTGTCCGGCTCGATCATCATGTCGGTGAGGCCGTCCGGGGACGGTGGCCGGGTCAGGACGACCGGGGTGAGCCAGTGCCGGTCCGGGTCGATCTTGTCGATCGCCTTGGTGAACGTACTCAGGTCGGTCGGGGTCATCGACAGCACACCCTCGGCGCCGGTCTCGTAGCCGGCCCGCAGATCCCGGTTGTCGCCGGCCACGGAAGCGGCCTGCCCGGCGAACGACGCCAGCGCCGTCGCCACCGCCACAACCGCGACGATCCGGGTGACTGCAGGCCTTCTGGAGACCTGCAACGCACCGAGCGCAAGGCCAAGTCGACCGCGGCGCAAGGCCCGCCGACTGATGAGGCCCGCAGTAGGAAGCAGTAGATGCGCGAAGGTCAGCCCGACCGCCAGAGCCAGCAGGGTCGGAGTCAGCACCGGCAGCGGACCACGACCTCCACCGGTCAGTGCAGCGACAAGTCCTGCCGAGGCGAGCACGATGATGGACAGGTCCACCATCCCCAGCGCCCGACCGCGCCGCCGCGGGACCACCCGGCGCAAGAGAGTAGAGATGGGCTGCTGCACGACTGCTCGCACGGACCAGACCACTACGGCCAGCCCCACGACTGCTGAGAGAGCGACAGCGGCCGGCACGGTCCACGGCAACTCGATCGGTGCACCGTCATTGAGCCAGGTAGCCCGCACTGCCAACAGGAGCAGGAATCCGGTGCCTGCTCCCGCAAGCAGTCCGGCCAGTACAGGTGCACCGAGTTCCACCGTCAATGCCCGTCCGGTACGCCGTGCGCTGGATCCCCGGAGTCGCGCTACTGCCAACTCCGGTCTTCTCTGGTCCACCACGGCCGACAGCGCGAGCGCGAGCACCACTACGCCGAACAGGGCGACCTGGACCATCACCAGCGGGATGATCGTCGTCGCCTGCTTCCGCTCGGCCTGGATCCGGTCGAGCACGCCGGGCAGGCCGGACGTGTTCTGGGTGTTCATCTCCAGCTGTTCGGCATTGCCGTTGACGTGCATGGTGGCGTCTGCGATCCGCTGCAGATCGTCGGCTCGGGCAACACCCGGCAGCGGCGTGGTGTCCAGCGTCGAATGATGTCCCCAGCCGGACTTGGCGAATGTACTGCGATCGGTCAGCAGGAAGTCGCCGGCGGCCGGCTCCGTGAAGGTCGGCGGATGGGAGTGGCCCGTCGGCGTGCGCCCGAACCAGTAGTCGGCCAGTGGGTCGGCCGGTTTGTAGACGCCGACAACCTTCAGGGTGCCACCGCCCACATAGTCGATCGACGCGGCGAGCAGCGGCGTACCGACCTTCAGGTCGAAGTTCGAGATGTCGGCCGGCGACACCACCACCTCGTTGGCGGCCTGGGGGCACCGCCCCTGCGACAGGACCAGCTGACCGCAGTACCCGTCACGCCACACCAGCCGGGCGTACTTGCGATCGTTGGCCATCTCCGACGGAAGGTGCCACGCGACGTTGACGGTCTGGCCGTAGACCGGTTTGCTGAACAGTGGTTTCAGGTCGGGTGGGATCAGCCCGGCCAGGTCCTCCGGTGCCTTGGCCACGGCCGCGCCCGCGGCCGGCGGTGGTGACGCCTCCAGCTGCCAGGCGGCGGATTGGCGCTGGCTGTGCAGCGTCTCGGTCGTCACCGTCTGTTCGACCGCGCGGGCGAACCAGGGCGCGAAGGCCGCACACGTCCCGATCAGTAAGGAGACCCCGGTCAGCACCAGGGCCTGGGCAGAGCGGTAGCGCAGGGCGCGCCGTAGAAACATAGAACTGGACCCCCCAGGAACCCGCGGACACCTGATCTGCCTGACGATACGAATCCGCGGGTCGTTGAGGCTCGGGAAGGCCGAAATGACACGAAGTTGTTGCCGGAGCTGCTGGATGAGGCATCCACGGCTGCGCAGCGGAGAGTCGTGACTACGCTGTGTGTTCGTGGACCCGTCGATCCCGGCCGGCGCGGCACCGGTAGGTTCGGGTCATGCGTGAATCCCAGCTCGGAGAACTGACCGTGTCCAGTCTCGGCCTCGGCTGTATGGGGATGTCCCAGTCCTACGGCGACAGCGCCGACGAGGCCGAGTCGATCGCGACCGTGCACGCCGCCCTCGACGCCGGCTGCACCTTCATCGACACCGCCGACGTGTACGGCGACGGCGCGAACGAGGAGCTCGTCGGCCGCGCGCTCGCGGGTCGCCGCGACAAGGCGGTGCTGGCCACCAAGTTCGGCTTCACCCGGTCGTCGGCGGACAGTGCGATGCCGACGGTGGTGGACGGCAGCCCGGCGTACGCGCGTGCTGCCCTGGACGCGTCGCTGCGCCGGCTCGGGGTGGACCATGTCGACCTCTGGTACCTGCATCGGCGCGATCCGCAGGTGCCGATCGAGGAGACCGTCGGGGCGATGGCCGAGGCGGTGCAGGCTGGGAAGGTCCGGTATCTCGGGCTGTCGGAGGTGTCGGGGGAGACGGTTCGCGCGGCCCACGCCGTCCATCCGATCAGTGCTGTGCAGAGTGAGTGGTCGCTGTGGACGCGCGACCCGGAGACCACTGTGCTGCCGACGCTGCGGGAGCTCGGGATCGGGTTCGTGCCGTTCAGTCCGCTGGGGCGTGGGTTCCTGACCGGGCAGCTCAAGTCGCCGGACGACTTCGCGCCGGACGATCTGCGGCGTGGGTTGCCGCGGTTCAGCGGTGCGAACTTCCAGCGGAATCTGGACCTGGTGGAAAAGGTTCGGGCGCTGGCCGCTGCGAAGGGTGTGACTGCTGGGCAACTGGCGCTTGCCTGGTTGCTTGCTCAGGGCAACTTTGTGGCGCCGATCCCGGGGACGAAGCGGCGCAAGTACCTGGCGGAGAACCTCGGCGCGGTGGATATCGTGCTGACGGAGGCGGAACTCGCGGCTTTGGACGAGGCGTTCCCGCCGGACGCCGTGGCGGGGGAGCGCTACGCCGAAGGTGCCTTGAAGATGGTGGAAAAGTGAGCGGGGATTCGCTTGAACCCGAGTTGCGCGGCGCTTCGGGCTTGCTTGGGTCGGAGGTGAGCGGGGACTCTCTGGACCCGGAGTTGAGTGGTGTTGAGGTGGAGGTGGGTGCTGCGGTGCCTGATGAGGTCGGGTTGATCGGGGTGACCGGTTCGACCGGGCAGGTCGGTTCGCGGGTTGCGCGCCGGCTGGCGGCAGCGGGGGTCGCCCAGCGACTCGTCGTACGGGATCCTGCGCGGGCACCGGAGTTGGCCGGCGCCGAGGTTGCGCAAGCGGCGTACGGCGACAAGAACGCGCTGCTCAATGCGCTGGACGGTGTGCAGACCCTCTTCCTGGTCAGCGCTTCCGAGTCGGCCGATCGCGTGTCGTTGCACAAGGCAACGGTTGATGCGGCGGTGGCGGCCGGCGTACGGCGGATCGTGTACACCTCGTTCGTCGGAGCTGCGCCGAACGCGACGTTCACCTTCGCACGCGACCACTGGCACACCGAGCAGCACATTATCGGGACTGGTGTCGACTACACGTTCCTGCGCGACAACATGTACCTCGACTTCATCCCGGGCTTCGCGGGAGAGGACGGGGTGATCAGTGGGCCGGCGGGAGACGGCCGGGTGGCGGCGGTCTTCCGCGAGGACGTGGCCGAGGTCGCCACCCGGGTCCTGCTGTCGACGGCGCACTCCGGGATGACGTACGACCTGACCGGCCCGACGGCCTTCACCCTCGCCGAAGCAGCCGCGATCCTGACCGAGGCCTTGGGTCGTCCGATCCGCTATCAACCGGAGACCCTCGACGAGGCGTACCGCTCGCGCGAATCCTTCGGAGCGCCCGCCTGGGAAGTGGCCGGCTGGGTCACGTCGTACGCCGCGATCGCCAGCGGCGAACTCAGTGAGGTCAGCAGTGCCGTCGAAGACATCACCGGCCACCCGCCCGTCGGCCTGGCGGACTACCTCGCTTCTCTTGAATGAGAGAATGGCGGTCCGCCTTGATGGGATACTGGGTGAGTGCCGCTCTACCGTGACGAAGCGATCGTGCTCCGCGTCCAGAAACTGGGCGAAGCCGATCGCATCGCCACGCTCCTGACCCGCACCCACGGCAAGATCCGCGCGGTCGCGAAAGGCGTCCGCCGTACGTCGTCCCGCTTCGGCGCCCGCCTCGAACCGTTCAGCCACGTCGACCTGCAACTCGCGACCGGCCGCACCCTCGACGTGGTCACCCAGGCCGTCTCGATCTCGGCGTACGGCGAAGGCATCGTCAACGACTACGCCCGCTACACCACCGGCACGGTCCTCCTCGAGACCGCGGACCGCCTGGTAGTAGAGGAAAAAGAACCCGCCACCCAGCAACACCTGTTGCTGGCCGGTGCGCTCCGCGTCCTCTCCGCCGGCGAACGCGAACCGGCCCTGGTCCTGGACTCCTTCCTCCTCCGCTCCCTGGCGATCTCCGGCTACGCCCCCTCCTTCGCCGACTGCGCGAAATGCGGCGAGGAAGGCCCCCACCGAGCCTTCAACCCAGCCGCCGGCGGCGTCGTCTGCTCCACCTGCCGCCCCCCGGCCTCCGCCATGCCGGCCCCCACCACCCTCACCCTCCTCTCCGCCCTCCTCACCGGCGACTGGCCCACCGCCGAACGCACCGACCCCCGCACCCGCCGAGAGGCGAACACCCTGGTAGCCGCCTTCGTCGCCTACCACCTAGACCGAAACCTCCGCTCCCTCCCCCACCTAGACCTAACCCCCGACCACTAACCTGCTGCCCTCTCGGACGTCCCCGCCACGACAGCAACAGCTTCGTCTGCAGGCAGCATCACGGGCTTCGGAACAAGCGGCCGCTAGTAGTATTTGCGCCGCTGCACCCCGGCTCCCTCGCCTCCTTCCATCTTCTGTCCGCAAGCCACTGCCCGACAGATGGCGATGGAATCTGTGGACGCTGGGTGATAGCTCTGCCAGCCGGCCAGCGATCCCGGCTAGTCAGCCTCCGTTCGATGGCCGAATCGAACGCACCCAACTCGCGCGCTCGCTCCCGCTCGAACGTGCCGCTCCCGCTCCAACTCGCGCTGGTGTCCGTTCCAACTCGCGCGCCCGCTGCTATCCCAGGACCTGGCCTTCCGCCTGGTTGGACGCCCGCTTCCGCCTGCACCACACCACTCACCGGCCGCATGCCCGGGGCGCAGGCCGCCCACTGTCGGGGCTAGGCATCGTGCTAAGCCGGGTGACGTCCGGGCGAAAGGTGGTGAGGCTACGGGGTGGACACCATTTTGGTGTGTTGGGACAGGTAGCAGCCGCCTTCACGGCTCGGGGAACTGCCCGGCCGCCTGCCGCCGAGATCGAGTCAGGCCGATCGCAGACAACCGTACGGCGTGCCGCTAACAGGCGGCTGGTATTTCTGGGGACACAGCCTGTTCGCCGTTGGGATCGACCAGCACCGGAACCGCTTCACCAATCTGGAGCTGAGTCCCCGCCTGCCGGGTCATTGAGATCTGCCCGGTATCACCAAGCGTGCTCCGCCAGGTGATGTCCCACCGAGCCGTAGCGCCAACCTTGTACTTGCAGTCAGCCTGCCCCCGAGACGTCTTCCGATACAGATACCCACAATCCGGCGACGCCTTGATCCCGAACGACTTCCGGTACGCCGTACCGGAACCCTCACACCGCACGGTCTTCCCGTCGCCCATACTCCAATCCACCGCCGTCACCTTCGCGGTAGCCGTCACCGTCAACCCAGGCACACTCGCATCCCGCTCAATCGGCCCCCACGTGTTCTCCGACCTCTCCACCCACAACCACACCGGCATATTCACCAACCCCACCTCCCCAACCCCCGGCGCAGTACGCACCCGCGGCGCCCCCAGTTGCATAGCCGCCACCGCCCGATACGCCAACGTCACCGGATCAGTAACCACAGTGTCCGGCTCCCCCGGCAACCACACCCACTTAGTCACCCAATGCTGTCCCTCGTCGAAACCCTGCTGACGGACGCATGCCCACACGGACCCATCGGTGTGACCTTCCCATCTCGCATCTGAGAAGGGCGGCTGCGGAGTTTCTCTACGCAAATAACATTGCTGGCTGTTCGACCAGTTCCCGAGAGAAGAGGTGCAGGCCTGGGCGGCGCCGCCGAATTCGCAGATGGGCTTTGCGTGCTTGGTCCCGTCAGTGCCGTCGTGCGGATCATCTGTCGGCTTGGGCGTCATATCACTGCTCGCTACCCAGCTGCAGAAGCCGCTCGCTCCGTCACATTGCCAGACGTAGCCTGGGCCAGGCTTTGGGGCTTTGCCATCTGCCATCGCGGTATCAGGAAGGTAAGCCGCGAAGCCAAGGATGACCAGCAGCAGGGGAATGTGTCGCCGGAGGCTCAGCATGGTCCGGTCGGCTTGTCAGAGATCAAGAACCATATCTTTGATCCACCGGGGGCAGGTGGTGCGAAGACGAGCTGTGACGAGAACTTGTGGCGTTTTCCGTTGCCTGGACCCTGGGGGACGGGTTTGTTGTCCTTTTGAAATCGAGTAACGACGGCCGAACTGTCGAGGCAGCTGGTGAACCGAACTTCCGGCTGCTCGACGTCGAGCTTCACCGACGTGACCTGGGTAGAAGCGATCTTGATCTTGCCGCTTCGGTACCAGCCGTACTTCTGGTAGTTCGTTGCGTCCCCGAGGATGGTGGTAATCCATTCACCGCCGTTGCCGGCCCTCTCCAGCGCACCTCGGTCGAGTTCGGATGGGTTCATCAGCGCTTGGTCTACGGCAGCTCGCGCTGCTGCGTAGCGCGCCTTGGCGGCTGTTATTGCCTCGAGTTGCTCCGGTGTCCACGTGGGGCCAGTCGGGGTGGGCGTGGCGGGGGTGCTTGGGGTGCTTGAGGGTGGGGTGGTGTTGGGTTGGCCGGCTTGGGGGGAGTTGTTGCAGGCGGTTAGCGTCAGGGTGGCGCAGAGGGCGGCTGCTAGGAGCGGTCGGCGGGTCATTGGAGGAGGCTCCCCCTTCGGCGATGTTACGGACGGTAAAGGCTGCCATACGTTGGGTTTCCGTCTCCGGAGTTTTCCACAACCTTTAGCTAGGCGACCGAGCCGCGGGGCACGACCCATTGGGTCGGTTGTCCTGTGATGGTGGCGATGAGGTCGAAGTCGGTGTCGTAGTGCAGAACAGTGACCTGATGGCGTTCGGCGATGGCTGCGATCAGGAGGTCCGGAAGTGGCACCGCACGGTGCTTGCCCACAGCGGTCAACTGGCGTTGAACCTCCAGCGCGCGGTTGAAGTCGCGGTCGTCGGTCGGCAGCCATTCGTGTGCGGTGAGACCTGCCCGGATGCGGTCGCGGTCGGCCAGGTTCCGGGCGCTGTAGAGCATTTCCAGGCTCACGATTCCGGTGGTTGCCATGCGACCGGCCTTCACCAACCGCAACAGGACGTCAGCAACGTCCGGATGTTTCAGCCGTGCGAGCGCGCTCTTGTCGACCAGGTAGCCGGCTACCCCCGCCATGCGCCCTTCATCACTTCCGGGTCCTGCAGGTCGTCGAACCCGCCGTCGCGCGCGAACTCGATCAGATCCTCAGCTGCCGCGATCCGTGCCACCCGGGCCAGGGCCTGGTTGACGGTGTCCTTCTTGGTGCTCGTCCCCAGGGCTGCAGCGGCTTTGGCCAGCAGTGCGTCGTCGACGTCGATCAAGGTCTTGGTCATCGCCACGCCTCCGGATATATAGATCGATGACAAGTGTATATCTCCTCGCGTGGTTGCGGACAGTGATCGAGAAGCTTGGCAGCTTTGCCGCCGGCTCGCAGACAGCCCCTGTGGATAAGTCGTGGGTGGTTGCGGGGTGAATGAAGCGATGAGGGAGGATTCGGTCATGTCTCCGTTGGGTCGTCGTCGTGGTCGGGGTGTGGGGGAGCGGGTGGGGCCGGTCGTGGCGCCGGAGCCGCATCCGTCGGGGGTGACGGTGCCGGGGGTGCCGGCGGAGTTGGTGCCTCGGCATGTGGCGGTGGTGATGGATGGGAACGGGCGCTGGGCCAAGGCGCGGAACCTGCCGCGGACCGAGGGGCACAAGGCGGGTGAGGCTTCGCTGCTGGATGTGATCAAGGGCGGCATCGAGATCGGGGTCAAGTACCTGTCGGTGTACGCGTTCTCGACCGAGAACTGGGCCCGGTCGCCCGAAGAGGTGAAGTTCCTGATGGGCTTCAACCGCGAGGTGATCCACCGGCGGCGGGACGAGCTGGACGCGATGGGGGTCCGGGTGGTCTGGTCGGGGCGCCGGCCGCGGTTGTGGAAGAGCGTCATCTCCGAACTCGAGGACGCCCAGGAACGCACCAAGAACAACGACACCATCACCTTGCAGTTCTGCGTGAACTACGGCGGTCAGGCGGAGATCGCGGACGCGATGCGGTCGATCGCGCACGAGGTTGCCGCGGGCAAGCTCAGCCCGGACCGGATCACCGAGAAGACGATCGCCAAGCACCTGTACGCGCCCGACATCCCCGAGGTCGACCTGTTCGTCCGCTCGTCGGGTGAACAGCGCACCTCGAACTTCCTGGTCTGGCAGCTCGCGTACGCCGAGATGGTCTTCCTCGACACCCTCTGGCCGGATTTCGACCGCCGCCACCTCTGGCACGCGATCGAGCTCTACGCCCAACGCGACCGCCGCTACGGCGGCGCCGTCCCCAACCCCGTCGAACCCACCCCTAACCCGTAAGACAGTCGCCCCGTACGCCGGGGGTGTCCACGCACCCGGTACGCCAGGGCGTCCAGGCAACCCCGTACGTCGGGGCGTCCACGCTCCCCGTACGTCGGGGCGTCCACGCAGCCGGTGTGACGAGGCGCTCACCCAACCCCGCACGTAGGTCGCCCACGCACCCGGTACGCCGGTCGCCCCCGCAGCCGGTGCGTCGAGGGCATCCACGCAGGCCCCGTACGCCGGTCGCCCCCCGCAATCCGGCGCGTCCACGGACCCCGCACGTTGGGCGTCCATGCATCCGGTACGCCGGGATGTCCAGGCTCTCGGTACGTCGGGTGTCCACGCGGCCGGTGCCGACGGGGTGTCCAAGCAGACCCGTCTGACGGGCGTCCGCGCGGCCAGTACGTCGGGTGCCCGGGCGGCCCGTCGGTCGGGTGCACAGGCGGCCTGTGGTGGGGGTGACCATCGCTGGCGACCAGTGCGGCACACGCGGAAGGGGGAATGTCGGTGGGGGGTTCTAGCGTGAGGGGATGGCGAATTTACTGAGGCTGGGGATGACGTTCTCGCCGGGGCTGGCGCCGGAGCGGGTGCGGGCGGTGGCTCGGGCGGTGGAGGCGGGCGGGCTGGATGACCTTTGGGTTTCGGAGGACTGTTTCAAGGAGTCTGCGGTTGCCACCGTGGTGACCGCGTTGGCTAGTACTGAGCGGATCCGGGTGGGGGCGGCGATTCTGCCGGTGCCGTTGCGGAACGTGGCGCAGGCAGCGATGGAGATCGCGACGATCGACCGGTTGTTCCCGGATCGGTTCGTGGCGGGGATCGGACACGGGAATCAGCCGTGGATGGCGCAAGCTGGGGTGAAAGCCGAGGCGCCGCTGACGCTGCTGCGGGAATATGCGAGTGCCTTGCGCAAGTTGCTCGACGGCGAGAGCGTCACTACCGAAGGTCGTTATGTACGGCTCGAGGAAGTCGCGCTGGACTACCCGCCGCTTCGGCCGCCGCAGCTCTTGATCGGTGTCGCCGGAGCGAAATCGCTAGAGGCAGCAGGTGAACTCGGGACCGGCACCCTCCTCCCGCTCGGTCTCGACGTCCAGGGGATCAAGGAATCAACGCAGAGAACCCTCAAGGCGGCGACCGATGGGCACGAGGTGGTCGCGAGCGTCATCGTCGCGACCGGGCCGGATGCGCGCGCCCGGGTGGATGCCGAGCTCGCGCAGTACGGGATGCCGGCCAACCCGCAGATCGGTGTCGTGGGCAACGCTGAGGAGATAGCCACCAACCTGCGCCAAATCCAAGCGACAGGAGTAACAACAGTCGCCGTCCTACCGTGCCGAGACGAGAAAGATCTCGACCAGTTCGCGCGCTTCCTCGGACAGGAGGTGCGGCCACTGCTCACGTCGAAGTGAAGGCAGGCGAGCCGAGGTGACGGCGGTGCCGCGGAAGTGCGTGCAGTCGGCGCCGTGATGGCGGGCAGTCAGCGTCGTGGGGAGGGCAGGAGGCCGCGTTCGATGGCGACTGTTACTGCGTGGGTGCGGTCGTCGACGTCCAGTTTGGTGAAGAGGCGCTGTAGATGGGTCTTCACGGTCGCTTCGCCGATGTAGAGTTCGCGGCCGATCTCCGCATTGCTCAAACCCCGGGCGACAGCGGCCAAAACCTCCAGTTCGCGAGGCGAAGGCTGCACCGCGGCGGGTGCGACCGGCGTACGGAGTCTGGACATCAGCCGCGCAGCAACCGGGGGAGCCAACACGGTCTCACCCCGCGACGCCGCGCGGATCCCGTCGAGCAACTCAGCATGCGGAGTGTCCTTCAACAGGTAACCAGCAGCGCCGGCTTCGACAGCATGCAGGATGTCGGTGTCTGTGTCGTACGTCGTCAGCACGAGCACCTTTGTCGACGGATGCGAAGTCACGATCGCTCCGGTCGCCGACACCCCGTCGCGCCGCGGCATCCGCAGGTCCATCAGTACGACGTCCGGCTGCGTCGACGCCACCAGCGCCAGGGCTGCCTCGCCGTCGCCGGCCTCGCCGACCACCTCGATGTCCTCGGTCACCGCGAGCATCCCGATCAGCCCGGATCGCACCACGGGGTGATCGTCGACCACCAGCACCCGAATACTCACGAGCCCTCCCCAGCATCAGAAGCAGAATCAGCAGCACCAGAAGGAATCAACACAGCAACCCGCGTACCACGCCCCGGCGCACTCTCCACCGAAACCGTTCCACCGGACTCCTCGACCCGTCCCCGCATCGCGGCCAGCCCGAAACCGGCCCGCCCGGCAGCATCCAAAGAGAACCCCGACCCGTCATCCCGGATCTCGATCCCCACCCCACCGGCCGACATGCTCAACGAAATCAGCACCGACGTCGCCCCCGCGTGCTTCCGCACATTCGCCAACGACTCCTGAGCAGCCCGCAACAACACCACTTGCTGCGCCTGCGGCAAGGCAGCCACCTCGTCGTCCGGCATATCCAGCGAAACCTGTACGTCGACGCCCGTCTCCGCCGCGAACCGCTCGGCCAGCCGCCGTAGTACCTCGGCCAGCGTGGCACCCGTCAACGCGACAGGAGTGAAAGCAGCCACCAACGCCCGAGCCTCGGCCAGGTTCTCCCGAGCGGTGTCCTCGATCGCCGCCAGCCGCCCGGCCACCGGGTCAAGCGATCCCCGCTGGAGCTCCACGGCAGCGGTTTGAGCAAGCATCACCACACTCGTCATCCCTTGTGCCAGCGTGTCGTGGATCTCCCGAGCCATCCGCTCTCGCTCAGCCATCACCCCGGCCGTGTGGTGCGCTTCGGCGAGCTCGTCCCGCGCAGACTCGAGTTCCTCGATCAGTTCGGCGCGTTGCTGGCTCTGCTCAATCACCCGGTCGATCCAGATCCCGAGCATCAGGCTGACCACCAGGCTGATCACCATCCAGGGCAAGATGTCCCAGAAGGCGTCCGCGGTCCAGCCGGCCGACCACAACTGCGCCGTACCGACCGTGAAGAGCAGGATCAGGCTGAGCGGTACGGCGTCCCACATCCGCTGGCTGAGCAGCCAGATCTGCGGCGAGACGATGAAGAGAATGAAGATCGATTGCGGGTAGAGCCCGACCGCTCCGGCGACGCAGCCGATCATCACCACCCGGTACAGGTGCGACTGGAACTGGTTCCGCGTTCTCATCGCCGGTATCGCCAGCACCCAGTAGGCGATGGCCAGCACGGTGACCAGGCCCAGGTAGGCGATCCGCCGGTGCCCCTGGAGATCGGACGAGGTCAGCCCGACGAGCGCGATCACACCGAGCAGCGCGTAGAACACCACGTGCCAGCCGATCAGCGTACGAGTCCAGACCGGCTGGTCGACCCGGGAGGGAAGCTGCATGGACACCATCTTCCTCCACCACTCCCGGGCAATCTCGCCGAGAGTGCTGGAGGAAGCAGTGGCGGCCACGATCAACCCGCGTCCCGGCGGGTCCAGCGGAACACCCGCTGGGCGATCACCAGACCGACGACAAGCCAGACAGTCAGTACGACGGCGCCCGTCCCCAGGTGCCACGCGTGCCCAGGCTCGTTCACCTGGAACCCGTCGGGCAGGAACACCGACCGCATGCCCTGGGCGAGCCACTTGAGCGGGAAGATCGAGGCGACTCCGCGCATCCAGGACGGCAGGTCGCTGTAGACGAAGTACACGCCGGACATGAACTGCAGCAGCAGAACCACCGGGGTGACGACCGCGGAGGCAGCCTTGCCGGACTTCGGTACGACGGAGAATGCGATCCCGAGCACCGAGCCGGACGCCGTACCGAGTACGAAGATCCAGACGAAGTTCACCCACTTCGACGGCTCGGTCGGGATGTCCACGCCGAGCACCAGGCCGGCGATCGCGAGCAGCAGGGCGAACTGGGCGATCGACGTACAGAGGACCAGCCCGATCTTGCCGATGAAGTAGGACTGCGGCGACATCGGCGTACCGCGGAGCCGCTTCAGCAGGTCCTCGTCGCGTTCCATCGCGATCGTGATCGCCAGCGACTGGAAGCTGGTCAGGAAGATGCCGGACGCGATCATCCCCGGCGTGAAGTAGGTGGCCGCGTTGACGCCACCGGAGAAGTCGCTGTCGCTGAAGACGGCGGAGAAGATGCCCAGGAAGATGATCGGGAAGAAGAAGGTGAAGATCAGCTGCTCGCGTTCGCGGAAGAACTGCTTCACCTCGAGCTTGGTCCGGGAGACGCCGACCTTGAGAGTCGACGGCAGCGGCTTCGAAACGGCGGTCAGGGTGCTCATCAGGCAACTCCAGCTTCCATAGCAGCAGCGGCGTCGGCGGCGGCGAGGTGCGCCTTGCCGATCAGCTCCAGGTAGATGTCTTCCAGCGACGGCCGGCGTACCTCGAGTTCGGGCACCTCACCGTCGAACCGCGCCATCAGCGCCGCGATCTCCGCGGTCGGCGAATCGGTCCGTACTTCGTGCGCTCCGTCGGCGTCCAGCCAGGACACCCGCGCGGTGCGGGCACCGCGGCCGCCGAGCGTCTCCGGCGTCGCGACCTCGATCATCCGGCCGTCCGCGATCACGCCGACCCGGTCGGCCAGGTGCTCGGCCTCGTCCAGGTAGTGGGTGGTCAGCAAGATCGTGGTGCCCTCGGTACGCAGGTTCTCGATCAGCGTCCAGAACTGCCGGCGCGCCTCCGGGTCGAACCCGGTGGTCGGCTCGTCCAGGAACAGCAGCTCCGGGTTGCCGATCACGCCGAGCGCGACGTCGAGCCGGCGGCGCTGACCACCGGACAGCTTCCGGGTCCGGGCCTTGCGCTTGCTCTCCAGGCCGACCGCGGCGATCACCTCGTCCGGGTCGCGCGGGTTCGGGTAGTAGCCGGCGTAGTGGTTCACCAGTTCCGCGATCGACAGTTCGGCCTCGTCCCGGGAGGACTGGGCGACGATCCCGATCCGGGCCCGCCAGTTCCGGTCACCCTTGGCCGGGTCGACGCCCAGTACGCTGATCTCACCCTCGTCGGCGTGGCGGTACCCCTCCAGTACCTCCACGCTCGTCGTCTTGCCGGCGCCGTTCGGGCCGAGCAACGCGAACACCTCACCGCGATGAATATCCAGATCGACGCCGGCGACGGCGACCTTGTCGGGGTAGCGCTTGACGAGTCCACGGACCCGTACGGCGATGTCTTTGTCGGTCATGGCTCAACCTTCCCGTCCGGAGGACCCGGCCAGGGAGCGTCGACCGGATGACCGGCTGTCCCCCGACCGGTGGACAGAGCGTCGGGGAGCAGTGACCCTCAGCGGATTCCGCGGTACGACGCGCGCGGGGGCAGACGGGGAGTGGGGTGTCCGCTTAGCGTCGGGGCATGAGTCAGACCGTGCGTGGTGTCGTGGCCCTGAGTAAGGGCGCCCCGGTGACGATCGAAGAGATCACCATCCCCGATCCCGGACCGGGTGAGGCTGTCGTCCAGGTGCAGGCCTGCGGCGTCTGCCACACCGATCTGCACTATCGCGAAGGCGGCATCAACGACGAATTTCCCTTCCTCTTGGGCCACGAAGCAGCGGGGATCGTGGAGAGCGTCGGCGAGGGCGTCACCGACGTGCAGCCCGGCGACTTCGTCGTACTGAACTGGCGAGCCGTCTGCGGAAACTGCCGCGCCTGCCTGCGCGGGCGTCCGTGGTACTGCTTCAACACGCACAACGCCAAGCAGAAGATGACGCTTGCCGACGGCACCGAGCTGTCGCCCGCGCTCGGCATCGGCGCGTTCGCCGACAAGACCCTGGTCGCCGCCGGCCAGTGCACGAAGGTCGACCCGGCTGCCAAACCCGAGGTAGCCGGCCTGCTCGGCTGCGGCGTGATGGCCGGCCTCGGCGCCGCCATGAACACCGGCAACGTCGGTCGCGGGGACACCGTGGCCGTGATCGGCTGCGGCGGAGTCGGTACGGCGGCCGTCGTCGGCGCCCGGCTGGCCGGAGCCGCCCGGGTGATCGCGATCGACCTGGACGAGCGCAAGCTGAAGGTCGCGCAGGAACTCGGCGCGACCCACACGATCCACTCCCGGGGTCTCGATCACGACGGCGTCGTCCAAGCGGTCCAAGAGCTCACCAACGGCTTCGGCGCGGATGTGGTTGTGGACGCGGTCGGCCGCCCGGAGACGTGGAAGCAGGCGTTCTACGCGCGCGACCTGGCCGGCACGGTCGTCCTGGTCGGCGTACCGACCCCGGACATGCGACTCGAGATGCCGCTGCTCGACTTCTTCGGCCGTGGTGGTTCGCTCAAGTCGAGCTGGTACGGCGACTGCCTGCCGAGCCGCGACTTCCCGATGCTGATCGACCTGCATCTGCAAGGCCGGCTGCCGCTGGAGAGCTTCGTCTCGGAGACGATCGCACTCGACGAGGTGGAGGCCGCGTTCGACAAGATGCACCGCGGCGACGTCCTCCGCTCGGTGGTGCTGTTCTGATGACGGCCCGGATCGAACGCGTCATCACCTCCGGCACCTTCAGCCTCGACGGCGGGACCTGGGACGTCGAGAACAACGTCTGGCTGATCGGCGACGACGAGGAGGTCGTGGTCGTCGACGCCGCCCACAACCCCGCATCGATCATCAAAGCGGTCGGCGATCGCCGGCTCGCGGCGCTGATCTGCACGCACGGGCACAACGACCACATCAACGCGGTCGGCGGGATCCGCGACTACCTCGACACCCAGGTCTGGCTCAGCGCCGCCGACACGATGCTCTGGGAGGCCCTGTACGACGATCGCCCGGACCACGACCTCGTCGACGGCACCGTCTTCGAGGTCGCCGGTACGACGCTCCGCGCGATCCACACTCCCGGGCACAGCCCCGGCAGCACGTCCCTCTACGCAGAAGACCTCAACGCCGTCTTCACCGGCGACACCCTCTTTCAGGGTGGGCCGGGCGCGACCGGTCGCTCGTACTCCGACAAGCCCACCATCCTCGACTCCATCCGCACCAAACTCCTCACCCTCCCCGCCGACACAGTCGTCCACACCGGCCACGGCGACACCACCACCATCGCCGCCGAACACGGCAACGTCATTTAGACCACCGGCCGGCTACCTTGTGGTGAAGGCGATCCAGACGTCTGGTGGGCCGGTGGGGTCCTGGGGGACCGGTCGGTGTTCCTCGGTCCAAGCGTCTCCGGCGATCTCGGTTGCGACGCGGCGCCAGAACGCGACGGCTCGCGTGTTCGCGTCCTGGAAGGCGACCTCCCACGGTCCCGGGTGCTCGGCGACGACCGATTTCATCGCTTGCAATCCGACCCCGGACCGACGCGCGCCCCGGGCGACGAAGAAGCTGTTCAGCACCCGCGTCGGCCCGGACAAGCTACGAACGAACGCGAACCCAGCCGGCCGATCGTCGCGCTCGAACAAGTAACCACACCAGTCCGGATCGGACAGCGCCGACTCCAGCCGTTCGCTGCGGAACGTCCCATCCGGATTCGGCAACCGCCCATCCAATTCAGACAAGTCGTGCCGAAACAGCAGCCAGAGTCGTTCCAGCACTGCACGGTCAGCCGGATTCGTCCGGCGTACAGACAACTCAGTCATCGGGAAGCTCCTCACAAGCGGTTCAGAACGCAGAAAAGCCTCCCGCCGGCAGGAGAATCTCCTACCGCGAAAGGCTTCCCAGCAATCTATCACCCGCCGAGGTCAGTCAGCCCGGACCGCCAACACTCACCAACCAAGCCCCCACGGCCGTCGCCACGCTCAGCTGACCGCGAGATCGACCCGGAAACGACCGTTGGACACTGTTGGTGGTCCGCCCCGTGCCGCCAGCCGTCTCCGACGCTGCGCCGACTCGCGCGCGGCTCCTCAGGTTGCCGGTGCCGTGTCGCGATCCACCCAGCTCATGTCTGGGTAGCGCGTGCCCGCTGGGTTGAGGGCCGAGAGCGCGGCGAGGTCCTCGGGGGACAGTTCGACAGACAGCGCGCCGTGGTTCTCCTCGAGGTAGGTGCGGCGCTTGGTGCCGGGGATCGGGGCGATGTCGTTGCCTTGGGCAAGGAGCCAGGCGAGGGCGACCTGGCCGGGGGTGGCGCCGACGCGGGCGGCGACGGCGCGGATCTCCTCCACCAGGGCGAGGTTCGCGGCGAGGTTGGTGTCGTCGAACCGGGGCAGCGTCCGCCGGAAGTCGTTCGCGGCGAGACCGTCGGTTCCCGCGATCGCACCGGTCAGCATCCCGCGCCCGAGCGGGCTGTACGGCACGATCCCGATCCCCAGCTCCCGGCACACCGGCAGCACCGAGTCCTCGATGTCGCGGCTGAACAACGACCACTCACTCTGCACCGCGGTGATCGGATGTACCGCGTGCGCCCGCCGGATCGTCTCCGCCGACGCCTCCGACAACCCGAGATACCGCACCTTGCCGGCCTCGACCAGCGAAGCCATCGCGCCGACCGTCTCCTCGATCGGCACCGACGGATCAGCCCGGTGCTGGTGGTACAGATCGAGATGATCCACCCCGAGCCGACCCAGCGACGCATCCACAGCCGATCGCACGTACGCCGGTGAGCCGTCCACCCCGGTGACCGCCAGCGTCTCCGGGTCGACCACGATCCCGAACTTACTCGCCAGCACCACCTCGTCCCGGCGTCCCGCGATCGCCTTGCCGATCAGCTCCTCGTTCGCCCCCGCGCCGTACATGTCAGCGGTATCGAGAAACGTCACCCCGAGCTCGAGCGCCCGATGCAGCGTTGCCACCGATTCGGCATCGTCGCCCGGCCCGTAGGCAAAACTCATCCCCATGCAGCCGAGTCCTAGCCGGCTGACCTCAGGTCCGTTGGTACCGAGAATCATCAGAAATCTCCAAGTTGTAGGCATGGCTCCGCCGACCGGCAGCAGCGAGGGTGGCCGGCAGCAGAAGAAAGAGGCAGTAGAAGAAAGATCAGGGAGCGCAGGTGCCGCCGTACGTGGTGATCTTGTACTCCGTCAGCGCGAGTGCCGCCGTCATCTCGCTGATCCGGCGCTGGATCATCGCGCGGTGCTCCTGCATGACTGCCAGGCGTTCCGGCTCGGTCTGCGGACCCTGGTTCACCAGGTCGATGTAGTGGCTGACCGTGGTGATCGGCATGTCCGACAGGCGCAGCCGGGTGACGAAGACGACGCGGGCGAGCGCCTCCCGGTCGTACAGGCGGTAGCCGTTGGCATCCCGGGCGACCTCCACCAGCCCGATCCGTTCGTAGTACCGGAGCGTGTGGGCGGTCAGACCGGTGACCGAGGCGACCTCGGCGATGCTCAGTTCATCGGGGAGGTCGGCCGGCAGATCGAGCAGGTGCAGCAGTTCTGGATCGAGCGGCGGCAGCTCCGGCGCCTCGTACCGCTCGGCGAGCGCCTGACGTCGGGCGGGGGAGCTGAGGACACCGGCTGTGTTCATGACCGAAACGCTACGGGTTAGAGTGCGCTCTAACGCAAGTGTGACCCCGGCCACAGGGGCAGGGGCCACACGGCAGGCAGGATCAGGAGAGCGACTGGCATTCCTGGCAGGTGCCGAAGATCTCCAGCGTGTGGCTGATGTCGGCGAAGCCGTTCTCGGCCGCGACCTTGTCCGCCCAGCGCTCGACGGCCGGGCCTTCCACCTCGACGGTGCGGCCGCAGTTGCGGCAGACCAGGTGGTGGTGGTGTCCCTTCGAGCAGCGCCGGTACGCCGTTTCGCCGTCCGCGGTGCGCAGCACGTCGACCTCACGCGAGTCGGCCAGAGCCTGCAGGGTGCGGTAGACAGTGGTCAGACCGACGGCCTCACCCGACCCCCGGAGCTCCTGGTGGATCTCCTGGGCGGTCCGGAAATCGTCGAGGCTGTCGAGCGCCGAAGCGACTGCCGCGCGCTGACGGGTCGAGCGTGTTCCGATGGCCACCGTGCCTCCTGTCATCTCTCGTCACCGCGATTCTCCCCGGCAACACCGGTAATTCTCTCACTATCCAGCAACTCAGTGCTCATCCCAGTGATCTCCGTGTGCCGCATGCAGATGCCCGTCGTGGACGTAGTCGACGTGATCATCGTGCTCGACCTTCGGATGACCGCACTCCGGACTATGCGCGTGCACATGCTCCGGACTCACCACATGCGGCGCCGGCGCCGGGATGTCGACCTCCGGCTCCTCATCGGCCAGCGGCGCCCTCACCGCCTGGCGGCGGCGGAGCAACGTGCCGACCGTGGCAGCCACGACGAACCCAGCCAGCGCCAGTACGACGATGGTCGCACCCGGAGCCACATTCGCGTTGTACGACGTGATGATGCCGGCCAGGCAAGCCGTCACGCCGATCGCACAAGCAGTGACGAACGTACTGCGGAACGACCGCGTCACCTGCTGAGCCGTAGCAACCGGCACGACCATCAGCGCGCTCACCAGGAGCAGCCCAACAGTCCGCATGGCCACAGTCACGGTCACTGCAGCCATCACAGCGATCAATAGGTTCAAGAGCTGCACACGAAGCCCGGTGACTCGAGCGAACTCCTCGTCCTGGCACACCGCGAACAGTTGCGGGCCGAGCCCGATCGCGACCACTAGAACAGTCGCGGCCAGCCCAACCACGACGTACAGGTCAGATGGCGAAACAGTGGTGAGTGAGCCGAACAGGTAGGTGTTCAGCGTTGCAGCGCCTTGCCCGGCCAAGCCGATCAGCAGCACACCACCTGCTATGCCGCCGTAGAAAAGCAGCGCAAGCGCGACGTCACCTGACGCCTTCCCGCGAGCCCGGACCAGCTCGATAGCTGTTGCACCAGCAATAGCAACCAGTACTGCGGTCAGCACTGGCGCCGTACCGGTCAGGAGACCCAGGGCGACACCGGTGATCGCGATGTGCCCGATCCCGTCGCCCATCAGCGACAGGCGCCGCTGGACCAAGTACGTGCCGATGGCCGGCGCCGACAACCCGGTCAGCAATCCGGCGATCAGCGCCCGCTGCATGAACTCGAGCTGGAACATCGTCACGACAGCCACCCCGGCTCGTCATCCGCGCTGTGCGGGTGGACATGGGCATGCGTCTGGGAGGCGTGCGGCGGTCCGTCGTACACGATCCGGCCGCGGCGAAGGACGACGGAGCGGTCGATCAAGGCATCCATCGGACCGAGATCGTGGCTGACCATCACGACGGTGCTGCCGCCGGCGACCCGTTCGCGGATCGCGTCGGCGAAGATCGCCTGGCTGGCCAGGTCGACGCCGGCCGTCGGCTCGTCCAGGATCAGCAGGTCCGGATCCGAGACGAGCGCCCGCGCGATCAGGACGCGCTGCTGCTGTCCGCCGGACAACTCGGCCACCGCGTCCTTGCGGCGGTCGACCATGTCCACGAGCTCCAGCGCGTGCTCCACCGCGGTCCGGTCTGCCGCCTTGAGCGGACGGAACAACCGCCGCCGCGACAGCAACCCCGAAGAAACGACTTCATACACAGTGGCGGGTACGCCGCCTGCCGCGGTGATCCGCTGCGGTACGTAACCGACGCGCTGCCATTGGCGGAACCGCGGCACCGGCGTACCGAAGAGTTGCACCTCACCGCGAGCGGCCGGGAGCAGGCCGACGACGGTCCGGATCAGCGTGGACTTGCCGGAGCCGTTGGTGCCGAGGACGGCGACGACCTCGCCCTGGCGGATCCGGAGGTCGACGCCCCGGAGTACGAGACGACCGCCCAGGTCGACCGAGAGATCGGTGACCTGGACGGCCGACTGCTGTTCTGAGGGGTGTTCTGGAGGGGTCACGCGCAGCTGTTCGCCTTCCGGAGCTCCTGCAGGTTCGCCCGCATCAGCGAGAGGTAGGACTCCTGGGAGTTCGCGTCCGAGAGGCCCTCGATCGGGCTCAGGACAGCGGTCTTGACGTGGACATCGCGGGCGATCGACTCGGCCACCTTGGGGCTGACGAGTTCCTCGTAGAAGATCGTGGACACCTTCTGCTCGCGCACGATGTTCTGGACCTCCCTGATCCGCTGCGGGGTCGGCTCGGCGTCCGGGGTGAATCCGGCGATTCCGACCATCTGCAGACCGTACCGCTTCGCGAGGTACGCGAAGGCCTGGTGGCTCGTCACGAACGTCTTGAGTTTGCAGTTCGCCAGGCCGGTCTTGAAGTCGTTGTCGAGCTTGGTGACGTCGGCCAGCATCGCGGCGGACCGCTCCCGGTAGCCGTCGGCGTTCGCCGGGTCGGTCTCGACGAACTTCTCGGTGATCGCCTTGACGACATCGGCGTACCGGACGGGGTCGAGCCAGAAGTGCGGGTCGAGCTCGTCCCCGGAGTACGCGGCCGGCTTGACCGCGGGGCCCGCGCCGCCTTCGGAGTGCTCCTCGAAGTCGGCGCCGGTGGCCTCCAGCGAAGCTGCCGGGGCCACGTCGAAGGCGGACTTCTTCGCGTTCTGGTCGATCGCCTCGTCGACGGCGGGCTGCAGGTTGCCCTCGAAGAGCACCAGCTTGGCCTCGGCGATGTGGCCGACCTGCTTCGGCGTGAGTTCCAGATCGTGCGGCTCGACGCCGGGCGCGGTCAGCGTCGTCACGTGCACGGCGTCGCCACCGACGGTCTTGGCGATGAACTCCAGCGGGTAGAACGACGCGACCACGTTCAGCTTGTCGCCGCTGCCGGCCGGGTCGTCGGCAGCGGAGTTGCCGCAACCTGCGAGAGTGACAACCGCCGCGGCCGCGACGCCGGCGACTACGGCGCGTAGAACTGGTCTCATGACAATCATTTTCATTTAATTGGGGATGGTTGTCAAAACAGGGAAGAATCCTGTCGTCGACAGTGGAAGGTTGGACGGATGCCGAGGCGGAACGTAGGGCGCAGGCGGGCCGACAGTAAGCCGAACCGCCGCGGCCGGATCGACATTCCGCCGGGCCACGGCCATGGCCACGGCCACTCGTCGGGCGAGCACGTGGTCGATACCTCGGTGGTGGATTCGGACGCGATCGTGGCGCGGCGGGTGCGGATCGTGGTGGCCGCGTTCCTGGTCCCGCTGATCCTGGCCGCGGTGATCGCGATGATCGTCCTGTGGCCGGGCGCCGACCTGAAGGTCCCGGCGGCCCAGCAGCAGGGCGCGCGCGGCACGGTGACGAAGTTGGTGCCGTGCCCGGAGACCCCGGCCGACTGCGACGAGGCGACCGTCCATCTGACCGATACACCCGGACTGAACGACAAGGGCCTGGACGTGCCGGTTCAGGTGCCGAAGGCCACCCAGGTGGCGCTTCCGGTCAAGGTCGGCAATCACCTGCTGCTGAACGTGAAGCCGGGCGACCCCATCAATACCCGCTACGACTATGTGGATCACGACCGGAAGGTGCCGTTGCTCTGGCTCGCGGGCATCTTCGCCGTGGCGGTGATCGCGCTGTCCCGGTGGCGGGGTGTGTCGGCGCTGATCGCGCTCGGCGTGACGGCGGTGACGCTGACCCAGTTCATCCTGCCGGCGATCGTGAAGGGGTCGAATCCGCTGCTGGTCGCGGTGGTCGGCGGCTCGGTGATCATGGTCATCGCACTCTTCCTCACTCATGGGGTGAATGCCCAATCCTCGGTCGCGCTGGCGGGGACGATCTCCGCGCTCGCGCTGACCGCCTTCCTCGGCTGGTTCTTCGTCAAGGTCAGTGCGTTCAGTGGTCTGGCGAGTGACGGCGCGTCGCAGATCAAGGGGCTGGTGCCGGGGATCGACCTGTCCGGGGTGCTCGTCGCCGGGATCGTGATCGGCGCGCTCGGCGTACTGGATGACGTGACCGTCACTCAGGCGAGCGCTGTCTGGGAGCTGTCGGCCGCCAACCCGTCGGCGAGCCGGTCCGCGCTGATCGGTGCGGGGCTGCGGATCGGGCGTGCGCACGTCGCCTCGGTGGTGAACACGCTGGTGCTGGCGTACGCCGGGGCCGCGCTGCCGCTGCTGATGGTCTTCGCGATCGGCGGGGTGTCGAGTGGTTATGTGGTGACGACCGAGATCGTCGCGGTGGAAGTGGTCCGAGGTCTGGTCGGAAGCCTGGGGATCATCGCGGCCGTCCCGTTGACGACGGCGCTGGCCGCAATGGCTGTCGCCGATCGGTCCCGCGACCTGGTGGCCGAAGCCGAACACCTTGGTGGCACAGGAGATTCTTCCGTCGAGGCATAGTTCGCCACGGTTCGGAGTTTGCGCGGAAACTGTCCGGATATTCCCGGAATCTGTCCGTGAGTTCTTCCCAAGAGGTCGGACGTCGATCTAAAGTTCCCGCAGTCACGGAATGTCTGCCCAAGATTACCTTCCGTGGCCGTTGATCGTGAGGAGCAACGGATGCGACGTCGCGTTGGGGTCTGGTTGTTCGGGGCCAGGGGATCGGTCGCCAGCACGACCATCGCCGGAGCCGCCGCGTTGCGTCACGGCGCCCCACCGGCCGGCCTCGTGACGGAGCTGCCCGACTTCGCCGGCGCCGGCCTGGTGCCGACCGACCACCTGGTCTTCGGCGGTCACGACGTCGTCGACACCCCGCTCACCAAACAGGTCGAACGCCTCGTCGCCGGCGGAGTGCTGCCACCCGGCCTGCCTGCCCTCATCGCCGCAGACCTCGCCGAAGCAGAACGCAACATCACACTCCTTCCCGAAGGCGGCACTCCGCACAACGGCCTCCACCACATCGCCGAAGACATCCAGGCCTTCCGCCGCCGCAACAACCTCCACCAAGTAGTAGCCATCAACCTCGCCTCCACCGAACCCCCAGCCCCACCCCACCCCGCGCACACAGACCTACAAACCCTCCGTACGACGCTCCGCCGCCCGATCACCTCCGCCGCTCGGGCCGCGATCTCCTCCATCCCCGCCAGTTCTTCGGACGGCTCTGCCTCGGTCGCCGGCACCGACCCGGTCGGCGAGCGAACCGGGGACGTCCTGCCCGCCAGCAGTTTGGCTGCGTTGGGGGCGTTCGAGGCGGGGGCTGCGTATGTGGACTTCACGCCGTCGACCTCGATCCGCCCCAAGGCTGTGCGGGAGTGGGCCGTGGAGAAGGGGATGCCGTACGGCGGGCAGGATGCGAAGACCGGCGAGACCCTGGTGAAGAGCGTGCTGGCGCCGATGTTCACATCCCGGGCGCTCCCCGTCCACGCCTGGTCAGGCACGAATCTCCTCGGCGGTGGCGACGGCGCAACTCTCGCGGACCCGCGCGCAGCCGAGTCGAAGAGCATCTCCAAGGAACGCGGCCTGTCCGAGCTCCTCGGCGACATCCCCGGCGAAGTGCACATCGATTACGTCGACCAGATGGGCGACTGGAAGACCGCCTGGGATCACGTGATGTTCTCCGGCTTCCTCGGCGTACGGATGACCCTCCAGTTCACCTGGCAAGGCTGCGACTCAGCCCTCGCCGCTCCGCTCGTACTCGATCTCGCCCGGCTCTCCGCCCTCGCCCTCGACCGCAACCACGTCGGCGCGATGCCGTTCCTCGGTTTCTACTTCAAGGACCCCATCGAGTCCACCGAACACTCCCTTCTCAGGCAGTACGACGCCCTAGTCGACTGGGTGCGCTCATGCTGAAGGATCTGGCCGAGCTGGTCCGCGCGCCCGCCGCCCTCACGGTCCCCGGCGACGTCCTCGCCGGAGCTGTTGCTTCAGGCAACGGACGACCAGCGCGCCTGGTAGGTCTCTCGGCATCGTCGATCTGCATCTACTGGGCGGGCATGGCGCTGAACGACTGGGCCGACCGCGAGGTGGACGCCGTCGAACGCCCCGAACGCCCGATCCCCTCTGGCCGCGTCACCCCACGCGCCGCTCTCGGTCTAGCAACAGGCTTAACCACAGCCGGCCTAGCCCTAGCAGCAGCAACAGGAGGCAGCGCAGCCTTCCGTACGTCGGCACTCCTCGCCGCCACTGCCTGGACCTACGACCTGGGAGCCAAGAACACCCCAGCCGGCCCAGCCTTTATGGCAGCCGCCCGCTGCCTCGACGTACTGGTTGGCGCAGGCAACAACCGCCGAGCAGCCTGGGCTCCCGCCCTAGCAGTAGGCACCCACATCCTCGGCGTAACAGCCATGTCCCGCGGCGAAGTCCACGGCAGCACCCCACTCCCACCACGCTCCGCCCTGCTCGCCACCGCCGCCATCACCACCTCAACAGCTGCCGCAGCCATCGGCAGCACCTCCCGCGCCGCCGGGGTCGTGACCACGGCTCTCGCAGGGTTGTTTGCTCGCGCGGTGGGGCCTGCGCAGTTTGCTGCGGCGCAGGAGCCGACTGGGCCGAGGTTGCGGAAAGCCGTGGGGGCTGGGATTCATGGGTTGGTGCCATTGCAAGCCGCCTGGTGTGCGCGCGGGGGTGCACCGCGGTTGGGTGCTGCTCTGGTTGTGGCGTTGCCACTGGCGAAGAGGTTGGCTCGGAAGGTGTCGCCGACATGAGGCTCGGATACGGGACGAACGGGTTCGCGAATCATCGGTTGCCTGATGCGCTGGCGGTGCTCGCGGACCTCGGGTACGACGGGGTCGCCTTGACGCTCGACCACAACCACCTCGACCCGTTCGGTACCGACCTGCGGGAGCGTACGGCGGAGGTGGGTCGCCTACTCACGCAGTACGGGCTGAGTGTGGTGATCGAGACGGGGGCGCGGTACATTCTCGACCCGGTGCGCAAGCACGAGCCGACGTTGTTGCACACCGACGGTGCGGAGTGGCGGATCGCCTTGCTGGAAAGGGCGATCGATGTCGCCGCCGACCTCGGCGCCGATGCCGTCTCGTTCTGGTCGGGCATACTGCCAGCAGACGTCTCGCCCGATCTCGGCTGGCAACGATTGGTCGCGAACTGCAGTCAACTCGTCGTGTACGCCGCCGACCGAGGCGTCCAGCTCGGCCTGGAACCAGAACCAGGCATGCTCGTCGACGACCTCGCCGCCTACCTCAAACTCCAAGCGGACGTGGGCAGCAGCGTCCTCGGCCTGACTCTCGACATCGGCCACCTGGTCTGCAACGAACCACAACCCCCAGCCGCCTGCATCGCCACCGGCGCCCCCTACTTGGTCAACGTCCAGATCGACGACATGCGCCGAGGCATCCACGAACACCTGGAGTTCGGCACCGGCGAGGTCGACTTCACCGCAGTCTTCCAAGCTCTCACCGACATCCAGTACGCCGGCCTAGTAGCTGTTGAACTCCCACGCCACTCCCACTCCGCCCCCACTACCGCCCGCGACTCCCTCACCTTCCTCCGAAGGTTCTCCTCATGACCGGCTTTGAACTCTCTCCCGACACTGAAGCCTGGTTAGCCGAGGCCCGTAAGCAACCGCTCGCCGAGGTCTTCCCTGCCGTTGCCCGCAAGGTCGGTCGCGAGCCGCTCGGTCCCGGATGGACCACGGACCAGGCAGTTCGCGCACTGCTGCTTATCGGCGTGCCCGCCGACGAAGTGCAGCTGGTCTATCGGTATGGCGATGCCGACGAGAAGCAAGCTGTCCTGCAAGCACTGTCGCTGGACGAGGTCTCAAAAGACCTCAAAGATCAAGCCCTGACAATTGTCGAGGACGCGATTCGCACCAACGACCAGCGGTTGCTGGCGGCAGCGCTCGGGCCCTACGCGACAACCTGGTTGCCGCAGGCAAGCTTCAGGCAGGCTGTGCTGAAGTGTGTTTTCGCAGGTGTTCCACTGGAGAAGGTCGACGGACTCCCGGCCCGAGTCGACGACGAGTTGATCCGGATGATGACCGACTTCGCCGCCGAGCGCGCCGCCGCCGGCCGGGAGATCCCGAAAGACCTCGAGCAGTACCTCACCGCATCCCCGCCCAGGAGAGGTGTCTGACCATGCGCATCTTCGATCCCCACATCCACATGAGTTCGCGAACCACGGACGACTACGCCGCGATGGCCGCGCACGGCGTCCAGGCGTTGGTCGAGCCCGCGTTCTGGCTGGGCCAACCGCGGACGAGTGTCGGCTCGTTCGAGGACTACTTCGACTCGCTCATCGGCTGGGAACCGTTCCGCGCCTCGCAGTACGGGATCAAGCACCACTGCACGATCGCGCTGAACCCGAAGGAGGCCAACGACCCACGCTGCCGGGGCGTCCTCGACATCCTGCCGCGATACCTCGCGAAGGACGGTGTGGTCGCGGTCGGCGAGGTCGGGTACGACTCGATGACGCCGGCCGAGGACGAGGTGTTCGCCGCGCAACTGGAGCTCGCCAAGCGGTTCGAGCTGCCCGTGCTCGTCCACACACCACATCGGGACAAGGCGGCCGGCACCACCCGCACGCTCGACGTGGTGAAGGAGGCAGGGCTCGCGCCCGAGCTCGTCGTGGTCGATCACCTGAACGAGGTGACCGTCAAGGAGGTCGCCGATTCCGGCTGCTGGATGGGCTTCTCGATCTACCCGGACACGAAGATGGATCCGGACCGGATGGTGGTGATCCTGCAGCAGTTCGGGACCGAGCGGATCCTGGTCAACTCGGCGGCCGACTGGGGCAAGTCCGATCCGCTGCGCACGTACGCGACCGGCCAGGCGATGCTCGCGGCCGGCTTCACGGCCGATGATATCGACCAGGTGCTCTGGCGCAACCCGGTCGCCTTCTACGGCCAGTCCGGCCGGCTCGACCTGGCAGCGACCGAGGCAGCGGAGACCTTCGAGGGGAACTCGATCCTGCGCGGAGCACGGTCATGAGGTTCCGGCATCCCGACGGCTCGATCGTCCATCTCGCGTACTGCACCAACGTCCACCCGGCTGAAGACCTCGAAGGCGTGATCGCCCAACTCGAAGGCTGCTCCGCCCTCGTCCGCAAACACCTGAAGGTCCCGGTCCTCGGCGTCGGCCTCTGGCTCGCGAACACCCTCGCGGAGCGATTGGCCAACTCGCCGGTCGCCCTCGGCAGGCTCGCCCGGGTCCTCGACCGGAACGGGCTGGAGGTCGTCACCCTTAACGGCTTCCCGTACGCCGGGTTCCACGACCGCGTCGTCGGCAAGAAGGTGTACCAGCCGGATTGGACCGAGCCGGCGCGCCTGCGCTACATGCTCGACCTCGTCAAGGTGCTGAGCGAACTGATGCCCGCGGACGCGGCGTACGGATCGATCTCGACGCTGCCACTCGCCTGGCGCACGCCGTGGACCCGCAGCCGCGACGCCGAGGCGCGCCAGGCGTTCGACAAACTCGACGACCAGCTCGCCCTGATCCGGACGAGAACGGGCCGCCAGATCCGCGTCGCCGTCGAACCGGAACCCGGCTGCGTCCTCGAGATGGTCGACCAGGCTGCCAACTGGCTCATCCCGTACGCCGAGGTAGGCGCAGTCGGGATCTGCTTGGACACCTGCCACCTGGCGGTCCAGTTCGAAGAGCCGGCCAAGTCGTTCGCCGTGCTGGCCGACGCCAAGGTGCCGATCGTGAAGAGCCAGGTCTCGGCCGCCTTGCACGTCGCCGAGCCGTGGGATCCGAAGGCGCGCGAACTGCTGGCCGAGTTCGCCGAACCCAAGTTCCTGCACCAGACGCGCGAGTACGGCGGACCGGGTGTCGACAACCTGGATCTCATCAGAGAGCTGTCCGGCCACGCGTCGTGGCGGGTCCACTTCCACGTCCCCGTGCACGCCGCGCCGCGACCGCCGCTGACCAGCACGACGGACGTCCTCGAGGAGAGCCTGCAGCACCTGGTCGGAGGTCCGCACCCGCTCACGCACCACCTCGAGTCGGAGACCTACACCTGGTCCGTCCTCCCCAAGGCCCCCAAAGGCCAGGAGGAACTGGCCGAAGGAATAGCCGACGAACTCAGCTGGCTCCGCGACCGCCTGGTCAACCTCGGCCTGACCCCACTCTGAAGGAGAACCGATGACACAGCAGGTAGTAGTGATCGACGTCGTCGGTCTCACCCCGCGGTTGCTCCGGAAGATGCCACGGCTCCGGTCCCTCCCGCTGTCCCGTGAACTCGGAGCGGTCCTTCCCGCGGTCACCTGTTCAGCCCAGGCGACCTTTCTCACCGGCAAGTTGCCGACCGACCACGGCATCGTCGGCAACGGCTGGTACTTCCGGGATCTCGGCGAAGTCTTCCTCTGGCGTCAACACAACCAGTTGGTGCAAGGGGAGAAGCTCTGGGACATCGCGCGCCGCAGCAACCCGCAGTACAAGGTGGCGAACGTCTGCTGGTGGTACGCGATGGGCGCCGAGACGGACCTGCTCGTCACCCCGCGCCCGATCTACTACGCCGACGGCCGCAAGGCTCCCGACTGCTACACCCGACCGGTCGAGCTGCACGACCGGTTGACGACGAAGCTCGGATCCTTTCCCCTGTTCAACTATTGGGGGCCGACAGCAAGCATCAAATCGAGCAAGTGGATCGTTGCCGCATCGCGCCAGATCCTTGCCGAGGACAACCCCGACCTGTTGCTGACCTACATCCCACACCTCGACTACGACCTCCAGCGGTACGGCGCGTCGTCGGTCCAGGCGACCCGTGCCGCGATCGAACTCGACGCCGTCCTCGCACCGCTCCTCGACGACGCCGAGGCCCGCGGCGCGACCGTGATCGTGCTCTCGGAGTACGGCATCACCGATGTCGAGAAGCCGGTAGACATCAATCGCGTACTCCGCAGCGAAGGTCTCCTCGAAGTCCACACGCAGGACGGGATGGAGTACCTCGACCCGTGGACCTCGAGAGCCTTCGCGGTCGCGGATCACCAGATCGCCCATGTCTACGTGAAGAATCCCGCCGACCTCGATGCCGTGAGCAAGCTTCTCCAAGGCATCGACGGGGTCGCCGAAGTGCTCGACGCCGAAGGCAAGAAGGCGCACGGCCTCGACCACGAACGCGCCGGTGAACTGGTCGCTGTCGCCGAAGCCGACTCGTGGTTCACCTACTACTACTGGCTGGACGACCAAAAAGCCCCAGACTTCGCAAGAGGCGTGGAGATCCACCGCAAGCCCGGCTACGACCCCGCCGAACTGTTCTTCGACCCTGCCGACCGCTTCGTCAAGCCCCGAGCCGCGTCGTACCTGCTGCGCAAGAAGGTCGGCCTCCGCTACGCGATGCAGGTGGTCCCGCTAGACCCGTCGATCGTCCGCGGCTCCCACGGCCGCCTGCCCGCCTCGACCGAAGACGGCCCGGTCTTCCTCAGCTCGGATCCAACTCTCGCCCCCGAAGGATCAGTCGCGTCAACCGCAGTACGGGATCTTCTCTTGAAGGCTTCTAAGCTGATTCCCGAATGACCAGCTCGGTCGGCAGGATGACCGAATCGGCGTTGCCGTTGGCAAGGAGTTCGAGCAGCAGGCGGGTGGTGCCGGCCGCCTGCTCGCCCATCGGGCTGCGGACCGTGGTCAGTGGGGGAGCGGTGTAGAGCGCGGCCTCGATGTCGTCGAACCCGACCACGGCAACGTCGTCCGGCACCCGCCGACCGGCTTCACGCAGTGTCCGCAGCGCTCCGATCGCCATCAGATCGTTCGCCGCGAACACCGCGTCGAGCTGCGGATCGTCGTCCAGCAGTTGCCGCATCGCCTCCGCTCCGGAGATCCGGGTGAAGTCGCCGAGGGCAACGATCGACCGCCGCCCGGTTCCCTGCAACGCCTGCCGGTACGCCGTGAGGCGGTCCTGCGCGGCAGTCATGTCCAACGGCCCGGAGATGGTCGCGATCCGCTTCCGCCCCTGGTCGAGCAGGTGCTGGACGGCCGTCGTCGCGCCGCCGATGTTGTCGTTGTCGACGTACGGCATCAGCCCGGGCGACGCCAGCCGGCCATGCGACACGACGGGCAACCCGGTGCGGGCCAGTGCTGCGGGGAGCGGGTCGGCGCCGTCCATCGAGACGAGCATGGCGCCGTCGACATGACCGGCCGCCAGGTACTGCTCGACGCGACGGCGGCTCTCGTCGGAGCCCGCCAGCACGAGTGAGACCTGCTTGCCGGCTGCCTCGAGCTCGCGGGAGGCGGCGCGGACGACCATCGCGAACATCGGGTCGTCGGAGGCCAGCCCGGCCGGCGGGTCCGAGACGATGATCGCGATGGTGTTGGTCTTCTGGGTGACCAGGTTGCGGGCCGCGCCGTTCGGCACGTAGCCGAGCTCGGTGACGGCGGCCATCACGATCTGCCGGATCTCCGGAGCGACAGTGGGTTCGCCGTTGATCACCCGGGACACGCTGGACTTCGACACCCCGGCCCGGGCCGCGACGGCATGCAGGGTCGGACGTCGCACGCGTGCCCCCTCCGATAGGTGTCCCAGGCATGAGCATCGCGGCGGTTCCGGAACCTTGTCAAGGCTCCGCAAGGTTGCCGCCGGATCGTGACGAGGTCTTGACACCGTTCCCTCAGCACGCAACTCTCAGGCTTAGGGAACGTTCCCCCGCCTTACTTTCCCGCCCGCCCTGGAGATGCCCATGCAGCAGCATTCCCCGCCCCCTGCCCACCGACCGCCCGGTTCAGCACTCCACCCGTCCCGCCGGCCCAGACGTATCCAGGCCGCCACCCTCCTCGCCGTCGCGATCAGCTTCGTCGCCGCGCTCCTCGTCAGCCCGTCCGCCAACGCGGCCGACTCGTTGCTGTCCCA
Organism: Kribbella sp. NPDC006257; assembly: GCF_040613535.1. Lineage (NCBI taxonomy): Bacteria > Bacillati > Actinomycetota > Actinomycetes > Propionibacteriales > Kribbellaceae > Kribbella > Kribbella sp. NPDC006257. The sequence continues at coordinate 177,051 of NZ_JBEXSJ010000001.1, forward strand.
AGGCAAGCCGGTCACCGCGTCCTCGGCCGAGAACGTCGCGTTCCCCGCGACCTCGGCCGTCGACGGTGACCCCGGCACCCGCTGGTCGAGCGCTTTCACCGATCCGCAGTGGATTCGGATCGACCTCGGTCAGACCGCCACGGTCAGCCAGATCCAGCTCAGCTGGGAGGCGGCGTACGCGACGGCCTTTCAGCTGCAGACCTCCGCGGACGGCAACAACTGGTCCTCGATCTACAGCACCACCACCAGCACCGGTGGCAACCAGACCCTGAATGTCACCGGCTCCGGTCGCTACGTACGCCTGCTCGGCACGCAGCGCGCCACCCAATGGGGCTATTCCCTCTGGGAGTTCAAAGTCTTCGGTACTACGGGAGGAACGGGCCCCGGTCCGACCAGCAAGCTCCTGTCGTACAACAAGCCCGGCTTCGCCTCGACGCAGCAGAGTGACGGCAACTGCTTCGAATGCACGCCGGCCAGGGCTTTCGACCTCGACCCGGCCAGCCGCTGGGCGACCGCGACCGACGTCGGCTGGGTCGACCCGGGCTGGATCTACGTCGACCTCGGCGCGACCGCCCAGATCGACAAGGTGATCCTGCAATGGGATCCCGCCTCGGCGAAGTCGTACCAGATCCAGGTCTCCAACGACGCGAACAACTGGTCGCCGATCTACACGTCGACGACCGGTCCCGGGTTCAAGGAGACGCTGAACATCACCGGGTCCGGACGCTACGTGCGGATGTACGGGACGCAGCGCAATACGCCGTACGGGTACTCGCTGTGGGAGTTCCAGGTCTACGGCACCGGCGGTGCACCGAACACGCCACCGACGCCGCCGGCCGATCCGGCGAACCCACCGCGGCTGATCTGGTCGGACGAGTTCAATACCGCGGCCGGTGCGAAGCCGGACGCGAACAAGTGGCGGGCCGATCCCGGCAACGGCCAGAACGGCGAGCTGCAGGTCTACACGAACAACAACAACATCCAGACCGACGGCCAGGGCAATCTCGTCCTGGAGGCTCGTCGTGAGGTGACACCTGGTTCGGCCTGCCCGATCGACCCGGTGAGTGGCAGCGGGACGTGCCAGTACACGTCGGCGCGGATCAACACCGGCACGAAGTTCGACACGACGTACGGCAAGATCGAGGCCCGGATCAAGGTGCCCAAGGGCAACGGCTTCTGGCCCGCGTTCTGGATGATGGGCTCGGACTTCCTGACCGGTCGCCCGTGGCCGTACAACGGCGAGATCGACATCATGGAGATCCTCGGCCGCGAGACCACCAAGGGTTACTCGACGCTGCACGCCCCGGCGTACAACGGCGCCGGCGGGTACGGCGGTTCGTACGGCCTGCCGGGTGGGGCGGACTTCGCGAACGACTTCCACACCTGGACGATGCTCTGGAACTCCACCGGCATCACCTACCAGGTCGACGGTACGACGGTCTTCACCGTCGACAAGGCTCAGCTCGAGGCGACGCGTGGGCCGTGGATCTACGACCACCCGTTCTACCTGATCCTGAACCTGGCCGTCGGTGGCGACTTCCCCGGCCCGCCGAACTCGGCGACGCCGTTCCCGTCCCGGATGCTCGTCGACTACGTGCGGGTCTACCGATGAGGGGCTCGCGGTTCGCCATCTTGCTCACGACATTGCTCGCGCTGTTCGGTGCCTACCTGGTGAGCACCGGTCAGCCGGCGCAGGCCGCTGAAACCCTGTTGTCCCAAGGGCGTCCGACGCTCGCCTCATCGGTCGAGAGCGCCGCCTTCCCGGCCGCGGCCGCCGTCGATGGCGACAACGGCACCCGCTGGGCGAGCAGCTTCGCCGACAACCAGTGGCTCCGGATCGACCTCGGTTCTCCTCAAGCCTTCAGCCGGGTGCTGCTGCGCTGGGAGGCCGCCTACGCCAGTGGCTTCAAGATCCAGGCCTCAAACGACGGCAACCAGTGGGCTGATGTCTACTCGACCACGACCGGTGCCGGGGGAGAGCAGAGTCTTGTTGTCAATGGCAACGGTCGCTATGTCCGGGTGCTGGCCACCCAGCGGGCGACCCAATGGGGCGCCTCCTTGTTCGAGTTCCAGGTCTTCGGTGGTTCTGCGAGTGGGCCGATCGTCCGCGTCGCCGAGTTCCTCGCTGATTGCGCGTACACCCATCGGCTGCCGGACGACCCGATCGTGTTCCCCAACCTGCCCGGTGCGTCGCACATGCACAGCTTCTTCGGTGCGACCGTGACGAACGCGAACACGACCGTGCAGGATCTGGTCAACTCGCCGACGTCGTGCAACCCGGCCGAGGACAAGTCGTCGTACTGGGTGCCGACCCTGTACGTCAACGACCAGCCGGTCGAGCCGACCGGGACCACCTTCTACTACCTGGGCGAAGGTGTTCGCGACGACGTGATCGCGACGACCCAGCCGCTGCCGTTCGGGCTGCGGATCGTGGCCGGCAACGCGAAGGCGACCGGACCCAACGACAACACCATCTCCCGCTGGTCGTGTCTGAACGCCGATGACGCCGGTGCCGGGCACGACTTCATCAACTGCCCGCCCGGCTCGATGCTGGAGTCCTACCTGGACTTCCCGCAATGCTGGAACGGCCGCGACCTGGACTCGCCCGACCACAAGAGCCACATGTCCTACCCGGTCAACGGCGAGTGCCCGGCCAGCCACCCGATCCCGGTCCCGAAGCTCCGTCAGGTGCTGCGCTACCCGGTCAACGGCCCGACCGCCGGCTTCCGGCTCGCTTCCGGTGGTGGGTTCACGATGCATGGCGACTTCTTCAACGCTTGGCCGCCGGCCGAGATGGAACGCCGCGTCAACGACTGCATCCGTCCGATCATCAAATGCGGAGCCAACGGTCATCCGTAGGCTGCCCTGATCCGCCGGGCGGGTTCTCGTCCCAGAACCCGCCCGGCACTCTTGCCTTTGCGAAGGAGTCCGCCGATGAAAGCTCTAGCAGTAGCCGTCCTACTCCTAGCAGCTCCACTCACCGCCTGCGGCACCTCCGCGACCCCATCCCCAAGCGCCGTAGTGCAGACCGACCCGTCCTTCAACGCCACCGACCTGGCCTGGATCGAACTCATGATCCCGATGGACGAACAGCTCCTCCGCGTCCTGGCCACCGCCTCCCATCAAGCCACCACCCCAGCCCTCCGCACCTTCGCCACGACCCTTGCTGCCGGCCACAAGTCAGAAGTGGCCCAGCTCATCGCCCTCCGAACCCGCGCCAAGGCCCCCACCACCAACCAGCACGAGGGCCACGACATGCCCGGCATGATGACCGAACCCGAAGTACTTGCCCTCAGCAACACCAAAGGCTCTGCCTACGACCAGCTCCTCGAGAAGAACCTGAAAGAGAACCTGGAACAGTCGATCATTGTTGCCCGCAGCATCCGAACCGCCGGGCAGGAGCCGGCCGTCAAGAAGCTCGCCGCGTCGATCGAACAGACCAGAGCCGGCCAGCTCCGCCGGCTCGCGACGTTGTGACCGATCAAAGGCTTGCTTGATACGGCGGGCAGCGATTTACGCAGCCGTAGCAGGTGCGTTTCTCACCTCTCGCCGATGACGCCAGACACTACGCGCCGCGGTTTTCCGACCACACCATGTGACGGACGGTTCATCACATGAGGAGGTCGGGATGGAACAGTACGAGCTGTACTGCTTGGCAGACCGGCTGTTCTACGACCTCCCGGCCGACCGTGGTGCGACCGACTTCGCTGCGTGCGGCAGAACTGTTCCGGCGGGCTGGCAGCACCAGTCAGGCGACGTCTGGATGAACTACGCGCCGGTGGACGCCGGCCTTCCACAGCAGGGCTGGAAGATCCACGTCTCGGCCGGCCTCGACGACGCCGAGCAGGCGATCGCAACGGTCTGGGAGTACTGCGTTCCGCGCGGGCTGGCCTTCAAGTTCCTGCGGAGCCGGCCGGTCCAGGTGATGTTCAACTCCAAGTCGGCCTTCCGTGGCTCGAGCGGCAAGCTGATCACGATCTATCCGGTCGACGAGACGCAACTCGAACTCGTGCTGAAGGAACTCGACGGACTCCTGGACGGAATCCAGGGCCCGTACATCCTGAGCGACCTGCGCTACTCGGCCGGCCCGCTCTTCGTCCGGTACGGCGCGTTCGCCACCCGGTACTGCCTCTCCGAGAGCGGGGAGCGCGTGTATGCCCTCGCCGATGCCGACGGCCGGCTGGTCCCGGACGTTCGCGGTGCCACCTTCGCGGTGCCGCCCTGGGTCACCCTGCCGCCCTTCCTCGAGCCGCATCTGCAGGCCCGGAACGCGATCCGGGTCGACGGCCTGGACTACGTGATCGAGAACGTCATCCAGTTCTCGAACGGCGGTGGTGTCTATCTCGGCCATCACCGCGACACCGAGCGCAAGGTGGTGCTGAAGGAAGGACGCCCGCTGGCCGGCCTCGACGTCCTCGGCCGGGACGCGGTGACCAGGGTCGGTCACGAACGCGACATCCTCGAACGGCTGGCGGGCCTGGACGTCGTACCGGCCGTGCACGACTACCTGGTGCTGGGGGAGCATCACTTCCTGGTGCAGGAGTTCGTCGACTCCAACCCGCTGCAGCGGCTGATCGTGCAGCGCTACCCGCTGACCAGGCCGGATTCGCAGCCGGCCGACCGGGCGGCGTACGCCGAATGGGCGCTCGGGATGCTGGCCCGGATCGAGGAAGCGGTGGCTGCCTTGCACGGTCGCGGCGTGGTGTTCAACGACCTGCATCCGGGCAACGTGCTGGTGGACGGCGACGGCCGGTTGGTGCTGATCGACTTCGAGGTGGCCACGCTGGCGACCGAGCAGGCTCGCTCGGCGCTGGCGCATCCTGGTTACGCGGCACCCAGCGATCGGCAAGGTGTCGACGTCGACCGCTATGCCCTGGCCTGCTTGACCCTCGGCCTGTTCGCTCCACAGACCACCATGTTGCTGTCCCTCCAACCGCAGAAGGCCTACCAGCTGGCCGACCTGGTGCACGAAACCTTCCAGGTCCCGAAGGAAACAGTGCAAGCCGCAGCCGACCTCATCGTCGGCAACCGACCCGCCACCCCCACCGAAGCACCCCAGCCGGGACGGGCGACGTGGGCGGAGGCGCGGGGGGCGGTGGTCAGGGCGATCGTGGCGAGTGCGACTCCTGAGCGGACGGATCGGCTGTTCCCCGGGGACATCGCGCAGTTCGAGCCGGGCGGTGGCGTCAACCTCGCGCACGGTGCGGCCGGCGTGCTCTACGCCCTTGCCCGCTGCGGCGCGGACCGCGTACCGGCGTACGAGGACTGGCTGGCCCGGCAGGCTCGCGACCAAGCCATCGGTCCCGGCCTGTATGCCGGTCTGCACGGGATCGCGCTGGTGTTGTCCGAGCTCGGCCGGCCCGCCGACGCGCTCGAGATCCTGGATCGTTGCCTGACACAACCAGTCGGCGTCCGCGAACTCGGCCTGTACGCCGGGCTGGCCGGGATCGGGCTCACCCTGCTCGACTTCGCCGCCCAGCCGGCCGCACTCGCCGCCGCGACCCGGATCGTCGACGAGCTGGCCGATCGGCTGGGCGGACCCGAGGATGTCGGCCGGCTCAGTGGCGAGGGAAAGCCACGGGCGGGTCTGATGTTCGGCTCATCCGGTCCGGCACTGCTGTTCCTGCACGCCTACGAACTCTTTGGTGACACCGGCCTGCTCGACCTCGTCCGGATCGCGCTGCGACAGGATCTGCGCCGCTGTACGACGGTCGAGCCCGGCATGCTGCAGGTCGACCAGGGCTGGCGCACGCTGCCCTACCTCGAAGAAGGCTCGGTCGGGATCGCGATGGTTCTCGACCGCTATCTCCGGCATCGCCCTGACGACGAACTCGCCGCAGCCCTGGAGCCGCTGCGCAAGGTCACCCATTGCGAGTACTTCGTCCAGCCCGGACTGTTCATGGGGCGCGCCGGGCTGCTGCTGGCGGCGGCGCAACTCGAGCCGGCCGTCCAGGACCAGTTGATCGATGGATTCGCCTGGCACGCCCTCTCCTACGGCGACGGCCTGGCCTTCCCCGGCAATCAGTTGCTGCGGCTCTCCATGGACCTGGCCACCGGCTCGGCCGGCATCCTGCTCGCCCTCGGCGCGGCTCTGCACGAGCAGCCGGTGGGCCTCCCGTTCCTCGGACGTCGTCCGGCGCCCGAGCCCTTCGGACCTGGAAAGGAGGTGTAACCACAATGGCTCTTCTCGACCTGCAAGGTCTCAACGCCCCGACCGGCGGTGGCGGTGGAGGTGGCGGCGGCAGCACGCTGACCGTCCTCGGATGTGCGTCCCAGACGCCGAGCAACCTCAGCCTGGTGCTCTGCCACTAGGCGCAGTAGGTCCCGGGCGGGCACTCCTGAACCGCCCGGGACCGACCAGTCAGCAAAAGGGGGGCCATGCGCAACTATCCGGATGCCGAGCGGCTGGCCGGCGTCGAGTCCCTGCACGGCCACCGGATCCCCGACCCCTACCGCTGGCTCGAGGATGCCGCCGACCCACGGACCCAGAGTTGGCAGGCGGTCCAGGACGAACTGTGGCTGACCCACGCCTTTGCGCTGCCCGCTCGTTCCCATTTCCGCTCCCGGGTCGCTGCCTTGAGCGACGTGACCGTCACCGGTACGCCGACCTGGCGCGGTAGCCGTCGTTTCTTCGTGCAGCGGACCCCCGGTCAGGAGCACCCTGTGCTCGTCGTGGCCGACCCGGAGCCGCGGGTCCTGGTCGATCCAGTTGATCTCGATGCCTCCGGCAACAGCACCCTCGATCGCTGGCAACCGTCGCCGGACGGCCGGCTGGTCGCGTTCCAGATCTCCCGCGGCGACGAGAATTCGGTACTGCGCATTCTCGACGTCGACACCGGCGCCCTCGCCGAGGAGCCGATCACCCGGTGCCGGTACTCGCCCGTCGCCTGGTGCGCCGACAGCCGGTCCTTCTACTTCGTCCGCGCGAACCGCCTGTGCCTGCACCGGGTCGGCCACCCGGAGAACGTCCAGGTGCTGGCCGGCGAAGCGTCGTACGGGCTGGAGATCAGCGCGAAAGGGGTCTGGCTCGTCATCTCCGTATCCGTTGCCGACCGCAACGATCTGTGGCTGGTGGACCTGGAACGCCCGGTCTTCATGCCGGTGGTGGTGCAGCAGGGTCTTCCGGCGCGCACCGCGGCAACTGTCGGCCCCGACGGCCGGCTGTACCTCGCCACTACTCTCGACGCACCGTCCGGCCGGATCTGCGTCGCTGATCCCGAGCGCCCGAACCGCTGGACCGAACTAGTCGCCGAACAACCTGACGCCCCACTTGGCGGCTTGGCGATCCTCGACGACGTCCTCCTCGTAGCCCGAACCAGGCACGCCATCAGCGAGCTCACCAGCCACGATCTGCGAACCGGCGAACCACTGCACCAGATCCCCCTCCCAGGGCCCGGTTCCCTCAGCGAACTCACCACCCGCCCCAACGGCGGACACGAAGCCTGGTTCACCTACACCGACAGCATCACCCCACCAACCATCCACCGCTACAGCTCCCACACCCACCAGGTCACCCGCGAGACCGCCACCACCCTCCTCGGCGAACTCACCCGAGAACCGGCGCGCAACGCCGTGCCGGCACGCGACCCCGTGCCGGCGCCGCACGCGGTGCCGGCGGTTGTTGCCGAGGGCGTCGACTTCCTTTCGGCGGATGGGACGGCCTTGCGGATGACCGTTCTGGGACTTCCGGGGAGCGGGTCGCCTAGGCCCACGATTCTCTACGGGTACGGGGGGTTCGGGTTGTCGTTGGTGCCTGCCTACTCGGCGTTCGCCTTGGCCTGGGTGGAGGCGGGCGGGCTGTTCGTGACCGCGAACGTGCGGGGTGGCGGCGAGCAGGGTGGCGACTGGCATCGTGCCGGCACGCTGGGCTCGAAGCAGAACGTCATCGACGATTTCCTCGCGGCGGCGGAGACGTTGATCGCGACCGGCCGTACGACGCCCGCTCAGCTCGGCATCTGCGGTGAATCCAACGGCGGTCTCCTGGTCGGCGCGGCGCTCTCCCAGCGACCTGAGTTGTTCGCCGCCGCCGTCTGCTCCGCGCCGGTGCTCGACATGGTCCGCTACCAGCACTCCGGTCTCGGCGCCTCGTGGCTGAGCGAATACGGCTCGTCCGACGACCCCGAGCAGCTGTCCGCATTGCTCGCCTACTCGCCGTACCACCGCGTCGTGCAAGCATCTCGCCCGGTCGACTATCCAGCAGTACTGCTGACGATCTTCGGTGCCGACAGCCGGGTCGACCCCATGCATGCCCGCAAGATGTGCGCGGCGCTCCAACACGCGAGCAGGAGCAGGCCGGTCCTGCTCAGATCCGAACCGGACGCCGGCCACCTCCCCGGCGCGACCGGCCGCGGCACCGAACTAGCCGCCGACCTCCTAGCCTTCTTGGCATTCCACACCGGACTCACCCCATGACCACCGGAGCCGGGCGGGGCTGGTTGCCGGCGGTCGGGGTTGCCGCGTTGCTCGGCAGCGCGACCGTCCTCGCGTTGCCATCCGTGCTCGGTCGGGCGGTGGATGCGGTGGCGACCAAGGACCGGCCGGAGCGTTGGTTGCTGATCGCGGTCGCCTTGATCGCGGTCGGCATCGCCTGCGACCTCATCGAGGTGATCGCGGGAACGGCTGCGGTCGCGGGGAGGACGGCTTGGCTACGGAACCAGCTAGTCGAGCGGGTGCTCACCTCGGGACCTAGAGACACTTTCGACACCGGCGACCTGGTCAGCCGCTTGTCGGGTAGCGCCGCCGATGCGGGCCGGGCCGGACAAGCCTCGATCACAGCCGTCGCGATGGCGGTCCCGCCGATCGGCAGCCTGGTCCTCCTGCTGTTGATCGACCCCTGGCTAGCAGTCGCCTTCCTCGGCGGCGTGCTGCTCGTCGTCGCCGTACTGTGGATCTTCACCCGCCGTACCGCCGAGATCAGCCTTGCCTATCAGCAGACCCAGGGCCGGATCGCCGCGACACTCACCGAGGCGCTGACCGGCCTGCGAACCATCACAGCGGCCGGCACCGTGGAGCGGGAAGAGCGCCGGATCCTGGATCGGCTACCGCAGTTGCACGAGCAGGGTCTGCGGACCTGGCGGGTCCTCGGCCGGTCCGGCGCACAAGCTGCGATCGTCGGACCACTCGTGCTCATCGCGGTCCTGGCAGTCGGTGGAATCCGCTTGGTGCACGACCTGATCACCCCGGGAGAGTACTTCGCCGCGGCGCAGTACGCCGTGATCGGCGCGGGACTGGGCGGCCTGACCGGCGTACTCGGTCAGTTGGCCCGAGCCCGAGGGGGCATCGTCCGGATCACGGAGGTGATGACTGTCCAGCCAATCGACTACGGATCACTGCGCCTCCCGGCCGGTCCGGGACGGTTGACCTTCGACGAGGTCGTCGTCCGGGCCGCGGACGACGTTCTGCTGGACCACGTCAGTCTCGATCTGCCAGGGGGCGCGACGATCGCCGTGGTGGGAGCGAGCGGCGCCGGCAAGTCCGTGCTTGCCGCCCTGGCCGGGCGGCTCCGCGACCCCGATGCAGGTCAGGTCCGGCTCGACGGCGTGCCTCTGGGAGCCCTGAGCAGGCAGGCCTTGCGGACCGCGGTGCAGTGCGCGTTCGAGCGTCCCGTGCTGGTCGGGTCGACGGTCGGCGAGGCGATCACTGTCGGCCGTTCGGGCCCGGCTGAGTTGCTCACTGCAGCCCGTGCGACGCGGGTGCACGACTTCGTCCGGCGAATGCCCGACGGCTACCGGACACCGCTGGCAACGGCACCGCTGTCCGGCGGCGAGGCTCAGCGGCTCGGCCTCGCCAGAGCATGGACCGCCGAGCGGCTGCTCGTCCTGGACGACGCGACGTCCAGCCTCGACACCGCGACCGAGGTACAGATCAGCCGGACCCTGACGAACGATCCGCGGCGCCGGACCCGGCTGATCGTCACTCATCGGGCGGCGACTGCGGCGCGGGCCGATCTGGTGGTCTGGCTGGACCACGGGCGGGTCCGCGCGGCCGGACCGCCTGGCCTGCTGTGGGATCAGCCCGGATTCCAGGAGATCTTCGGATGAAGCGCGAGGTGCGGTACGGCGTGACTGCGGTCCGCCGCCGCCCAGCACTGTTGCTGGCGGCGTGGTCGGTGCCGGAGATCCTGCCGACCGTCTGCTACGGACTTGTCGTCGCGCATGCCACGGATGCCTTCCTGAGCGGGCGTCCGGTCGCAGGACTGAGCTGGCTCGGCGCCTTGCTGGCTGCCGCGGTGCTCGGCGCGATCGGAGCACGCGGTGTGTACGGCCGGCTCGGTGAACTGGTCGAACCGCTGCGGGACGACCTGGTCCGCGAGGTGGTGTCGGGCGCGCTGCGTACGGCGTACTCCGAGGGAGCCGTCGCACGACTCAACCGCCAGGTGGAGATCGTCCGGGACACCTTCGCCGGGCTGATCCTGGTCGCCCGGAGTTTCGTGGTGACCGTCATCGGGGTGGTCGCCGGTCTGCTGACCCTGACGCCGTTGATCGCCGCGCTGGTGCTGCCGCCGTTCCTGCTCGGTTTCGGGGTCTCGCTGAGCATTCTCGGTCTGGCCGCTGCCCGCGTCCGGGCGTCGCTGCAGGCCGAGGAGGACCTCGCCAGCACAGCCGGTAGTGCGTTCGCCGGCGTCCGGGATCTGACCGCGGTAGGGGCGGAGGGATTCGCGGCCGGCCTGGTCGGCGTACCGATCGAACGGCAGGCCGCGGCGGAGCGTTCGCTCGCGAAGGTCACTGCACTGCGGACCCTCTGTTTCGCTTTGGGTGGTTGGCTTCCGTTGCTCGTCCTGCTGGCTGCCGCGCCTTGGCTGGCGAGCCGGGGTGTCAGCACAGGAACGCTGCTGGGCGGGTTGACCTACGTGCTGGTCGGACTGCATCCCGCGCTCAACACGGTGATGTCCGCGCTCGGCAATGCTGGTTTGCGATTCGTGGTCACCTTGGGACGGATCCTCGACCGGAGCGAGCGCCCGCAGTACAGGTTGGTCGGGCAGCTTCCGGCAGGCCATCGGGTGCGACTGCAGGGGGTTTCGTTCGCCTACGGGCCGGACGCCGAGCCGGTACTGCGTGATCTGGACCTGGTGGTGGAGGAGAACGAGCATCTCGCCGTAGTCGGGCCCAGCGGGATCGGCAAGTCGACCCTTGCCGGGTTGGTCACCGGTCTGCTGGCTCCGACTGCGGGCAGCGTTCTGCTGGGCGGCGTACCGCCGGCTGCTCTGCGTCCGGTGGAACTGGCCGACTCGCGGGTGCTGATCCCTCAGCAGGCTTATGTCTTCACGGCTTCCGTGCTCGACAACCTCACGTATCTCAACCCCGACGTCACGTCGAGCGAACTCGCCGCGGCGATCGACGCCGTGGGGGCCGGTCCCTTGGTACGCCGGTTGGGCGGTCTCGCCGCGACTGCCCGGCCGGCGGAACTGTCAGCGGGGGAGCGGCAGCTGCTCGCGTTGGTCCGCGCCTATCTGTCGCCGGCACCGCTGGCCGTCCTTGACGAGGCGACCTGCCATCTCGACCCCGAAGCCGAACGGGTCGCCGAGGAGGCCTTCGCGGCGCGGCCCGGCAGCCTGATCGTGATCGCGCACCGGGTCAGCTCGGCCCTGCGCGCGCACCGGATCCTGGTCCTCGACGGCAACCACGCCGTCCTCGGCAGCCACGAAACTCTGCTCACCGACAGCCCCATGTACGCCGACCTGGTCGGCCACTGGACAGCGGCTGCTCCCGCCCGGGAACGCCACCTCGCCTGACTCAGATCCAGCCCTTTTCCTGGGCTTTGCGGATTGCCTCGATGCGGCTGCGGGCGCCGGTCTTGGCGAGAACTCTGGACAGGTAGTTGCGGACCGTTCCGGAGGTCAGGTTGAGGGTGCGGGCGGTCTCCTGCACCGTGGCCCCGGTATCGATCAGCTGCAGCACCTCGCGCTCCCGATCGGTCAATGGACAGGCATCGGCGCGCAGCGCCGCCATCGCCAGACCGACGTCCAGCACCGGTTTCCCGTCGGCCAGCTCACGGACCGCGTCGACCAGGTCCTCGGGTGAGATGTCCGTCCCGATCACTCCTACCCGCTGGGACTGTTTGACGACCGACATCGCAAGTGACATCGAGCCGCCGTGGTCCTGCTCGATCAGCATCAGCACGGCCTCGTCTTCGAGCCGTTCGCACAGTTCCAGCATCCCGATCTCACCCGGCAGCAGTGGATCGAGGACGATCACCTCCCGGCCCTCATCGGTGTCCTCGAGCATCTCGTCCGCGCTCTCGAACTCCGCCACCACGGTCAGATCGGACTCCCTGCTGAGCACCGCGGCCAGTGCTCCCCGCACCAGCTTGCCGCGGTGCCCGATAACTACTCGGATCACCGGCGTCGCCCCCTGCCGAACAAGGTCGGCGGACTCGTCCCGAACTGCGGCGAGATCCACCCGGATCGGTCACGCCAGTGTCGCTGCTCGGTCGCTCTTTGTCACCAGCCAACCACCCGTCACCTCAAATTCCGCAACAGCCGGTCACCTGAACGATCGAACCTCCAACAACGCCTACGACCTCACCAGGTCGGTGTAGTCGGGCAGTGGGGTCGAGCGGAAGGCTTTGCCTAGATTGTTGGCGGACCAGATCTGACGCTGAAGCCAAGTCGGCAGGTGTGGGAGGACCCTGAAGGCAAGCGGCACCGCGCCGAACGCCACCTTGTCGCCCGGGATGATCGTTCGCACCACGGTCGGTCCGATTGATCGGCTCAATTCGACCAGCGAGCGGATCTTCCGTTCATAGTTGCGCAGCCCGGAGCGGATATCGCTGCGTGCGGCGGCCAGTTCCCCGGCCAACACGTAGGCCGTGATCACCGCCAGACTCGTCCCGCCGCCAACAGCCGGACCCGGGCAGTAGCCCGCATCGCCAACCAGGCCGACCAGCCCGCGCTGCCAACTGTCCAACGTGATCTGAGTAATCGAGTCGAAGTAGAAATCGTCGGCAGCATCCAGGTGCTTCAGCAGGCGCGGCACTTCCCAGCCGTAATCGCTGTACTCATCAGCGAGAATCCGCTTCTGCTGCTCAATGTCCCGGTGGTCATAGCGGAGTTCCCCTGCTCGGTGGAACAAGAAGCACGCCCGAGCCTGACCGGTCTGGTGGACCCCATAAGTCGTAGCGATCCGCCCCACCTTCATATGCAGCAGCGTCCGGCTCCCCAGTTCGAGCTCATCCGGCATCGAATACACCGCGAGATATCCGCCGAGCGGTCGCCGCATCGACTCCTCCGGCCCAAAAGCGAGCCGCCGAACAGCCGAGTGCATCCCGTCCGCGCCGATCACGAGATCGAACCGCCGCGGCTCACCCCGTTCGAAGGTGACATCCACCCCACTGCCATCGTCGTCCAGGGTCGCGATCGAGTCCCCGAAGACGTACTCGACCCGCTCGCGAGTGGCGTCGTACAGGAGTCTGGTGAGCTCCCCGCGAAGGATCTCGACGTGCCGGCGAGAGATTCCGGCGTTGAAACGCGCCAGATCGACCGTGATCGGACGCTTCCCGTCGCGATACAGCGTCAGCTGGTCCGACCTGGTGCGCGCCTCGTAGACAGCCTCACCGAGACCCATCCGATCAATCACGTCGACGGCGGCGCCGAACAGATCGATCGCATGCCCGCCGAGCCCGTGCCGCACAGCCGGCGTCCGCTCCACGACCGTCACCTCGAAGCCATAGCGATCCAGCCAGTACGCGAGCACCGGTCCGGCCACGCTCGCCCCGGAGATCAACACCTTCTGCACAGCGCACTCCCACCGTCGTTTGTTTACCTACCGGAAGGTAAGCAAACGATCAGGCAGTTTGTCAATGGTTTACTTACCGGAAGGTCAGGTAAACTCCGACCCATGCCGAGAGCGCGCAGTGGGGACACCAAGGCGAGGATCCAGGAGGCTGCCCTGGATCTGTTCGTCACCAAGGGGACGCAGCAGACGAGCCTGCGCGACATCGCCGAGCGGCTCGGCGTCACGAAACCCGCGCTCTACTACCACTTCGCGTCGCGCGAGGAGCTGATCAACAGCCTCGTCCAGCCGATGAAGGACGCCTTCGACGCGTACGTCGACGCGCAGGAGGCGGCCGCTCCTGTCGAGGCGCGCGAACTGCTCGGCTCGTACTTCGACATCGCCTACGAGCACCGCAAGCTGATCCAGCTCGCGATCAACGATCTGACCGTGCTCCAGGAGGCAGGCCTGGCGACGCTCTTCGTGAACTGGCGGCAGCGGCTGATCGCGCTGCTGATCGGCGACGAGCCGTCACTCGGTCAGCAGGTCCGCGGCATGGTCGCGTTCGGCGGGCTGTCCGACTGCGCGGTGATGTTCGACCACGTCGACCGCGACGAACTCCGCCAGGCCTCCGTCGACGCGGCGTACGACACCATGCGTCCCTAGCCGGTATATCCCGTACTACGGGTTGGTGGCCGGCTCAGCCGTCGGCGAGGCGTTTGACGGCGAACAGGACGATCACCAGTACCGAGAAGACCCGGATCGCCCGCTGGCCGGTGGTGACGACCGGCCAGGACAGGAACCCGAGCCAGCAGAGCAGCACCGCGAGCACCAGCAGCGCCGGAATCCCGACCGCGACCGGCGCGAAGACCCCGATCAGCGCGAGCACCAGCGTGATCCCGGGCAGGGTGAGCTTCGGCATCCCGTGCAGCCTGGCCACGATCGGGTAGCTCGCCTTGGTGATCCGCGCCCGGAGCGGACTGACCGGCTGGCTGCTGGAGGAACTCATGCGCCCCATTGTTCCAGTAGGAATCCAGTGGTCGGGACCACGGCGGGGATGAGGTGGGAGGGCAGGGAGCCGCGCGGGGTAGGCGAGGCAGGGGTGAGGTTCGGGTTGCGGAGGGTGACGCCGTAGGGTGACGCGGGTGTTCGTGGTGATCAGGTTCCGGGTCGAGGAGTCGGCGCAGCCGGAGTTCGTGGGCCGGCTGGAGGCCGCTGTCGAGGTGCTGTCGCGGCAGAAGGGTTTCGTGGCCGCGCGGACCGGGCGGAACGCGGACGATCCGGAGCTGCTCGCGCTGAGCATGGAGTGGGTGAACATCGGCAGCTACCGGCGCGCGCTCTCGCCGTACGAGGTGAAGCTGGCCGCCGTTCCGCTGCTGTCGCAGGCAATCGACGAGCCCACGGCGTACGACGATCTGGACGAGTTCGCGCCGCACCGTTGAACCGATAACCTGGCCCGGTGCTCTAACCAGCCGTGAAATTTCTCGCATCACCAATCTGGAGTCGAAAAGTGCCCGTGGATACCGTCGATGCCGTCGTCAGCCTGAGTAAGCGGAGAGGCTTCGTTTATCCGTGCGGCGAGATCTACGGCGGTACCAAGTCGGCGTGGGACTACGGACCGCTCGGTGTCGAGCTGAAGAACAACGTGCGCACCCACTGGTGGCGCTCGATGGTGACGAGTCGCGACGACATCGTCGGGCTGGACTCCTCGGTGATCCTGCCGACCAAGGTCTGGGAGGCTTCCGGCCACCTGCAGGAGTTCGTCGACCCGCTGACCGAGTGCCAGTCCTGCCACAAGCGGTTCCGTGACGACCACCTCCGCGAGGAGTTCGCCCGGCGCAAGAACAAGGACCCCGAAGAGGTCAAGCTTTCCGAGATCGCCTGCCCGAACTGTGGCAACAAGGGCACCTTCACCGAGCCGCGGATGTTCAACGGCCTGCTGAAGACGTACCTCGGCCCGGTCGAGTCGGAGGAAGGCCTGCACTACCTGCGGCCGGAGACCGCGCAGGGCATCTTCATCAACTTCGCGAACGTGATGGGCACCGCCCGGAAGAAGCCGCCGTTCGGCATCGCCCAGGTCGGCAAGAGCTTCCGCAACGAGATCACCCCGGGCAACTTCATCTTCCGGACCCGCGAGTTCGAGCAGATGGAGATGGAGTTCTTCGTCGCGCCGGGCTCGGACGAGGAGTGGCACGAGTACTGGCTGAAGGCGCGCTGGGACTGGTACCTCGACCTCGGGCTGAACCCGGACAACATGCGCTTCTACGAGCACCCGAAGGAGAAGCTCAGCCACTACTCCAAGCGCACCGTCGACATCGAGTACAAGTTCCACTTCGGCGGCAAGGAGTTCGACGAGCTCGAGGGCATCGCGAACCGGACCGACTTCGACCTGTCGACGCACTCCAAGCACTCCGGAGTCGACCTGTCCTACTTCGACCAGGAGAAGGGCGAGCGCTGGACGCCGTACGTGATCGAGCCGGCCGCCGGCCTGACCCGCAACGTGCTCGCGTTCCTGCTCGACGCCTACACCGAGGACGAGGCCCCGAACGCCAAGGGCGGCGTGGACAAGCGGACCGTACTGCGGTTCGACCCGCGGCTCGCCCCGGTCAAGGCGGCCGTGCTGCCGCTGTCGCGCAACGCGGACCTGTCCCCGAAGGCGAAGGATCTCGCGGCTGAGCTGCGCAAGAGCTGGAACGTCGACTTCGACGACGCCGGTGCGATCGGCCGCCGCTACCGCCGCCAGGACGAGATCGGTACGCCGTACTGCATCACCGTCGACTTCGACACCCTCGAGGACCAGGCCGTCACCATCCGCGAGCGCGACTCGATGAAGCAGGAGCGGGTCGCGCTGACCGAGGTCACCGGCTATCTGGCTCAGCGTCTGGTGGGCTGCTGACGATGACCGTTCGGCGGCTGCTGTCGGGGGAGTTGAGGCTGGGGCTGGTTGTGTTCGGGCTGGCCGCGGTGCTGGTCTTCGTGCTCGCCGGTTGCTCGGACTCCACGCCCGACGCCAAGAGCGGCGGTACGCCGTCGGCTTCGGGTGGACCGACCAGCGCGCCGATCCCGACCGCGTCGACGCCCTCGCTGCCCCCGTTGCCGACGCCGTCCAAGCCGTGGCCGACGCCGAAGGTGACCGGGCAGCCCGCCGCGGACGCCCCGCTGGCGAAGCGGATCCAGTTCGCGATCTCCAAGCAGGCGCAAATCGCGGCCGGCAAGGCCGCCACCACGACGGTCAGCTGCCCCGGCATCGCGGACGCGGAGAAGCCCGGCACGCACAACCTCACGTGCACAGTCACGTACGCCGGCAAGGCGTACCCGGGCACGCTCACGATCGACGCCGAGCAGTACTCGGCGACCTACAAGTTCACCTCAGACTCGGTGCCGATCGTCCGCGCCAAGGTCGTCGACGCGGTCCAGCGCACGGTCACCAACGCGTCGAAGGTGACCTGCACGATGGACGACGTCGAGGTCGTCAAGCACACCGCGCAGGGCATCTCGTGCGACGTGACCACCACCGACAACGCCGTCCAGCCTTATCGCGCGCAGATCTCGGGCAACGGCCAAGTTCTGGTGACGAAGGCCTGATATGTCTTTGCGGCTTGGTGGTCTGACGATCGACACCCCGGTGGTGCTCGCGCCGATGGCGGGCATCACCAACGCGGCGTACCGGCAGTTGTGTGCCGAGCAGGGCGCCGGTCTGTACGTCTGCGAGATGATCACGTCCCGCGGCATCGTCGAGGGTGACCAGAAGTCGCTGGACATGCTCACCTTCGCCGAGTCGGAGAGCGTCCGGTCGGTGCAGTTGTACGGCGTGGATCCGGTGTACGTCGGGCGCGCGGTCGAGCTGCTCTGTTCGGAGTACGGCGTGGCGCATGTCGACCTCAACTTCGGCTGCCCGGTGCCGAAGGTGACGCGGAAGGGTGGCGGCGCGGCCCTGCCCTGGAAGCGGAATCTGCTCGGCGCGATCCTGCAGGCGGCGGTGAAGGCAGCCACGCCGTACGGGATCCCGGTCACGATGAAGACGCGGATCGGGATCGACAGCGCACACCAGACCTATCTCGACGCCGGCCGGATCGCCGAGGAGTCGGGCGCCGCGGCGATCGGGCTGCACGGGCGGACCGCCGCCCAGGCGTACTCCGGCCAGGCGGACTGGACGAAGATCGCCGAACTCGTCGAGCACGTGAACATCCCGGTCCTCGGCAACGGCGACATCTGGGAAGCCTCCGATGCGCTCCGGATGGTCGCCGAAACTGGTTGCGCCGGTGTCATCGTCGGCCGCGGCTGCCTTGGCCGCCCCTGGCTTTTCCGTGATCTCGCCGTCGCCTTCGCCGGTGGTGAGGCCCTCAACCTTCCGACTTTGGGCGAGGTCGCCACGGTCATGCGCCGCCACGGCCAACTCCTGGCCGACCTGATGGGCGAACAACGCGGTCTGCGCGACTTCCGCAAACACGTCCCCTGGTACCTCAAGGGCTTCCCGGCCGGTGGCGAACTCCGCGCCGCCCTAGGCATGGTCGACTCTCTAGCGCTGCTTGACGAATTGCTCAACCAGCTCGACCCGTCGGCACCCTTCCCGGTCCATGAGCTGGGTGCCCCCCGAGGCCGCCAGGGCAGTCCCCGCGACCACGTGGTGCTTCCCCACGGCTGGCTGGACGACACCGACGGCCTCAACACAGACATGGCCGACGCCGAAATAGGCGTCTCCGGCGGCTGATCAGCACCAGCGCGTCGCCGCGGCGGGCGCGCCGCACTTGCTGGCTACTCCGCCGCAGTTGCTTGGGTCAGGGCGACGTGTTGCACGTCGAGGTGGGGATGCCGGCGGAGTGTGGCGAGGCGGGTGCGCCATTCGGTGGGCCAACCTAGGTGCGTGCCAGCTGTGTTGACGAGGCTGCAGGCGAGTAGGCCTGCACCTAGCTCGTCGGTGCGGATGAGATCGTCGACCGGTTGACCGAGGGCTGTGGGATACCAGGTCGACATCGCCAAGCTGTTCTTGATGAGCGTGCCGAGGTGGCTGGCTGCTACCGGCCGATCAGCAACAAGGGACGCCAGCTGGCGGAGGTCGTCAGCAGGCGCGGCCCAGGAAGTAGCCGTGACCAGCAACTGCAGGCGATGCGCGAGAAGCGTAGGTGCCTCGGCAAGCTCATCCGAGAGCACCCTGAGACCGGCCCGCCGATCCAACGGCTGCTGGCGTACGGCGTACTCGACACACTCCACCAGATAAGCCAGCCGCCGCCACGCAGGCCGATCGCGCTCAGCCTCCGCGTCGGGCGTCGCCGGATCGCTGTCGAGGCGCAGCAACAAGCGGACGACATCCAGCAGGTCGTCCAACTCGCCGATGTGTTGCCGCCCAGCCAGCGCTGCCAGTGCATCGACAGCACTCCGCCAAAGCGACCCTCGCGACGACAGGTCGGTGACGAACTCGCCGCAGATCTCTGCTGCAGCGGGGATCCAGCGACCCCACCTAGCTAGCGCGCCAAGGGCAGCAGCGACAACCTCTGGCTCTGACCTGATGGTGACAGCGATCAGCAGGTCGCCGTAGCGCGAACGGTACTTGTCCGCGATCTCCAACGGCTGCCGCTGAGTCAATGCAAGAGCGGTAGCGTCCGAGTCGTGCACTGCCTGCTGCAGCAGCGCCCAGCTCCCTGGCTCATGCAGCAGATACTGCGACGCAGTGCTGACGATCGCAGCTCGCACATCCCGATGCGCCCCACCCCACGCCTCAGCCAGTACTACGCTCGCCCCCGGCGCGCGTAGTTCGCCCAGCAGCCGCGCAGCCTCCTTGCGCGAAGTGACCTTCACACCCTCGCCCACCAGCAACGGCTCCAGTGCTCCAGCAAGCAAGCTGGGCTTCACGAACCGTGCAGCTCGCGTAGCCGCATAGATGGCAACCCGAGCACGGTCGTCACCGGCATGCGCAAGCAGAGCAGGCAAAGCCAACTCAGGCTGCGAAGTCCAGGCCAACGCACCAAGAGCCGCCTCCTGCACCAGCACCTCGTCACTAGTCAGGAACGGCTCGACCGCAGTACGACCGATCTCCGGGATGCGCCCGAGCGTCGCCACAGCCTTCGCGCGCGAGTAGTCCGGCATCCGCTCGTCCTGAGCAGCAGCGGTCAGCAGTTCGGCGTACCGGACGTGCTGTCGCGGCAACCACCGCCGGAGCGCGACATCGGACACCTGCCAGGCCGGGCTGTCACGTTCGAAGCGACGGATGCGCTTGGGCTTGGCGAGGAGCTTGTCGAGCAGGTCGGTTCGTACTTCGGTGACCGCCTGCCAGACCGCGTCCCAGCGCGCCATCCCGACTTCGCGGTCGATGATCCTGCCGACCCGCTCCGCCCGCGTGCCGGTGGGTTCCAGCCAGAGCTGCGCCGCCCGGCCGACCGTGTACTCCTGGTTCGACCAGACGGCCTTCTCCAGTACGCCGTGCAGGTGCTCGTTGGTCCACCCGCGCCGCCCGAAGGCCGCGGCGATCGCGAAGGCGAGGTCGAACTCGTGCCGGGCCGCGGCCCCCTCGACGTACGGGCGGAGTGCCTCGTACACCTCGACCTCGCGTCCGCGCGGCAATCCGTCGACGAGCCGACGGAGGTCGACCGTGCCGCGGTTCTCGGTGAGCCGCGCATGCGACTCGATTCCCCAACGCAGCAAGGAAGATTGGTTGCGCAGGGCCCCTTCCCGTACGGCGTACTCGGCCAGCTGGTTGAGCGAATGCCGGACCCACCACGACGTGTCGCGCGCTTCGAGCGCGTCGGTCAGCAAGATCTCCAGGGGAGCCACGTGGTCGTCGGTCAGCAACGATGGCGGGATCGCGGCCGCAGCGGTGACGACGGCCTGGCGAACCGGCTCGCGGTCGTTCTTCACCCGGGTCGCCCACGACAACGCTGCTGCCACTGCCGCAGACTGCCGGGAATGGCCGGCGGACGCGATGACGGCGCGATAGACGGCTGCGCGGTCCTCGGCCTCGGGTCGCCGGATCTCGGGTTCCAGGAGCCCGAACGCCTCGTCGTACGGGAGATAGGCGGTGATCTCCCAGCTGCGCCTGATGTCCTCGGCGAGGCGCGGCAGCTTGAGCATCCGCCGGGCTTGGTCGTGTCGGAGGTCGCGCGGGAGGACGTCGAGGAGCGTGTCGGGAAGCTCGGCCTGGCTGAGGTCGAGGGGGTCCGTGATCGCGTCGAAGACGGCGGTGCGGCGCGATGGTGGCAGGTTGACGAGGAGGTTGGCCGCATTCGGCCAGAGCAGGCGGCCTACGGTGCCGAGTTCATCATCGGTGAACCTGTGCAGACGACGCCGTACGGCGGGAGTGAGTGCCTGGCCGAGGAGTTGCGAGCGATCCGGGGTGATGAGGATCCGCAGTACCAGCTCGCGGTCCAGGTCGATCAGGCGGCCGAGGATGCCGATGATTGCTCCAGGCAACTGATTGGCCGGGAGGGCGCGGTCGAGCAGGTCGAGGAGGGTGTTGGGCGCGGTCTCGCGGCGGTCGAGGAGGGCGACTACGCCGTACGCGACGCCCTGCCACCATTGCTGCCAGTCGGATCCGGTGGGGACGGTCTGCCCGGCGTACGCGAGCACCGCGTCCGGGTGCTTGATCGCGAGCCGCTGCCATTCACCTGCGGACAGGCAGTAGGCCAGCTCGGGGAGGAGACGTGCGACGGTGGTGCCGTCGGTGCTGCTCAGCATCGCGGCGGCCGCTCGATCGCCCCAGCGCTCTCGCTGGTCCTCGATGAGCCGAGTGGCGAGTGCTTGCCGACCGGTACGGCGGATCGCGCGGAGCAGCTTGCCGCGGAGCTCGGCCGGCGCATCGTCGTACAAGGTCTGCAATGCGTCGTCCGCTACGGCGACCCCGTGCGAGACCGCGACGAGTGCCCGCGCCTGCACGGTCGAATCAGGGTCGACGAGGAGTTGCGCGACATAGCTGACGTGCCCGGCGACTTGGGCGAGCTGCAGTCCGACGAGTCTCTCGTACGCCGTACCGTTCCCGAGCTCGTCGAGCAGGCTGACCAGCTCCTGCGTGCCGCGCAGCCGCTGGGCTTCTTGCGCGATCAACCGCGAACGTTCGCCGTACGGAAGGCTGTCGAGGTCCCCCAAAAGCTGCATCCCCATATCCTGCCCTGGACCCGTGCCAACCTCTAAGGTCCTGCCCTGGACCCGTGCCAACCTCTAAGGTTTGGTGCATGGCGAAAGAGCCGGATGAGACGCGGGACGGGGTGCCGCTGACGAGCCTGGACGGGCCGCTGTTCGACGGCGCCGACTCGACCAAGCGGGACCTGGTCGACTATCTGGACGCAGTGCACGAGGTGCTGCTGCCGGGGGTGCGCGACCGGCCGCTCTCGGTGATCAGGGTCCGGCCCGGGCAGAAGCCGTTCATGCAGAAGAACGTGCCCAAGTACACGCCCGATTGGGTGCGAACCGTGCCGATGTGGGCCGAGGCGTCCAAGCGTGAGGTCACCTATGCGCTGTGCGACGACCGGCGGACGCTGCTGTGGTTCGCCAACCAGCGCGCGGTCGAGTACCACCCGACGCTGGTCCGCGCTGATCGTTGGGATCGGGTCACGCATCTTGTGCTGGACCTCGACCCGCCGGAGGGGGAGACGTTCGGCGCTGCCGTCGCAGCGGCGTTCCTGGTCCGCGAGGCGTTGAGCGAGTTGGGTCTGGCGGGCGCCGTCAAGACGAGCGGGGCGAAGGGTGTTCACGTCTACGTGCCGATCGACGATCAGGCGTCGATCGAGGACGCTGCTGCGGCGACCCGAGCCATCGCGGCTCGGGCTGCGCGGATCGATCCTTCGCTGGCGACCACGGCGTACGTGAAAGAGGAGCGCGAGGGCAAGGTCTTCGTCGACTCGACCCGGTCCGGCGGCGCAACGGTCGTCGCGGCGTACAGCCCGCGCGTCCGCCCCGGCGCGACAGTCTCCTTCCCGATCGGCTGGGACAACCTCGACCGAGTCACCCCAGCCGATTTCACCATCCGTACGACGCCGCGCCTGCTCGCCGACACCCCGTCCTGGACCGAGCAACTCCCGGCGCCGCAGACTCTTCCCGCTGATCTGATTGCCGAGGGCCACGAGATCCCGATCGCCCGCGTCGTCGCCATGCACGAAGGCAAACGCCGTGCCGCCGCCAAACGAGCCGCCGAGGAAGATGCCTAGATCGTTTACTGCCTGACGAGCTGTTGCCAGGCAGGTTTACGACCTGACCAACTGTTGTCAGGCAGGGAGTAGGGCGTCGAGGAGCAGGGTTGCTGCTTCGCGGGCGTGCTCGGCGGGCTCGGCGGAGCGGGCGATGGAGGAGCGGGTGATGGCGCCTTCGCTGAGGAGGATCAGGTACTCCGCCAGGCGGGCCGGATCCGGTGCGCCGGCCTCTTGGGCCAGTTCGGTCAGGCGGCGCTGAAAGTCCGCCTTGTGCGCGTCCGCAAGCTCCGCCACCCGCGGCGACACCGTCCCCAGCTCACCGAACGAGTTGATGAACGCACATCCGCGATAATCCGGCTGCTGGAACCAGTCGTACAGGAAATCGAACGCCGCCAGAATTCGACCCCGCGGATCCTTCGCCGGATCGACGTGCTCCGCGAGCATCGTCTTCCAGATCTCGTCGCGACGCTTGAGGTACGCCTCGATCAGCTCGTCCTTGGAACCGAAGAGCTGATACAGCCGCTTCAGCGAAACCCCCGAAGCAGTCCGGATCGCATCCATCCCGACCGCCTGCACACCGCGCTCGTAGAACAACGCGTCCGCCGCCGCCAGCACCTGCTCCTGCGCCGTCGCTGTGTCGATCGTCATAACACTCCTCCAAACCACCCACTTGCGGCGAGAACCACCGTTCTCCTACAGTAGCGGACATCGAGAGAGAACGCCCGTTCTCACTCTCTGAGTCTCACCCGAAGGAGTACTTCGATGACCGTTCTCGAGCCCGCAGCCCAGGCTTTCGCCGACGCCACCGCAGAACCGCCGTTCCTCTTCCAGCTGGATCCGGCCGACGGTCGCAAGGCCGTCGACGAGGTCCAGACCACCGACTACCCGAAGCTTCCCGTCGACGAGGAGTGGATCACCGCCCTCGACGGCACCAAGGCGCGCATCGTCCGCCCGGCCGGCGTCACCGGAGTACTGCCGGTCATCCTTTACATCCACGGCGCAGGCTGGGTCTTCGGCAATGCGCACACCCACGACCGCCTGGTTCGCGAGCTGGCGGTCGGCTCGAACGCAGCGGTCGTCTTCCCGGAGTACGACCTGTCGCCGGAAGCGCGCTACCCGCACGCGCTGGAGCAGATCTACTCGGTCGCCCGCTGGATTGTTGCTTCGGGCAATGAGTTTGGCCTGGATGCCGAGCGGCTGGCGATCGCCGGCGACTCGGTCGGCGGCAACATGACGGCCGCGGTGACTCTGCTCGCGAAAGAACGGGGCGACCTGAGCTTCAAGCAGCAGGTGCTGTTCTACCCGGTCACCGATGCGTCGTTCGACACCGCGTCGTACCACGAATTCGCTGAGGGCTACTTCCTCCAGCGCGAGGGCATGAAGTGGTTCTGGGACCAGTACACAACCGACGAGGCAGAGCGCAACCAGATCACCGCCTCACCCCTCCGGGCGACCCTCGACCAATTGGCCGGACTCCCTGACGCCCTGGTGATCACCGCCGAAGCCGACGTACTGCGCGACGAAGGCGAAGCGTACGCCGCCAACCTCCGCGCCGCCGGCGTCGAGGTCACCGCCGTCCGCATCGGCGGCGTCATCCACGACTTCGTCATGGTAGACGCCCTCCGCCCCACCCACGGAGCCCAAACCGCCATCACCCTAGCCACCTCCACCCTAAAAGCCGCCCTCCACTAACAGGTCATAACGCCCCCGCAAACTGCGCCCGGCAAGCGCCCCCGCAAACCGCCCCCGGCCTTCGCCACCGCAATCCGCGCCCGGCAAGCGCCACGGGCCGGCGCAGTCGCGGAGCCAGCGTCCACGCCGCCCAGCGCAGCGATCGCCACCTGCGGCCGCTGCGCCGGCGGCGGCAGCCCCCGCATAGCTGAAGAGCTCCCGCGAACCGCGCGCCGGCAAGCGCCACCGCGAACCGCCCCAGAAGGCTCCGCCCCCCGCCCACCTGGAGGCGCCAGTGAAAAGCGTCAGCAAGTTCATCTAGTCACCCGAAAACCCGGACAAGAAAGCGCAGGTCCGGACAAGAAGCTGGGGCCTCGGACATGTCATGAGATGTCCGAGGCCGCGGGATGTTGTCCAGACCTACTGCCCGGCAAGGCGCTTTGCCCGTCAGCGGTGCGACTTGGGGACGGGGTCAGTAGGCGGCGGTGTGGAGGTCGGCGTAGGCGGCAGCGAGCTTGGGGAGGGTGTAGTGGGCGTTCAGCCCGCTTGGGTTCGGCAGGATCCAGACCTGGGTTTTGCCGATCGTCCTCTCTTGCCGGCCCATCACGGCCTTCCGCTCCCCGAACGCATCCCGGTACGCCGTAACGCCAACCACCGCGAGCCACGCGGGCTGATACTCGAGCACCTTCGTCACCAGCTTCTCCCCACCAGCCAGAAACTCCGCCTTACTCAACTCGTCAGCCTTCGCCGAGGGCCGATCCACCACATTCGTGATCCCCAACCCGAGCCCCAGCAACTCACCCTGCTCATCCGGCCGAAACTGCCGAGGCGTGAACCCCGCCAAATGCAACGCCGGCCAGAACCGATTCCCCGGCCGAGCAAAGTGATGCCCTGTCTCCGCCGACACCAGCCCCGGGTTGATCCCACAGAACAAGACCCTCAACCCAGGCCCGATCACATCAGCCAGCTCCTGCATGCGTGAACTGTAAGACGAAACCGCCAACACTGTTCAACCACCGTCACCCGCCCGCCACACGCGGGACCTAAGCGCAAACGCCGAGTTCCCCCCGACCTTCAACAGGGCCAGCGATCCGCCACCACATCAATACGACCCCCGCCCCACCCACCAGGCATAACGCGATCCCTCAGACCTACGCACCGAGGCGCGGCGACCGCCCCCATACACCCGCCGCGTCCGGGTACTGATGGCCTGGCGGTCCGGAGCTGCCGGGGCCAGCCGCGGCGACCACCGGGACCGGATCGCGGGGGTAGCTATCGGGTCCGGGTGGTGGAGGCGGCTGCCGGGTGCGGATGGTGGGGGTGGTTACCGGGTTCGGTTCGTGGGGGGTGTCGCGAGCCGATCGTGGGGGTCTGGCTGGGGTGGCTGGTGGCGAGCGGCAGGCGGGTGGTGCGCCGGGATGCGGCGGGTGGTCAGGTGGGGTGGGTGTAGGAGATTGGTTTGGCGGTGGCGTGGGCGTGGGCGATCTCTTGGCGGGTGGATTCGCCGATGTAGCCGCCTGGGTTGACGATGAGGACCCGGTCGGCGAGGTCGATCTTGTGGAGGTGGAGGGCGCCTAGGGCGGTCTTCTGGTCGTTGGTGATCGACTCGGGTGGTTCGTGATCGGCGCGGGGGAAGACGGCTGGGGCGAGGACGATGGCGCCCGCGAAGGTCAAGGCGCGGTTTGCTGTGTGGATCTCATCGACGAAGCGGGTGGAGCCGCAGATGCAGACGATCTCGGGTCGTTCGGGCACGGGTCGGTCCTTCGGGGAGAACGGAAACCCGCAGGTTGGCATCACAGGCGGGCGCACGAGCCAACAGCTTACGAGCGCGGCTCGCGAGGAAGTACGAAGACGAAGTACGAAGACGAAGAAGTACGAAGACGCAGCAGGCGCCGCTCCTGGGGCGGGGGAGCGGCGCCTGCTGCTGGGGTGATCAGTCGTTCTCGTTGTTGAGGGTGGTGGGGAGTTGGGAGTTGATGCAGCTGCGCGCGACGAAGAGCCAGATGGTTTCGCCGAGGGCGTCGACGCGGATCATCGAGGCGCCGTTGTCGTTCGTGGAGTAGCGGTAGCCGCCGGTGCTGGGGAGGGCGAAGCCGACCGGGTCGTGCAGGCGGCCGCTGGTGAAGGTGCTGTCGACGAAGTAGTTGTAGTACCCCGTGCAGGCCGAAGGGTTGATCGACACGATGATGGCGCCGTTGCCTGTGTGCGGTGCCGCGTCGAAGTCCCTGCCGAAACTCCGCCGGTGCACCATCCGCGAGCTCGTGTCCGAGCTGCAGCTGTCCGCGATCGGCGTCGAGTGCGAGGTGTCGAGGGCTCCCGGCACCAGCCACGCGCAAAAGCTCGACCCGTCTCCAGCACGCCAGCGACCGAAGTGAAAGTTGCTGGCCGTCGTGCTGCTGACGTCGAACCGGGTGCCGGCGATCGCCGTACCCATCACATAGCCGCAGGACTTGTTCGCGAGCCAACCGCCGGCGGGGATGGTGCCGTGGTTGTTGCAGGCCGCCGGCTTCGGCACATTGCCGATCGTCACGTACTGGTTGATCGCCTGCGCCGACTGGCTCGCACCGACCACCAGGAGTACGCCGGCCGCAAGGGCGACGAGGCCCTTCTTCACAGGGTTCATGTCAGCAGAACCAGCCGTCCTGGACCCAGCCCTTGTGGTTGATCGTGCCGTAGGCGAAGCCGTAGACCCAGCCACCGGAGATCTGTTCGACCAGGAAGGTCTCGCCGTAGTGCAGGGTGCCGGCCCGGGCGCCACCCGGCTCGGTGCGGAACTGGAGGTCCTGTGCGCACACGGTCTCGCGGACTCCGACGTGACCGTTCGCGGCCTGGGCCTGGGTGGCATTGACGGTGACTCCGGTGACCAGCAGAGCGCCGGCGACGGCAGCGGTCCGTAGTACTCGATTCATTGCGGTTTCTCCTTGAGCGGGGCGGGTTGGAGAGGGCGTTTCACCAGCTGTTGTAGCCACCGATGCACTCTTCGCGGATGAAGCCCCAGTCGTTCGGGCCGAAGTCCTGGATCGAGGCCCAGCCGTTGTAGACCGGGTGCTTGCCCGGCGTATGGCCGATCTTGTCGCCGTAGCCCAGAGTGCGGATGTACGTCACCGGGCCGGGGATCGAGAAGTTGTAGTTCTCGTACATCGTCGCGCTCTGGCAGACGTTGATCGCGTGCGTCGGCACCTCGACCGCGGTCGCGGCGGGAGCGCCGCTCGCGACGGCGGCGCCGCCGAGCGCGAGAGCGGTGAGCGCAATGGCGAGCGGAACCTTGCGTGTCATCTCAACCTCCAGTGGTTTGTCGTCTGAGATGACAGTAGGCCGTGTCGTCAGAGATGGCAATAGATGTAATCCGTGGTTACGCTGACCTGGTGAACGACATTCGGGCGGCGTACGACGAGGAGGCGGCCAGCGGTCAGGGCATCGGCAGTGAGCGCAAGAGCTTTTACGGGATCGCCGAGATCGCGGAGGTGCTCGGCCTCAATCGGCAGCTGGTGACCGCCTGGCGGCGCCGGCGCAGCCATGGCATGCCCCAGCCCGACGCCGAGCTCTCGTCCGGACCGATCTGGCTCGGGAGCAGTATCGAGCCGTGGATCGACCAGGTCCGCGAGCGGCGCGAGGGCGCCGACGACCAGCCGCTGAGTCCGGAGGTCGCGTTCCGCGCGAGCCGCCGGATGCTCCGGATCGCGGCCCTGTTGCTGGAGCAGCCGATTCGTTCGCGGCTGCTGAGTCAGGCGCTGGCCGAGGCGCGCGAACTGCTGCCGCTGGTCGAGTCGGCGGCCGACGATCAGCTCGGCCGGGCGGTGGGGCAACTGCTGTCGCCAGTGCGCGGAACTGACGATCAACCGGCCGATCTGAAGGTCTTTCGGCAGAAAGTTCTGTCCGAGGTGTGTCGGCTGCAACTGGTTGTCCAGCTGGCCTCCGAATCCCTTCCGGATCCGGAGAGTGGGGATTAGTGTGCGTGCCGTGATCGTCGAAGTACCTGGCTACCGCCTGGCGGAGCCGCTGGGTGCGGGCGCGACAGGGGTGGTGTACGCGGCGAACCGGCTGGCCGACGGGCGGTCCGTCGCGATCAAAGTGGTGCATCCCGAGCTGGTCGACCCGCAGTACCGTGACCGGCTGCGCCGGGAGGCTCGACTGGCCGCGGCCGTCGACCATCCCGGGGTGGTCCGGGTTCATGCCGTGGGCGGCGACGGCGATCAGGCCTGGCTCGCGATGGACCGGTTGAGTGGCCCCGATCTGCAGCGGTTGCTCGAGGACGAAGGCCCGTTGCCGGTCGAGCGGGCGGTCGCGCTGCTGACCGAGGTGGCCGGCGCGGTCGAGGCGATGCACCAGGCCGGGGTGATCCACCGGGATCTGAAGCCGGCCAACATCATCCTCGACGGCGACCGCCCGACGGTCGCCGACTTCGGCGTCGCCCGCCAGCTGGCGAGCCTGGAGAGCACCGGGATGGATCTCAGCGGCGGCGCCGACTGGCTGCGCAGCGGCACGGCCTCCGGGCCGTCCCTCGGTGCGATGGCCGGCACGGTCGCCTACATGGCACCTGAGCAATGGCGTGGCGAGTCGGTGTCGGCGGCAACTGACGTGTACGCGCTAGGCGGCACCTTGTTCACTTTGCTGACCGGGCGGCGTCCGTTCGACCGGCGCACCTTGCCCGAGTTGGCGTACGCCGTGGCGATGCTCCCACCGCCGGCGCCGAGCGCGTACGGCGTACCGGCTGGGTTCGATGAAGTCGTCCGTACGGCGATGGCGAAGGCGCCCGAGGATCGTTATCCCAGTGCGCACGCCTTCGCCGCAGCCCTCGGTGCCGCAACCACAGGCCCGCCGAAGAGATGGACGCGACGGCGGGTCGGGAAGCTGGTGGCGATCGCGGCGCCGGTGATCGCCATCGGGGGAGTGGGGGCGAGCCTGCTGGCGCAGGGGGAGGCGCACCCGGCGCAGCTGACCGTTTGTGCGCAGGACGCCACCGTTCGGGACGCGCCGCGCAGCCGCACAGTGATTGCGACCGTGCACCGGGGCGACCGGCTGACTCCGATCGCCCAGCACGACGGCGACAGCTGGGTCCATGTCCGTCTCGACGACGGCCGCAACGGCTGGTCCCTCACCGAGTTCGTCCGCCATCAATGCTGAGTCAACCCAGGGTTGACGACCTACCGGTCGTCAACCTAAGGTTGACGGCATGACGCCAGGACCAGATCTGCAGCAACTCATCGACACGATCCGCCACGACGCCGGCACCGACGACGTCCTCATCCAGCTCGCCACCGCGTCGAGCACCATCAACGACCTGACTGCCACCAGCGACGCCGCTCTCGGGTACTTCGTCGACCGCGCCCGCAGCTCCGGCAAGTCCTGGGTGGAGATCAGCACAGTGCTCGGCGTCAGCAAGCAGGCCGCGCACAAGCGCTTCGCCGACGCCTGGGCAGCGTCGCCGGACTTCAGCCGTTTCACCAACCGCTGCCGGGCGGTCCTCGAAGCGGCCGGCGTGGTCGCCCAGGGGCTCAACCACTCGTTCATCGGTACCGAACACCTGCTTCTCGGCCTCTACAGCGAGCCGGTCTCGATCGCGACCCGCGTCCTGCTCGCGCACGACATCACGGAAGAGAAGGTCGCGGCGGCGGTCGAACCACTCAGTCCCGCGCGCGAGCCGGAAGCGGTGGAGCAGAGTTCGACGGCCATCAACGACGGGCCGCCTTTCACCCGCCGTGCTGCCCATGTCCTCCAGGATGCGGTCAGCGAAGCGGTTGCGATCGGCCACAACTACGTCGGCACCGAGCACCTCCTGCTCGCCTTCTATCGCGGGCAGGCAGCGATCGCGACCAAGGTTCTGGAGCAGCTCGGCCTGGACGAGGCGACGGCCTGGTCCGACATCCGCGCCATGCTGACCGAGTTGACCCAGAAGAAGTAAGTTCGCAGCGATCGGGCCTCGGCGCCGATGCCCGATCCCCGGCACATAGGTTTGGGTCCATGCCTGACTGGACCCAGCGACTCACCGAGCTCGCTACCGAACACGCCGTTCCCGGAGCCGTTCTCGGCCTGTGGGTGGACGGCGAGGAGACGATCGCGCCGTATGGCGTACTGAACCGGGCGACCGGCGTCGAGGTGACCGCCGATTCGCTGTTCCAGATCGGTTCGGTCAGCAAGCCGTGGACCGCGACGATGATCCTGCAACTGGCGGCCGAGGGCCGGCTAACGCTCGACGACCAGCTGACGAAGCTGTTGCCCGAGGCATCGATTGATCCGCGGATCACCGTCCGGCAGCTGCTGACGCACACCAGCGGTCTTGACGGTGACGTGTTCACCGATACCGGTCGCGGTGACGACTGCGTGGCGAAGTACGTCGCGCTGCTCGGCGACGTGGACCAGCTGTTCGCACCCGGTACGGCGTACTCGTACTGCAACGCCGGATTCGTCATCCTCGGCCGGCTGATCGAAGTACTGGACGACCGCACCTGGGACGAGTCACTACGCGCCCGGCTCATCGAACCGCTCGGCCTCCGCTCGACCGTGACCCTGCCGGAAGAGGCGATCCTGCACCGCGCCGCCGTCGGGCATCTCGCGGACGGTACGCCGGTCAGCACCTGGCAACTTCCCCGCAGCATCGGTCCGGCCGGCCTCATCACCGCCAGCGCGGCCGACGTACTCCGGTTCGCCCGACTGCACCTCGAGGACACCACGTACGCCGAGATGCAGGAACCCCAGACCGCCTATCCGCCCGGCTCCGACGTCACCGCACTCGGTCTCACCTGGCGACTCCACGACTGGGCCGGCCACAGACTCTTCGGCCACGACGGCATGACGATCTCGCAACTGGCCTACCTCCGCGTCGACCCGAGCGCACGGATCGCCCTGGTGCTGCTGACCAACTCGGTGAACGCCAACGCACTGTTCGAGGCGATCGCCGCCGAAGTCTTCACCCAGTACGCCGGAGTCGCGCGGCCTCCGCACCCTTCCCCGGTCGACGCCGTCGTCCCCACGG
The DNA here is from genome assembly GCF_040613535.1 of Kribbella sp. NPDC006257. NCBI lineage: Bacteria > Bacillati > Actinomycetota > Actinomycetes > Propionibacteriales > Kribbellaceae > Kribbella > Kribbella sp. NPDC006257. The sequence goes on from NZ_JBEXSJ010000001.1 coordinate 208,520, forward strand.
AGGCAGTCCTGGGCACCTACGAACGAGCCGGCCTGCGCGCCGACGTCACCCTCGAGGACGACCGCCTGCTCCTCACCTACAACGCCACCGGCGCCCGCCTGGCCTTCGCCGAAGAACCTGTCGTCACCTACGAGCTCCTCCCCACCGAACCCCTCGACGGCAACCACTACGTCATCCGCACCGCCCCGGATCAACCGTGGACGCCAGTCACCTTCACTCCCACACACCTACTGGCTTCGGGCCGAGTCACCCCGCGTAAGCCCTGAGTGGAATTGGGTGTGCGGTTTGGGGTGACCGAGCTAACGTCGTTTCCGTGACTAGTGCCCCTGTTGAGCTTCCCCGGAATGTTGGCGGGCTACGGGCCGCCGGCTATCTTCCCCGTTCGATCAAGGCTGAGATCCGCGACAATCTGCTGACCGAGTTGCGCGCCGGGCGCGACCCTTGGCCGGGGATCGTCGGGTTCTCCCGGACTGTTATCCCTCAGTTGGAGCGTGCCCTGCTGGCCGGGCACGACGTAGTACTGCTCGGTGAGCGTGGCCAGGGCAAGACCCGCCTGCTCCGCACGCTCGTCGGTCTGCTGGACGAATGGACGCCCGTGATCGAGGGCGCGGAACTGCCCGAGCACCCGCTCGACCCGATCACCCCGGCCTCGAAACGCCGCGCAGCTGAACTCGGTGATGAGCTGCCCGTCGCCTGGCTGCACCGCAGCCTCCGGTACGCCGAGAAGCTGGCGACCCCGGATACCTCCGTCGGTGACCTGATCGGTGACGTCGACCCGGTGAAGGTTGCCGAGGGCCGCAGTCTCGGCGACCCGGAGACGATCCACTTCGGCCTGGTGCCGCGCGCGCACCGCGGGATCGTCGCCATCAACGAGCTGCCCGACCTCGCCGAACGGATCCAGGTCGCCTTGCTCAACGTGATGGAGGAGCGCGACATCCAGGTCCGCGGGTACACCCTGCGCCTCCCGCTCGATGTGTTGCTGGTGGCAACGGCCAATCCTGAGGACTACACCAACCGCGGCCGCATCATCACGCCGCTGAAGGACCGCTTCGGCGCCGAAGTACGGACCCACTACCCGCTCGACATCGATGCCGAGGTCGACGTCGTACGGCAGGAGAGCAACCTCACCGCGGAGGTCGGCGAGCCGCTGCTCGAGGTGCTGGCGCGCTTCGTGCGGCACCTCAGAGAATCCAACGCGATCGACCAGCGGTCCGGCGTTTCGGCCCGGTTCGCGGTCGCGGCGGCCGAGACCGTGGCGGCAGCTGCGTTGCGGAGAAGCGCGATCACCGGCGAGGAGCCGGCAGTGGCGCGACCGGTCGACCTCGACGCGGTTCCCGCCGTACTGCGGGGCAAGCTGGAATTCGAGCCGGGTGAGGAAGGACGCGAGACCGAGCTGCTCGAATACCTGCTCAGAAGGTCCGTCGCCGACACCGCCCGCGAACGGTTCGCCGGCCTCGACCTCACCCCGCTCGCCAACGCCGTTGCCGACGGCAACCTAGTGACGACGGGCGAACGGATCCCAGGCCGTGACGTGCTTTCGGCTCTCCCCGAGCTACCCGTGCTCCATGACGTGGCAGCCAGAGCCGGCGTGGAGCCGGACGACTCACCCGGCCGGATCGCTGCCGCGGTCGAACTCGCCCTGGAAGCTCTCTACCTGTCCAAACGACTCGCGAAAGACGCCGACAACGACACGACGGTTTATGGGGTCTGACTCATGACCCACGCGTTGCCGGAAGGCTGGTCGTACGGGCCGTGGCATGAGGGTCCGGATCCGTTGGCGGCGCCGATGGATCTGCGGGACGCGCTGGACGAGCTCGGCCGGGATGTGATGGCTGGGTCGTCGCCGAGGTCCGCGTTGGAGGAGTTGCTCCGGCGCGGGACCCGGAACACCCAGGGGCTCGACGACCTGACCCGCAGGTTGTGGGAGCGCCGGCGCGAGATCGAGAGCCGGCACAACCTCGACGGCACCCTTCGCGACGTGCAGCGGCTGCTCGACGAAGCACTCGCTGCCGAGCGGCACGACCTGTTCCCGAACCCGTCCGACGATGCCCGGTTCAAGGAGATGCAGCTCGACGCGCTCCCCGCCGGTACGGCGGCCGCAGTACGGGAGCTGGCCAACTACGACTGGGAGTCGTCGGAGGCTCGGCAGAAGTACGAGCAGATCAAGGAGTTGCTCGGCAAGGAGCTGCTCGGGTCGCGGTTCGAAGGCATGAAGGAGGCGCTGGAGAACACGACGCCGGAGGATGTCGAGCGGATCAACGAGATGCTCGCCGACCTCAACGCGTTGCTCTCGGCGCACGCGCAGGGTCATCCGCAGATCGACCAGTTGTTCGCGGAGTTCATGGCCAAGCACGGCCAGTTCTTCCCGGAGAACCCGCGGAACGTTGACGAGCTGATCGACGTACTGGCTGCTAGAGCTGCTGCCGCCCAGCGAATGCTCAACTCGATGACTGCCGAGCAGAGGGCCGAGCTGGCTCAGCTCTCGCAGCAGGCGTTCGGGAGTCCGCAACTCGCGCAGCAGTTGGCGAATCTCGATGCGCAGTTGCAGGCGTTGCGGCCCGGCGAGGACTGGACCGGGTCCGAGCGGATGTCCGGCGACGATTCGCTCGGGTTGGCCGAGGGCGCGCGGGCGATGTCGGATCTGGCCGAGCTGGATGCACTGGCTGAGCAGTTGGCCCAGTCGTATCCGGGTGCGCGCCTGGAGGACATCGACCTCGACGCGTTGACGCGCCAGCTCGGCGATGAGGCGACGGTCGATGCCCGTCGGCTGTCCGAGTTGGAGCGGCAGCTTCGCGATCAGGGGTTGCTGGAACGCGCTCCCGATGGCTCACTGCAGTTGTCCCCGAAGGCGCTGCGGCAACTGGGTCAGACGGCGCTGTCCGACGTACTGCGAACTGCCCGCGGCCAATCGGGTGAACGCGATGCCGCCTCGGCCGGTGCGGCCGGCGAATTGAGTGGGTCGACACGACCCTGGCAGTTCGGCGACACCCAGTCGTGGGACGTCTCGCGGACAGTGCGCAACGCAGTACTCCGTACGGCGGGTGCTGGGCGAACCGGTTCGGTTCGGTTGGACGTGGCCGATGTGGAGATCGCGGAGACCGAGCATCGCGCGCGAGCCGCCGTCGCGTTGCTGGTGGACACCTCGTGGTCGATGGTCCAGGAGGGCCGTTGGCTGCCGATGAAGCGGACCGCGCTCGCTCTGCATCAGCTGATCTCGACCCGCTACCGCAACGACGCCCTCCAGCTGATCACCTTCGGCCGGTACGCCGGTGTGGTGGAGCTTCCGCAGCTGATCGGCATGGAAGGCACCTGGGAACAGGGCACCAACGCGCACCACGCGTTGTTGCTCGCAGGCCGCCACCTCCGTCGCCACCCCGACGCCCAACCGGTCGTCCTGATGGTCACCGACGGAGAACCGACTGCCCATCTCGAACCCGACGGCACCGCCGAGTTCGACTACCCACCCCGCCCCGCAACCCTCCGCAAAACAGTCGCCGAAGTAGACCGCCTAGCCAAACTAGGCGCCTCCTTGACTGTCTTTCGCCTAGGTGACGACCCCCGCCTCAACGCCTTCGTAGACCTCCTCGCGAGACGCTCCGGCGGCCGAGTCCTGGCCCCCGACGCCGACGGCCTAGGTGCCGCCGTAGTAGGCGACTACCTGAGAACCCGCCGCAAACTCTGACCAACCACCACCCCACAGGCCCGCCCACCAACGCGGTACTTCGCCCCCTAACCCGGCACCTCGCCCACCAACGCGGGGGTTCGGACAGGATCCCGGGGCCTCGGACAGCTCACAACGTGTCCGAGGCCCCGCTTGCTTGTCCGGACCCCCACCTTCTTGTCCGAACTCCGGGGGCACCGTGCCGGGACTTGGGACAACATGTCGAGGCTTAGGACACGGTATGAGCTGTCCGAACTGCCCACTGGTTGCGCGGCCCTTCGCGTTCTTGCCCGGACGTCCGCGTTCTTGTCCGGACCCCCGAGCGAGTGTCCGGAGCTCCGGCCGAGTGTCTGGAGGTCGCGGGATGGGCGGTGGAGGCGGAATTTGTGAGTGCCCAGAAGGAGGCGTGTACCCAGGTCGAAGGTGGGTATGCGCCTCCTTTGGCGTTTCCTCGGGAAAACCTGCGATTGTCCTGCGTTGTCAATGAGGTAAGGGTTTTCCGGCCATGATCGTGTGGGCAGAGTCACCTTCTCAATGTGAGACCAGTGGGCAACTGGACTGTTTTTCTGGCTTACTCTGAAAAGACGTCCAGCGCCATCGGAGTCGTCGGGCCAGCGATCACCCATATCGCGACTCGCCGCCACGAACCCTCAGGGAGTCACTGTGCCGAAACTCGTCTACGACTTCGCCGAAGGCAACAAGGACATGAAGGAACTTCTCGGTGGGAAGGGTGCGAACCTCGCCGAGATGACCAACCTGGGACTGCCCGTCCCGCCCGGTTTCACCATCTCCGCCGAAGCCTGCAAGGTGTTCCTGAAGACCGGCTCGGTGCCGCCGGAGCTCGCCGACGAGATCGACCACCACGTCGCGGAGCTCGAGCAGAAGATGGGCAAGAAGCTCGGCCAGGCGGACGACCCGCTGCTGGTCTCGGTCCGCTCCGGTGCTGCCGTGTCGATGCCCGGCATGATGGAGACGGTCCTGAACGTCGGCCTCAACGACGACTCCGTGAACGGCCTGGCGCACCACTCCGGCAACCCGCGGTTCGCCTGGGACGCGTACCGCCGGCTGATCCAGATGTTCGGCAAGACCGTCCTCGGGATGGCCGGCGAGGTCTTCGAGGACGCGATCGACGCGGCGAAGCAGGCCAAGGGCACCACCAACGACCTGGACCTGGACGCCGACGACCTGAAGGCGCTGGTCGAGAACTTCAAGGCCGCCGTCCATGAGCACACCGGCCGCGAGTTCCCGCAGGACCCGCGGGCCCAGATGGACCTCGCGATCGAGGCCGTCTTCGGCTCCTGGAACTCCGAGCGCGCCATCCTCTACCGCCGCCAGGAGCGGATCGCCACCGACCTCGGCACGGCGGTGAACATCTGCTCGATGGTGTTCGGCAACCTCGGGATGGAGTCCGGCACCGGCGTCGCGTTCACCCGCGACCCGGCCAGCGGCCAGCCTGGTGTGTACGGCGACTACCTGCAGAACGCCCAGGGCGAGGACGTCGTCGCGGGCATCCGCAACACGGTCCCGCTGGCCGACCTCGAGACGATCGACAAGACGTCGTACGACGAACTGATGGCGATCATGGCCAAGTTGGAAGGCCACTACCGCGACCTGTGCGACATCGAATTCACCGTCGAGCGCGGCAAGCTCTGGATGCTGCAGACCCGGGTCGGCAAGCGCACCGCCGGTGCCGCGTTCCGGATCGCGACCAGCCTGGTCGACGAAGGCGTGATCGACATCGACGAGGCGCTCCGTCGGGTCAAGGGTGCCCAGCTCGCCCAGCTGATGTTCCCGCGCTTCGACGCGGAGGCCGCGAAAACCCTGCTGACGAAGGCGATCGGCGCCTCGCCGGGCGCCGCCTCCGGCAAGGTGGTCTTCACGTCCGAAGCAGCGGTCGAGGCCGCCGACAAGGGCGAGAAGGTCATCCTCGTACGCCGTGAGACGAACCCGGACGACCTGCACGGCATGATCGCCGCGCAGGGCGTGCTGACCAGTCGCGGCGGCAAGACCTCGCACGCGGCGGTCGTTGCCCGAGGCATGGGAAAGACCTGCGTCTGCGGCGCCGAGGACCTCGACGTGACCGGCGGCCGGATCACCGTGAAGGGCAAGACGATCGAGGCCGGCGAGGTGATCTCGATCGACGGGACCACCGGCGAGGTCTTCCTCGGCGAGGTCCCGGTCGTCCCGTCCCCGGTCGTCCAGTACTTCGAGGGCTCGCTGGCCGCCGATTCCGGCGACGAACTCGTTGCCGCCGTGCACCGGCTGATCAGCCACGCCGACGAGGTGCGCCGACTCGACGTACGGACCAATGCCGACACCGGCGAAGATGCGGCTCGCGCGCGCCGGTTCGGTGCTCAGGGCATCGGTCTGTGCCGGACCGAGCACATGTTCCTGGGGGAGCGCCGCGAGGCGGTCGAGCGGTTGATCCTGGCCGAGGACGAAGCCGAGTGCGAGGCGGCGCTCGCCGTACTGGAACCCTTGCAGCGTGGGGATTTCATCGAATTGCTCGACGCGATGGACGGCCTGCCGGTGACGATCCGGTTGATCGACCCGCCGTTGCACGAGTTCCTGCCGCCGCTGACCGAGCTGGCCGTCAAGGTCGCGCTCGCGAAGGAGCGTGGTGAGGATCCGGGCCGGGACGCGACGCTGCTCGCGGCGGTCGAGCGGCTGCACGAGCAGAACCCGATGCTCGGCCTGCGCGGAGTGCGGCTCGGGCTGGTGATTCCGGGGCTGTTCGCGATGCAGGTGAGGGCGATTGCCGCGGCCGCCGCCGAGTTGAAGAAGCAGGGCAAGGATCCGCGGCCGGAGATCATGATCCCGCTCGTCGGTGCGGTGCAGGAGTTGCAGCTCGCCCGCGACGAGGTGGAGGGCGTACTGCAGGAGATCGCCGATGCCGAAGGTGTTGAGTGGAGCACCCCGATCGGCACGATGATCGAGTTGCCGCGGGCGGCGCTGACCGCCGACCAGATCGCCGAGGCGGCCGAGTTCTTCTCGTTCGGGACCAACGACCTGACCCAGATGACGTGGGGCTTCAGCCGCGACGACGTCGAGGGCTCGTTCTTCTCCCGCTACCTGGAGAAGGGCATCTTCGCGGTGTCGCCGTTCGAGTCGATCGATCGCGACGGCGTGGGCGCCATGGTCAAACTCGGTGTCGAGCGCGGCCGTCGTACCCGTCCCGACCTCAAGCTCGGCGTCTGTGGCGAGCACGGTGGCGACCCCGACAGCATCCACTTCTTCCACGAGGCCGGTCTCGACTACGTCTCCTGCTCTCCGTTCCGCATCCCGGTAGCCCGCCTCGAAGCAGGCCGCGCGACGCAGAGCTGAGTCCTTTCGGCGAGGCGCGTTCTCAGGGGCGCGCCTTGCCGAAGTACATGAGCTCCCACAGGGCGTCGTCGACGTGGCTCTCGACGAGGTTGTCGCCCTCGTAGTGCTCGATGCGGACCTCGCCCACGAAGCGCAGGTAGGCGCCGTCGAATCCGGCGAGTTTCGCGGCGAACCGCTTCGGACCCTTGAGGTCGTCGGCGAACTTCACTGTCGACAGGTCCGAGTGGCGCGTGTACGTCACGACGTACCGGTCGTCGCCGTCGGTGTAGGTGTAGCGGGTGACGTTCGCGACCGGTTTGCCGGTCTGGGTGTCGGTGTAGCGGCCGAGCTCCTCGAAGGTCACCTTGTCCTTGTCGTCGGCGATCAGTTTGCCGTCCCGGGCGAGCATGAAGACCGGCAGGGTTGCGTAGCCGTACTGCTTCTCGGCGGTGATGTACGACGCGATCACAGAGTACGGGCCGGCCGAGCCGCGAGCCCAGTACCAGTGGTGCATGAGCTTGAGCATGATCGTGTTGCCCCAGTTGTGGTCGTGGTAGCCCACGCCCGTGGTCGTGCTGCTCTTGCCGGCCAAGCTGTACGTCGCCTCGACCCGGCCCTCCGGCACCGACGGCAGCCAGGCGAAGATCTGCTCGCCCTCCTCGCCGAACAGCCAATGCCCCGACTCCGGGCGCCAGGCAGGAACCGTTCCGGTCAGCGTGACGTCGACCTCCACGTCCTCGGCCTTGGCCCGGATCTTGTACGTGTGCAGGTCGCCGGCGAAGACGTTCTCACCGATCCGGACGTCACAGGTGTCCGTCGAGGCGGAGAAGGTGCCGGCGTCGAACTCGGCGAGCTTCTCCACCGTGGTGCCGTCGGGAAGCGTGAGGTCGATCCGGATCATCGGCGCGAGCGGCTTGCCGATCGCGGTGAATTCCTTGGTGAAGAAGACCACTACCAGCTTGGCGCCGTCGTCCAAGTGGGCGTCGAAGTACCACCACTCGTAGCTGCCCGGACCGCCGTCGGTGCGCAGACCGTCCTCGTGCGACTTGATCGCACCGGGCTCGATCCCGAACCGGGCGTACTCCTGCGGGGTGCTGCCCATCCTTGCCGGGCTGATGCGGTCGCGCGTCATGGCTCTGCTCCAAGGTTTGTGATTTAATGTCCACTCGTCTAATAAATTACCACGACCAGCATGCGCCGGCCGCCCGGATCCGGCAAGTAGGAGAACTGTGATGGTGCAGACACGAGGCCGTGGCCGGCCCCGATCGGGTGAGGAACTCGAGATCGGCCTGCTGTTGCAGGGCGCGCTGGAAGCGTTCGCGGAGAAGGGATACGACGGCATGTCCGTCCGCGAGCTGAGCCGGGCGCTCGGGGTGAGCCACGCGCTCCTGACTGCGCGCTTCGGTTCCAAGGAGAAGCTGTGGTTCGCGGCGATGGAGCACGCGCTGGCCGTCAGCGAGCGATCCTGGCAGCAGTTGGCCGACGACCCCGAGCTCGATGACCTCGAGGCACTCCGGCGGGCGATCGTCGCGCAGGTGATGTTCTCGGCGGCCCATCCTGAGGTGCTCAGGATCATGAGCCACGAGGGCGCCATCGACAGTCCCCGGATCCGCTATGTCGTCGACCACTTCGTCAATCCGCTGCGCCCGCTGGTCGAGCTGCGGATGAGCCGGTTGGTCGCGGCCGGGCGGATCCGCGAGGTGCCGTACGCGACGCTCCACTACTTGGTCGTGCAGGGTGGCGGCGCTCCGTATGCGAGTCCGGTCGAGACCGCGCTCCTGGGTGGTTCCGCGAAACCGAGCGAAGGCGACATCCGTCGGCACGCCGAGGAAGTGGCCGGCCTCATCATCGCCGGCATCACTCCTCACGCCGGATAACCACTCGCCAGGCTTCGCTAAAGTCGCCGGATGGGGCGACTGGAGCTGCGGAAGACGTTCGGGGAAGACGCGGAGCTGTACGACCGCGTGCGGCCGACGTACCCACCCGGCCTGTACGACGAGTTGGCGGGGTTGCTCGGAGATGGCGAGCGGCCGCGGGTGCTGGAGATCGGCTGTGGCACCGGGCAGGCGACCGGGCCGATGGTGGAGCGCGGCTGGTCGGTGAAGGCCGTCGAGTTGAGTGCCGAGCTGAGCCGGGTCGCGCGGGCGAAGCTGCCAGAGGTCGAGGTGATCACGGCCGATTTCGACAGCTGGCCGTTGCCGGCGGAGAAGTTCGATCTGGTCATCTCGGCGACTGCGTTCCATTGGCTCGATCCGGCGACTCGGGTGGCGAAGTCGGCGGCTGCGGTGCGGCCCGGGGGAGTGCTCGCGGTGGTCTCGACCCATCACGTCGCGGGTGGGAGTGAGCAGCTCTTTGCCGATGTGCAGGAGTGCTACAACCGCTTCACCGACGATCCCGAGAAAGGTGGATTGCCGAGAGCGGACGACGTACCGGCGGAGACCGGCGAGTTCGAGGCGCTGGGCCCGGTGGAGGTCCGTCGTTTTGCTTGGGAACAGGTCTACACGACAGCCGAGTACCTCGATCTGCTCTCTTCTTATTCAGGTCATCGGGCCTTGACAACGCAAGCTCGTGACGGACTGTACGGCTGTATCAGCGCTCTCATCGAGGCGGCCGGAGGTTCGATCACGAAGAGTTATCTGACGCAACTGATCGCAGCAAATTGCCTTAACCAACCTCTTGCATCCGGCTGAGCCGCTGGTCCAAGATATCCGAGCGGGAAGGGCGATCACTGTCGACTTTCGGGTCTGACCTGAACCAGCCGCTGTGGCGGCTCGTGACGCCCTTTCCGCACCAAATCTCTTTCTGCCGTTGAGATTTCGGCCGGTCTTATAGGCTGCGGACATGGCTCTCTTCGCGCTCCAGCTGAAGTTCACCGACAACGAGCGCCGGATGGAAGTTCGCCCGGCGCACCGCGAGTACCTGCACGCGCTGAAGGAGGCCGGCAAGCTCACCACCGCCGGCCCGTTCGCCGACCAGACCGGTGCCCTGCTGATCTACGACGCGGCCGACGAGGCCGAGGTCCGCGACATCCTCGCCAAGGATCCGTACACCGAGGCCGACGTCTACGAGATCGTCACGCTCACCGAGTGGCAGCCGCTCTTCCCGATCACGACCTAACCCCAGCCGGCGGCTCTACCAGGTTCCAATAACTAGCCGCATCGCCGGTGCCCACCAGGGTCATTGACGCAATGATTACGTCATCCATTATTGACCTATGTTGTTCCCGACACCTCTGCTGACGCCGGACGATCATCGCGTACTGGAAGGCATTGAGCGCATGCGCGAGGGTCTCCGGCATCAGGTGTACGAGAGCCCGTGGAGGCTGACGGCCGGTCTGCAGAAGTTCCTGACTGCGGATGCAGTTGCGGCTTCCAACTCGATCGAGGGTTTCAAGGTCGCCACCGTCGACGTCGAGGACCTGATGGACGGCGAGCGCGACGTCGAGGTCTCCGACGAGAACCGGGAAGAGACGCTCGCCTACCAACGGATGATGAGGTACATCCAGACCCTGAATGACGTCGAGGACTTCGACTACAGCAAGGGACTTCTCAACGCACTGCACTGGATGTTGCAAGGGCACCGGCACGGTCCGCGAAAGACGGCCGGTCAGTGGCGACGCGGCCCGGTCTACGTCACCGATGCCCGGGACCCGAGTATCGCCGCCTACACAGCGCCGGACGCCGACCAGGTTCCTGCACTCATGCAGGAACTCGTCGATTGGCTCAATGCCGAAGACGATGCGCATCCGCTGGTCCGCGCTGCGATGGCACACCTGCATCTGGTCTCCATCCACCCGTGGGCGGACGGCAATGGCCGGATGTCCCGTTCCCTGCAGACCCTGATGATCGCGAGGGAGGGCGTGCTCGCGCCGGAGTTTTCCTCGATCGAGAGTTGGCTAGGTCGCCCCGGCAATACGTGGGAGTACTACCGCGAGCTGAACAGCCGGGGGAGCGAATATCTCCCTGACCAGGACGTCTCCAGTTGGATGCACTTCAACCTCACGGCGTACCACCAGCAGGCACAGACTGTCCGCGGGCGCATCGACCGCTCGGGCCGGGTCTGGGAGGTGCTCTCCAAGCACGCCCGAAGTATGGGGCTCGACGAGCGGGTCGTGACTGCGCTTCATGACGTCGCGATGGCCGGCCGCGTCCGGCGCTCCCGCTACGAACATGCCGAAGGTCTCAACATGCAACAGGCGCAACGGGATCTCCGCGATCTCGTCACTGCCAGGCTCCTCGAACCTGTTGGACGGACGCGTGCCCGCTACTACACACCTGGTTCACAGTTCCCCGAGCAGGCATTGGAGATCGCCGCGACACCCATGACGCTGACGAGTCCGTACGCCGAGGGTTAGACCTAGCCCAGGATCAGCGGCAGCTTCGCGCCGAAGCCTTCCAGAGCTTCTGCCTCGGCATCGGTCGGTGGCCGCCGGCCGGTCCCGATCCGCAACGCGTCGGCATCGGTGAACGACGCCGGGAACGCCTCGCCCGCGATCGTCTCCAACGCCGCCCGAGCTGCCGCCAGCGTCTCGGCCGGTGGTTCGGAGGCGCCCGGCCGATACTGGATCAGATCGAGGTGATGCAACGTCGCCTCCAGCACGTACGCCGACAGGTAGTCCTCGACGCTCAGCACCATGTCCTGCGTGCTGACCAACGCCGCCGGATCAGCCAGCGCCGCCGCCCGCCCGGCCGCGGACCCCACATCATCCAGATGAAACTTGAGCCACCGAGGCTCCCCGTACGCCGCCGCCAACCGCGGAATCAACGCGTCCAACGGATCATCCCCGGTCGGCGGCTCCACCAGCTTCCAATAACTAGCCGCATTCGCTGTGGCAGGCCCCTCAGCCGGCGTCACCAAGGTGATCAACACGTCCTGCGCATCAATCACCAAGTGACACACCAGATCCCGCACCGACCAACCCACACACCCCGACGGCCCCTCAAACTCCCCATCCCCCGTCGAAGCCACAGCCTCCAGCAACCCGCTCCAAGCACACCCGAACAACTCCATCCTCGAACGCTATCTCCAGCCGGGACCTTGCCGGCTGGACTCAAAGCTGTTGGGTGAGGTTGATCGGGTTTCCGTCCGGGTCGGTGATGTGGGCGACCCGATGGCCCCACGGCATGTCCTTGGCAGGGCCGCCCAGCTTCCCGCCGGCCGGTTCGACCCGGGGCAGCAGCTCGTCGACGTCCGGCACGAACACGTTCACGCTGACCCGGCCCGGCACCGCCTTGGCTCCGCGCTTGTAGTCGACCAGGCCGAGGGTGGCGCCACCGAACCGGAGCGACACCATGAACGGGCCCTTCCTTCCTGGCACTCGCAGCTCCTCTTCGGCGCCGAACAACTCGATGTAGAAGGCGCTCAGCCGCTGGATGTCGTCTGTGCAGAAGTTCGGCTGGATGGTGAATTCGCTCATCGGATGCTTCCTCTCCGTTCGGGGCCGGCTGGTCATTGCGCGGCCAAAGGGATTTCGCCGGCGGTCTTGCTGTAGCCGAGGGCTTCGACGATCTGGCCGTCGCGGACCAGCATCAGGTTCACGCCGCGCACCGAATCCGCGGGAGTGTCTCCGAAGTGGTAGCGCCAGCGGATCGTCGCCCGATCTCCGGCCACCACGACGTCCTCCACCTCGAACTGGGTGCTGCGGTCCTCGGCCAGCGCCCGCCAGAAGCCCAGGCACTCCTCGCGGCCCTCACTGCGGGCACCGTCCGGCGCCGGCTGGATCGCCTCCATGACGCAATCGGCACCGATCAGGTCGTCCAGTGCGGTCGGGTCGTGGGCGACGAAGGCGTGGTTGAAGCGGTCGATGATCTCGGTCGTCATACGGTGTGTCATGTCAGCTCCTAGATAGACTGGTCGATCTACCTTCGAATATATAGACCGGTTGATCTACTGGCAACCCCATGGCACCCTGCTTTTCATGGACACCCGCACCACCAGCCGCCCTCGCGAACGACTCCTGACGGCCGCCAAGGACCTGACGTACCGGCAAGGGGTCGCTGTCGGCGTCGACACGATCCTCAAGGAGGCGAAAGTCGCCCGGCGCTCGCTGTACGAGCACTTCGGTGGGAAGGATGGGCTGATCGCCGAAGTGCTACGCCAGACGGCGGCGGAGGATGAGGAGCTGCATCGCCAGGCCATGCAGAGCGCCGGGGACGAGCCGCGCGCCCGGCTGCTGGCGCTCTTCGACATGCTCGGCGACGTCATCCAGGACCCGGAGTTCCGAGGCTGCCGCTACCTGTCCGCAGATCTCGCCTTGACCAATCCCGATCATCCGGCTCATGCCGTGACGCGCGAGTACCGCGAGCACATCCACGAACTGCTCGAGACCGAACTCCGCAGGCTCGGCCATCACCAGCCGGCCGTCGCCGCCAACCAGTTGATGCTGCTGATGGATGGAACGCTCGCCGCGGGCGTGACCAGGACCGGCACCGATCCGGCTCAGCTGGCCAAGCAGCTGGCCGAGCAGCTCGTCGGCGGCGCCTGAGCAGAACGCTCAGACCTCGGTCGGTTCCAGGTCGAGGTGGTCTACGTAGGCCCAGAGCCAAGCCAGGGGGGCCAGGACGAGTTCGGGTTCGCCCTCGTCGTCGGCTACGAAGAGCATGGAGCCTTCGCCGTTGCTGATGTCTTCGCAGACGGCGTAGCAGAGTTCTACGGCGGCTTCGAAGGAGATCAGATCGGGGCCGTCTTCGGAGCGGGGGCGGGGGAGCGGGAGGACCGGAGCCTCGTCGGTGCCGTTGAGGTCGACCGACACCTGCTGCAGCGCCTCGTACAGGTCGTAGGAGATCAGGCCGGCGAGGGGGTTCCCGTCGATGCCGATCAGATACGGGTCGTCGGCGCCGGCCCGGAAGTTGTCGCGGACCTCGGGGAACGCGGCGGCCAGATCGCCGACTTCGACGTACGGCGCCTCGCCGGCCTCCTCCTCGTCGACCTCGCCGAGGCCGCCGCTGCGCATCTGGTCGAAGGAGTGCAGTAAGTCGGTCAGCTCGTCGTACGCGCCGCCTCCGGGTGCCGCCTGGGAGCGCTGTTCCAGGTCGCGGAGGTGCTCGACGAGGTCGTCCTCGAAGTGCAGGTCGTACCGCGGCAGACCGGGCTCGCGACCCGCGTTGATCTGCGCGACGATCTGGGTCGAGATCGGCCCGAGGCGCTCGGCCAGTACTTCGAGCGGCGTGGTCGGCTTGTCCTCCAGCTCCTCGTCGTGTGCGCAGGAGTCGTCCTTGCCCTCGCTCTCCATCGCGAGCAACACGGAGAACGCCGGGAACGCGATCAGCGCCGCGGTCGCCATCGGCCCGTCGCCGATCAGCATCAGCGGGTTCCCGCCGTTCTCGGTCCGCCGGAGGTGGTCTGGCAGCAGTACGGCGGCCTGCTCGACGTTCACCTGACTCGCCAGCGACGACAGCCCGTGGTCGGTGTCGACGCCGAGTTGCTCGACCAGCGTCTCGGAGCTCATGTCGAAGGTGGAGCGCAGGTAGTAGCGCAGCCAGCCCGCGTCGACGGGGTTGCCGAGCAGCTCGGCGATCCGGCCGCGGAAGTCGGCGAGGTCCGCGATCGCGAGCACCACCAGCACCGGCTGATCGCCGTCGCCGATCACCAGCGGTCTGGTGTCGCCGTTCTGGAAGCCGTCGATGACTTGGTGCAGACCCTCGGCAGCTGCCTCCAGCGGCCACGACTCCGCCTCGAACTCGGTCACACCTGCGGCGGTGTTGACGTCGTCGGGCATCTACTGGTCCTCTCCGATGGCGGCGGTCGGGGTGGCGCTAACTGTAAAGGGCTGTAGTACTACTGGGGTCACCGCGTCGGTGCGTCGTGACATTGGCTACGCTCGGAGCGGCGGGTCGGTGAAGCGGTATCTCACATGTGAGATACGGTCAAGCGCATGACTGACGACTACCTCTCCCGGATCGGTAATCTCATCCGGGACGCCCGCAAGCACCGTGGCTGGACCCAGACTCAGCTGGCCGAGGTCCTCGGCACGAGTCAGAGCGCGGTGAACCGGATCGAAAAGGGTCATCAGAACCTCACTCTCGAGATGCTCGCCCGGATCGGCGAAGCACTCGATTCAGAGATTGTCTCTCTCGGTGGCGGTCCGGTCCACCTCCGTGTCGTCGGTGGCCGCGAATTGTCCGGTTCCATCGATGTGAAGTCCTCGAAGAACGCCGGCGTCGCCCTGTTGTGCGCCAGTTTGCTGAACAAGGGCCGGACCACGCTGCGCAAGGTGGCCCGGATCGAAGAGGTCAACCGGCTGCTCGAAGTACTGAACTCGATCGGCGTCAAGACCACCTGGCTGAACGACGCCGGTGATCTGGAGATCGTCCCGCCGGCACAGCTGAACCTGTCCGCGATGGATGCCGAGGCGGCCCGGCGTACGCGCAGCATCATCATGTTCCTCGGCCCGCTGCTGCACCGCGAGGACACCTTCCAGCTCCCGTACGCCGGCGGCTGTGATCTCGGCACCCGGACGGTCGAGCCGCACATGTCGGCGCTGCGGCCGTTCGGCCTGGAGATCAAGGCGACCGCCGGTGAGTACCACGCGCTGGTCAACCGGGCGATCACGCCGGGCAAGCCGATCGTGCTGACCGAGCGCGGCGACACCGTGACCGAGAACGCGATCATGGCCGCGGCCCGGTACGACGGTGTCACGGTGATCCGGAACGCGAGCTCGAACTACATGGTCCAGGACCTCTGTTTCTACCTCGACCTGCTCGGGGTGAAGATCGACGGTGTCGGCAGCACCACGCTGACCGTGCACGGCAAGCCCGAGATCGACGTCGACGTCGACTACGCGCCGTCCGAGGACCCGATCGAGGCGATGAGCCTGCTCACCGCCGCGATCGTGACCGGCTCGGAGATCACCATCAAGCGGGCGCCGGTGGAGTTCCTGGAGATCGAGCTGGCGCTGCTGGAGGAGATGGGGCTGGACTACAGCCGCTCCGAGGAGTACCTGGCCGAGAACGGCCGGACCCGGCTGGTCGACCTGACCACCCGGCCGTCGACACTGCACGCGCCGATCGACAAGATCCACCCGATGCCGTTCCCCGGCCTGAACATCGACAACCTGCCGTTCTTCGCGGTGATCGCGGCGACGGCCACCGGCCAGACCCTGATCCACGACTGGGTCTACGAGAACCGCGCGATCTACCTGACCGACCTGAACAAGCTCGGTGGCCGGGTCAAGCTGCTCGACCCGCACCGGGTGATGGTCGAAGGGCCGACGCACTTCTCCGGCGCCGAGATCATGTGTCCGCCCGCGCTCCGGCCCGCGGTCGTCACGCTGATCGCGATGATGGCGGCCAAGGGCACCTCCGTACTGCGGAGCGTCTACGTCATCAACCGTGGCTACGAGGACCTGGCGACCCGGCTCAACTCGCTAGGCGCCCAGATCGAGACGTTCCGCGATATCTGATGCGGTGACGAAGGCGACGGCCTCGTTCACCACGTCCGGATCGATCATGATCCGGCGGTGACCGAGGCCTTTCGTCTGCCGGAATTGCGCTTTCGTTCCGTACTGCGTGAGCAGGACCTCCGCCTGCGCCGGATCCACCACGTCGTCCTCGTCGTTGTGGATCACCAGCAGGTCGACGTCGCCCTCGCGGATCGAGAACCTGGTCCAGACATCGGCGAGCCCGGGGAAGTAGTGCCGCTCGATCGCCTTGCGCAGCTCCCGGTTCACCGCCGGGCCGAGGCCGAGTTCGGCGCAGAACGAATCGGTCAGGTAGCCGAAGTCGGCCAGGCCGCTGATCGTCACGAGTCGCTTGGCGGCGACGCCCTCGCGTACGGCGTACAGGGCGAACGGGGCGCCGAGGGAGTGCGCGATGACGCCTTCGAAGGTGCCGTATCTGGCGGCGAGCGCCTGGTAGATCCGCTGGTGATCGAGGATCGAGGCGGCGATCCGGCCGCCGCCTGAATCGCCGTGCGCGGGCGCATCGAAGGAGACCGGGCTGTAGCCGAGTTCGAGCAGCCGCTCGATGAACGCGGCGAATCGCGAGGCGCGCGAACGCCAGCCGTGCACGAGCAGGACCGGTCGCGTGCCGTCACCCCACTGGTACGTGACCACGCCGTCGATCACCTCGACCGTGGCGGCGGCATGGATCGCGCGTTCGTTCTCGCGGACCTTGCCGCGCATCAACGGCCGCCGCCAGAGTTCGAAGGCCAACCGGCCCGCCAGCTTCGGCGAGATCGCCGCAATTACACGCAGTACCGCGCGGATCGTCGTGAGCGTCATGCGCCACTCCATTTCGGGTCACGGCCGACCAGCCCGAGCAGTCGCTCGCTGGCCGGCGCTTCAGGATGAGTCGGTACTACGGGCGCGAACACGCCACCTTCGGGGCGCTCGGCCGGAATCACTACGCCGAGCCGGAGCGCGAGTTCCGCAAGCTCCTCGGGGATCGGGTTCGGCAACCCGATCGAGCGCGCGACGTCCCACGCGTGAACCAGGTAATCGAGGAAGTGCATCGCCACCGCGACCCGGCCCGGGAAGACCCCGAACTCCCGCACCTCCACCGGCAGATCGAGTACGGCGTCATCCGCGTACGCCGCCGCCACGGCCTCCACTGTCGCCCCGAACCTCGCCAGCGTGATCTCGTCAGGCGGCCCAGGTCGCCACATCTCCAAGCCGAACCGGACCTCCTTTCCCAGCTGGTCACTCCAGTTCGCGCCGCGGGCGATGGCGGCGAAGCCGCGGTTCTCGGCGACCAGGTGGGCGATGAGTTCGCCGAGATTCCAGTCGGCGCAGGGGGTGGGAAGGTCGAGTTGGTTCGGCTTGACCAGTTCGACGGCGGTGCGGCAGAGGTCGGTCGCGGCTCGGTCTTGTGCTCGTAGATCGACGGCGCGGAGGTCGAGGTCAGCCAGCTCGAGGTCGCTCATGGGGAGGTCCGTTCTGCCGTAGCGGAAACTATACGAACGATCGTATTATTAGTTTACGAGGCAGCCGCAGTCAAGTGACGCCGGTAGGCTTGCGCGGCAGGAGGTGGCGATGGAGACGCGAACCGATGGACGGCTGGTGCGGGGTGATCAGACCCGCCGCGCCGTACTGCGCCGTGCGGTCGACATCGCCTCGATCGATGGTCTCGAAGGACTGTCGATCGGCCGGCTGGCCGGTGAGCTGGAGATCAGCAAGAGCGGCCTGTTCGCGCATTTCGGCTCGAAGGAAGAGCTGCAGCTGGCGACGATCCGCGCGGCCCGGCGGATCTACGCCGACGCCGTTGTCGAGCCTGCGCACGCCTTGGAGCCGGGAATCGGCCGGGTCTGGAAGCTGAGCGAGAGCTGGCTGGACTACTCCGAACAGCGCGTCTTCCCGGGCGGATGTTTCTTCGCCCGAGTCACCCACGAGTTCGCTGCGCGGTCCGGACCGGTGCACGATTTCCTGGTCGAGGTGGACCACGAGTGGATCGCGCTGATCGAGCAGTACGTGACCGAAGCGCGCGATCTCGGCGAGCTGACCGGCGATCCGAGCCAGTTGGCCTTCGACCTGAACGCCTTCATGGAATCGGCGAACCTGTCGTCACTGCTTCGCGACGACACTGCCGCCGTTTTCGACCGCGCGCGTCAATCGGTGCGGACGCGGCTCGAGGCGGCGGCGACGGCGGGCACCAGGCTGCCCTGGGCCTGATCGTCCAGCGGTAGGTCGCGGACCCGGCGGATCGGGGAGAAGAGCAGGATCAGGCCGGCCAGCGGCACGCCCGCCGTACCGATCCAGAGGGCGGTTCTGAGGTCGAACGCGGTGCCGAGCAGGCCGCCGAGAGCGGAGCCGAGCGGGATGGTGCCGAGGTTGACGAACGATCCGGTCGCGGCGAGGCGGCCGCGGAACTCCGGTGCGCAGTACTCCTGCTGGAAGGTCGACTTGATGACGTTCCCGGCGACCACGCCGACGCCGACACAGAAGCCGCCGGTGAGGTACAGCAATACGCCGTACCCGCTGCTCGTGAGGGGGATCAACAGGGCTGCTGTGGGGAGGGCCAGCTCGAAGAACAAGGTGGCGCGGGCCGTGCCCATCCGGTCGGCGACGCGGCGGCCGGCGAACGCGCCCACGACTCCGCCGGCGCTCGTGCCGGCCATCAGTATGCCGACCGTGCCGGCGCTGAGGCCGACCTCGCGGACGAGGAAGACGACGACGATCGACTGGTAGGCCATCAGGGCGAGGTTCGAGGTCGCGCCGAAGACGATCAGGGTCCGCAGCCAGACGTCACCGGCGATCAACTTGATGCCTTGGGCAACCTCTGCGACCAGTGCTTGTTTCGCTCTGTACTGCGGGGTCTCGCGGAACCGGATCGCCGCGATGCAGGCGAACGCGACGACGAAGGTGAGGGCGTCGATCAGCAACCCGTTCGTCGTGCCGAAGAGCTGGACGGCGAGGCCGCCGCAGCCGAGGCCGGCGATCTGGGCGGCCGATGCGCTGCCTTGGAGTTTCGCGTTGCCTTCGGCGCGATCGGCCGGTGGGACGAGGTTCGGGAGGTAGGCGGTGTAGGCGGTGTGGAAGAAGACGGCGGCGATACCGGTCAGGAAGGCGACCGCGAACAGCAGTGGCAGGGTGAGGAGGTTGGCTGCGGCGGCGATCGGGACGATGGCGAGAAGGATTGCCGAGCCGGCTGCGGAGGTGAGCATGATCGGGCGGTGGGGGAGTCGGTCGACCCAGGCACCTGCGGGGAGGCCGAGCAGCAGCCAGGGCAGCCAGACGGTTGCACTGAGCAGGCCGACGGCGAGGGTGCTGGCCTGCAGTGTCGTGACGGCGATCAGCGGCAGAACGACGGTGGTGACGGAGCTGCCGAACTTGCTTGTCGTCTCGCCGATCCAGAGCAGGCGGAAGTCGCGATGCCGGAGTAGGAGGCTGTTCATTGCGCCTTTCCTCACTGGGGTTTCCGTCATTGGGTTTTCCGCCGTGGGAAGGACTGGATCTGGACGACGATGGGCAATGCTTCTTCGTCCGGTTCTGCGGTGAGGTGGCGGTTGATGACCTCGCCCAGTTCGGCGTTGAGGGCGCGCAGCTGGGTCTTGGTGAGGCGGAGGTCGCGCCAGTCCGAGATCTCGGATGCGTGCTGCCATTCACCGTCCCAGTCCTCGTCGACGAAGTTCTGCACTCGCTCGAAGTACTGCTGGACGAGCTGTCGCAGATAGAGCTGCAGCGACCCCTTCGTCTCCGGATCGTCGACGAAGTCGGCCTGGTTGAGGATCGTCTGCCGGTGCACGACCTGCCACCAGCGCTCGCGTTTGGTGCCGCGCTCGACGTCCTCCTCGATGTACCCGTGCTCGGCAAGCAGGCGCAGATGCCAGCTGATCGTGCCCGTGCTCTCACCCAGTCGAGCCGACAGCGTCGTACTGGTGGCCGGGCCGTCGAGCTGCAGGATCTCCAGGATCGTCATCCGCAATGGGTGGGCCAGGCCGCGCAGGCTGCGGGCGTCGATGCGCCGGATGTCTTTCGCCATGCGCTCTACGGTAACTTGCAGAGGAGTCTCTGCAAAGAGTTCTTGGTAAAGACTTTTGTCGGTGGGGCTCGCTAGCGTTTCCGGCATGAGGTGGTTTTGGCGGTGAGGCCGCACGTGGTGGCTCAGGTGGCTGTGTCGGTCGACGGGATGACGGGTGGGTTCGCCGTCGACCAGGCGCGGTTCTATGCGCTGGCGACGTTGTGGCAGGAGGATGTGACGCTGATCGGCGCCGACACGGTGCTCGCCGAAGAGTCGGCACTGCGGCACGCGACACCACGTGCGCTGCAGTCCACTGAGGTGCGAGCGCCCGGCCCGGTGCTCGCCGTCGTCGACAGCCGAGCACGGATCCGCACCTGGGAATCTCTGCGCGAACTCGGCTACTGGTCGGACGTCGTGGCCCTGTACGCCGACCAGACGCCGGCGCGCCCGTTGGACAGCGTGATCCCCGAATTGATCACCGGCTATGAACAGGTGGACCTTGCCGAAACGCTGGATCTGCTCGGCTCGAAGTACGGCGCTCATGTTGTCCGGGTCGACAGCCACGGACGCCTTCTCACAGCCCTGCTGGAGCTCGGGCTGATCAACGAACTCGCGCTACTGGTGCATCCGGTGATCGTCGGGACGGGTCGGCAGTGGGTCCCGGCCGAGCGCTACGACCTGAGACTGGCCAACGCGGAGAAGTTCGACGGTGGGACGGTTTGGCTCCGCTACTGCATCTGACGCTGTCGGTGGTGATGACTACTGTGAGGGTGTGAGGAAGCAGCACGAGGGATACGACGAGCATGATGCGGAGCGGTGGGTTGCCGAGCCGGTCAAGCGGCCTGGGCGGACGGCGTTCGCGCGGGATCGGGCTCGCGTTCTGCACAGTGCTGCCTTGCGGAGGCTGGCGGCCAAGACGCAGGTGGCGACGGCCGGCTCCGACGATTTCGTGCGAAACAGGCTGACGCACAGTCTCGAGGTCGCCCAGATCGGGCGGGAGCTGGCGAGCACGCTCGGGTGCGATCCGGACATCGTGGACGCTGCTTGTCTGGCGCACGATCTGGGCCATCCGCCGTACGGGCACAACGGGGAGCGGGCGCTCGACCAGCTGGCCGAGAAGATCGGTGGGTTCGAGGGGAACGCGCAGACACTGCGGTTGCTGACGCGGCTGGAGTCGAAGACGTTCGGGCCGGACGGCCGGAGTGTTGGGCTGAATCTCAGCCGGGCGTCGCTGGACGCCGCAACGAAGTACCCGTGGCTGCGGCGCGAGGGGCAGCGGAAGTTCGGGGTGTACGACGACGATGCGCCGGTGTTCGACTGGCTGCGCCAAGGTGTCGAGGCGGCGGACCGGCGTTGTCTCGAGGCGCAGGTGATGGATTTTGCCGACGACGTGGCGTATTCGGTGCACGATGTCGAGGACGGGATCGTGGCGCACCACATCGACCTCGACCAGGTGGCGGCCGAGCGTACGCCGTACTGGCAGACCGTGCGGCGGATCTACTTGCCGGAAGCAACGGATGCGGAGCTGGACGAGGGGTGGAACCGGCTGACGTCGCTGCCGTACTGGCCTCGTGCATCGTTCGACGACAGTCGGCGGGCCCTTGGTGGGTTGAAGGATCTGACCAGCCAGCTGATCGGACGGTTCTGTACTGCGGCGGAGCAGGCGACCCATGCGCGGTTCGGGCGGTCGCGACTGGTGCGGTACGACGCTGATCTGGTGGTGCCGGACGGGATTCGCACCGAGATCGCGCTGCTCAAGGGGATCGGCATGTTCCATGTGCTGGAATCGCCCGAGCGACAGCACCGTCGCGCGGTGCAGCGCGAGTTGCTGACCGAGCTGGTCGAGGCGCTGTGCAAGTCGGCGCCGGAGCACCTTGATGTCGCCTTCGCCGCCGACTTCGCCGAGGCCACCGACGACAACGCCCGCCTCCGCGTCATCATCGACCAGGTAGCCTCCCTCACCGACCCCTCAGCCGCCGCCTGGCACCACCGCCTCACCACCTAGCTCTCCTCATCGTCGGTCCCTTGATACTCGGCGTGTCGCCATTGATCGGTCCCCAGATGCCAAGCTCGCTCTGCTCTGCCGTGGCGCCTTCGGACCGATGAACACAGACACGCCGGGAAACAAGGGACCGATGATTGGTGGGGTGGAGCTTGGGTGGAGCTTGGGATGGGGTGGGGGATTAGGGTTTGGGCATGAGGGATGAAGAGCGGATTGTGATTGTTGGGGCTAGTCTGGCTGGGGCTACGGCTGCTGAGACTTTGCGGGCTGACGGATGGACGGGTGAGATCGTCCTGATCGGCAGTGAGAGCGAGTTGCCGTACGAGCGACCGCCGCTGTCGAAGGACGTGCTGCTCGGCAAGAAGGAGACCGGCTCCGCCCAGATCCACGATCAGCAGTGGTACGACGACAACAACGTCGAACTGCGTCTCGGCACCACCGTGACCGCGATCGACCCCGCCGCGAAGACCGTCACGCTCGACGACGACTCACAGCTCCCGTACGACAAGCTCCTGATCGCCACCGGCAGCCGGGTCCGCAAACTCGACGTACCGGGTGCTGATCTCCCCGGTATCAACTACCTCCGCACGGCCGCCGAGTCCCAGGCACTGACCGACGCGTACGCCGCGAAGCCGCGCGTCGTGGTCGTCGGAGCCGGCTGGATCGGCCTGGAAGCAGCGTCGGCAGCGCGCGAACGCGGCTCCGAGGTCACCGTCGTCGAGCCACAGTCGACCGCACTCGCCCAGGTGATGGGTGAGACCGTCGGCGCGATCTACGCGGACCTGCACCGCCAGCACGGCGTCGACCTGCGCTTCGGGACCGGGGTCGACGGCTTCGAAGGCACTGACAAGGTCACCGGCGTCCGTACGTCGGACGGTGAGGTCATCCCTGCCGACCTGGTTGTGGTCGGCGTCGGCGTACAGCCGAACACCGAACTGGCCGAGGCTGCAGGTATCGAGGTCGCTTCCCGCGAGGACGGCTCCGGCATCGTCACGGGCGCTAACCTGCAGACGTCAGCAGCCGACGTGTACGCCGCCGGCGACGTGGTCCGCTGGGATCACCCGCTGCTCGGTCACTCGGTACGTGTCGAGCACTGGCAGAACGCGAAGGACAGCGGCAAGGCTGCCGCGAAGGCGATGCTCGGCGAGGACGCGTCCCACGACTCGATTCCATACTTCTTCACCGACCAGTACGACCTGGGGATGGAGTACGTCGGCGACGTGCCGCGCGGTACTACGCCCAAGGTCGTCCTGCGCGGCGACCCGGCTTCAGGTGCGTACCTGGCGTTCTGGCTGGACGACGACAACCACGTGCTGGCGGGCATGCACGTCAACACGTGGGGCGCGATCGACGGCGTACGGGACCTGATCCGGTCCGGAAAGGCGGTTGATCCCGACCGGCTTGCGGACACGTCCGTGGAACTCACGGAGGTCTAGCTCCGCGGAACTCCCGGAGGTCTCGCCCGGGTGGTGCTTGCGGAGGTGCAGCTGGGTGGTGCTTGCGGGAGGTTCAGCTGGGTGGTGCTCCGGCCGGGTTGCTGATGCAGCCCGGCCCTTGGAGTGCGAGCCCGTCGTGCAGGGCGTCGAGGTAGGCGCAGCCGCTGTGCTCGCTCGGCTCGATGAAGCCGCCCTCGTGCCATTCGTTCCAGGCGTAGACGTAGACCAGGTTGTCGACCGTCGACGGGCGGGTCGAGGTCGCCATGTCGTTCTTGACGTTCTGGATCGCCTGCCGGAACTTGGCGACCGACTGATCGGGGAACCAGCGGATCGTCGGCAGGTCGGCGTTCTCGATCGGATAGCGCGGACGCTCGTCGAAGTCCGACATCACGCAGCGCCCGTACGCACCGGGGCCCTGCTGGTAGAAGGCGCGCTGGCCGGCGAGATACCCGTCGTACGAGCGGCCCTCGACGCCCGGACCGTCGGTGGTGCAGTACGCCGCGTCCGCGTTGACCGCGGGCACCTGCGTCGGGTCGAAGCCGGCCTGGTTGATCATCACGTAGACGTCCTCGCCGAGCTGTGACCTGGCCGTCTGGTGCACAGTGTCGACGAACGCCTTGATCTGGGCGGTGCTGCCGTCACCAAGGCCGCGCGCGTCGCAGATGTTGAGGATCTTGCGCCCGTCGTTGGTGCGCAGCGTATTCGGCTGGTTGAGGAACCGGCTGGTCAGCGTCGAGGCGACCGTCCCGAACTGGGCTTGCGGGATGCTCAGCCCGTCGAACGGGTGCGCGCAGAGTCCGACGGTGAAGTCGATACTGTCTTTGTTGCGTGCGGCAAGGAAGGCTGTGAGCGCGGCGTCGGTGACGGTGCCGGTCTGGGTCTTGCTGTTCCAGTACCAGTAGAAGTTGAAGAAGCTCAGTCCGGCCGAGGTCGCCTGGGTGATGTGCTTCTCGAGCGTCTCGGGCTTGGAGTCGTCGTAGTACCCGATGGCGGGCTTCAGGTCCGAGAAGTCGCTGTCCGGCCAGTTGTCGGTTGCGTAGTGGGTGCCGTCGTGGAAGTCGCGGACTCCTCCCCACCAGTCGTTGTCGCGGCCGTAGATCTCCTTGGTGCGGTCGATGATGCGCTGATGACCGCCGGTGTGGAACATGCCGAAGTAGACCGCGCCGGCTCGGACGTAGTTCTGCCGGACATACCCGACCGGGCCGTCCAGGGTGTAGCCGGCTGCGATCAGGTCTGCCGTTCTGTCCTCCAGCGCTAGGCGCCACTCCTGACCGTTGGTGAACCTGCGGAGTTGTACGAAGCCGGTACTGCGTTGCGTCGCGACGTAGCCGGCTACGCCTTCGTAGATCCACTTCTGCGCTACGAGGGCGTCGCGCTCCGCGGTAGATGCCGTGAAGAGCCACTTGCTCGCAGTACTGGACGGCTTGAGCCGGAAGAGTGGGATGGAGCCGGTGAAGGACTCACGGTCCAGGAAGCCGACCTGGCCGGGCTGCCGTTTCAGGCCGGCGGCCGTAGCCGAGTCGACCTCGCGGGGGTCGGCTGTGTAGAGGCGGCCGACACCGCCTTGAGCTACCAGCTCCACTAGCGGCACCGGGGGCGTAGTACGGACTACTGCTTGTGCTCCAGCAGGCTGCTCGGCATCGCTCGGACGTGCTGTTGCGACCGCGGTGACGGCTGCCGCGGCGAGTAGCAGTACGCCGGCTGCCCGGACCGATCTGTGCATCACTGTGGTGTGCTCCCCGTGCATTTGGTACAGACCGGAGCAGCTTAATGTCGACCGAGGTCTCGAACGCTTCGGTTGGACCGTAGACTCACCGCGTGGCAGGTCGGATCAAGGAAGAGGACATCGCGCTGGTGCGCGAGCGTGCTCGGATCGACGAAGTGGTCGGCTCGTACGTCACCTTGAAGAACGCCGGTGGTGGTTCGCTGAAGGGGCTGTGCCCGTTCCACGACGAGAAGTCGCCGTCGTTCAACGTCACCCCGGCCCGCGGCTTCTTCTACTGCTTCGGCTGCCAAGAGGGCGGCGACGTGATCGACTTCATCCAGAAGATCGATCAGATCACCTTCCACGAGGCGGTCGAGACGCTGGCCGCGAAGGTCGGCATCCAGCTCCGGTACGACGAATCCGGTGCGCCGATCCAGCGCTCCCAGTCCAACCAGCGGCCGCGGCTGGTCGAGGCGCACAAGGTCGCCGCCGAGTACTACGCCGAGCAGCTCTTCGGCGCTGCCGAGGCGATGCTCGGCCGGCAGTTCCTGGACAAGCGCGGCTTCGACCGCGACGCCGCGGCGCAGTTCGGGGTGGGATTCTCCCCGCGCGGCGGTGAGTCGCTGGTGGCGCATCTGCGCGGTCGCGGGTTCACGAACGCGGAGCTGCTGGCGTCGGGGCTGTGCTCGGACGGGCAGCGCGGGCTCTACGACCGGTTCCGCGGCCGGCTGATGTGGCCGATCCGGGACGCCGGTGGGGACGTGATCGGATTCGGCGCGCGGCGGATCTTCGAGGACGACAAGATCGAGGCGAAGTACCTGAACACCGCCGAGACCCCGATCTACAAGAAGTCGAGGGTCCTGTACGGCGTGGATCTCGCGCGGCGCGAGATCGCCAAGGGCAAGCAGGCGGTCGTCGTCGAGGGGTACACCGACGTGATGGCGTGCCACCTGTCCGGCGTACAGACTGCTGTGGCTACCTGCGGAACTTCGTTCGGTGATGACCATGCCCGCGTGTTGCGGCAGTTGTTGCTGGATCATGACCAGTTCCGGGGCGAAGTGATTTTCACCTTCGACGGGGATGAGGCCGGGCAGCGGGCTGCGCTGAAGGCGTTCAGTGGAGACCAGGCTTTTGCATCGCAGACCTATGTGGCGGTGGAGCCGGACGGGCTCGATCCGTGCGATCTGCGGTTGCAGAAGGGCGATGCTGCGGTCCGGGAGCTGATCGGGCGGCGGGTGCCGCTGTATCGGTTCGTGCTGTCGAATGTCTTGTCGAAGTACGACCTGGACCGGATGGACACGCGAGTCGATGCGTTGCGGGACGCGGCGCGGCTGGTGGTGAGCATCCGGGACCGCTCGAAGGTGGACGCGTTCACCCGGGAGCTCGCGGGACATCTGGGGATGGAGGTCGACCAAGTCCGCTCCGAGGTGCATCGCGCGGCCTCACGTCCGGCTGCTCCGGCGTCGGCCGGCCCGGTCGATCGTGGGCCGGTGACCGTCCAGACCGGGGCTGAGGCGCCCGCTCCGGTGCAGAGGCCGGATCTTCCCTCTCCTCGGGACCAGCGGTTCGTGATCGAGTGGGACGTGCTGAAGATCGCGATGCAGCATCCGGCGCTGGTCGGTGCGGATTTCGATGAGCTGGACGACCAGGACTTCACCCATCCGTGGCTCGCCGCGGTACGGACCGGGATGGAGAAGGTCGGCGGGCCGAAAGCCGCTGCGCCTGGTGAGGCTTGGGTGGTCGCCGTTCGGGAGGCCATGGGGAACGATCCTGCGGCTGCTGTTGTCAGCGCCCTGGCGGTCGATCCGATCCGGCTCGACCGGGAGCCCGACGAGTCCTACGCCCGGGCGCACGTCGCCCGGCTCCAGGAACTGACCTGTCTGCGGCGGATCGCGGATCTGAAGTCCAAGCTGCAGCGGACGAACCCGATCGACCGGGCCGACGACTACAACCGGATGTTCGGCGAGCTGATCGCGCTGGAGCGCTACCGCACCGACCTCCGCGCCCAGGCGATCTCCGGCGCCCTGTAGTTATCCACAGGTGTCGGATTGGTCGCGCTGAGCGACCGATTTCGCGGCACTATCCCTTCTGAGAGAGGGGATCACCGATGGCCGAACTCGACTGCGAACCCGCCGACGTCAGCGCCCTCGTCGCCTACCTGCGCGACGTCGGCCGGCACGAACTACTCACCCTGGAGGAAGTACAGGAACTCTCCTACTGGATCGAAGCCGGCCTCCTGGCAACCGACCGGGTCGGGCGCGCCGAACCGGCTGACCGGGCCGACCTGCTGGCGGTCGCCGAGCTGGGCCGGCAGGCCAGACGTCGGATGATCGAGGGGAACCTCCGGCTGGTGGTCTCCCTCGCCAAGCGGTACGCCGGGAAGGGCGTCTCCCTGCTGGATCTGATCCAGGAGGGCAATCTCGGCCTGATGCGCGCGGTCGAGCGCTTCGACCACCAACGCGGCCACCGCTTCTCGACGTACGCGATCTGGTGGATCCGCCAAGCGATCGGCCGCGCCGTCTCGGACCGCTCCCGCCTGATCCGGATGCCGGCCCAGGCCTACACCGACGCGACCCGGGTGGCGGCCGTCCACCGCGATCTGACCCAACGCCTAGGCCGCGAACCAACCGCCCCCGAGGTCGCCGCCGGCGCCTGCCTCACTCCCGCCCGAGTCGAGCGCGCCCAAGCCTGGAAGCTCCGCCCCGAATCCCTCGACGTAGAAGAGTCCGACCAGGAGATCGACGACGAAACCCTGGTCCTCCAGGCCGCCCTCCGCCGCGACCTCAACCACCAACTCGACTTCCTGGACGACACCGGCCGCGCCATCCTCCGCCTCCGCTACGGCCTAGCCGGCCGCCCACCCGCCACCCCCGAAGAAACCGCCCACCAACTTGGCCTGACCCCCGACCAGATCCACCCCCTAGAACGAGAAGCCCTCCGAACCCTCCGCCGCCGCTGCCAATCCACCCTCCGCGACTATGCCGCCTGACGCCGCCTCACCCACGCAGATCAGCCGGGAGGACCAGTTGTCCTCCCGGCTGAAACGGACTCGGCTAGCGGCTCGCGGCCGGCTGTCGCCAGATCGCGACGCTGAGGCAGATTGCCCAGAGCAACGAGAGGATGATCGTGAACGCCCCGATCATCGCCGCGCTCGCGACCAGGATGATCGCCGAGCACACCAGCCCGACGTACCCGGCCCACCTGGCCAGGACCACCGTTCGGACGATGACGACGGAGACGGCGAGGATCGTCAGCCCGAGGGCTGTCATCGTCACGCTGCTGATGACGTTGTAGTTGAGGGCGGTGGAGTAGCGAAGGACTTCGAGACCAGGCAGCGGCTCTCCGTCGACCTTCACCATGTGCCCGATCACTCCACGCAGAGCCGCCGAGACCAGCAGCGTCGTACTGAAGATGAGACCCATCGTGCGGGCGAAGGCCGTCCACTGCGCAGCGGTGGTTTTCCTCGCGAGCGCCGTGAAGTAGTTCATGAGTACGACGAACAACACGGCCGCGGCGATCGCGCAGTACTGCGAAACGATGCCCGACAACTGATTGCTGCTCTGCTGCCACCAGCCGAGGAGCTTCGCGTCGTTCGCCTTGTGCGGTACGTCCACGCTGGCGACGGTCCAGAAGAACGCGACGGCGAAAAGAACTGCCGCGGCCGACGCGACCTTCGCCGCTGTCGTCGTGGTCGCTCGGGTGTGGATGCTTGCTGTGCTGGTTGCCATCACGGACTCCTGAGATCGGTTCGGCTGAGTCCGTCCAGCGTCAATCTTCCGCGCACCGAGCACGACGGAGCGGACCCCGGTCTTCAGATCAGGGCTACCCCTGAGTACGCCGTTCTCGCGACCCACCAGCGCGCTGGTGCCGACTCCTGACCGGGCGGCAGACGTGCAATGGACAGGGGCGGACGGTCTGAACTCGAGTACGGATCAAGCCGTGCCGTCGGATGGGCGGGTAGTCAGTTCGGTGCGGAGCGACTGGACTTCGGCGACCAGGAGGGCGAGTTGTTCGTCTCGGGTGGTTGTTTCGGCTTGCTCCGCGGTGTTGATCTGTTCGACGAACCATGAGGCAAGTGCTGCCGTGATGGTGCCGGCGAGGGCGATGCCACCGATCATGAGGCCCACTCCGACGAAGCGTCCTTCGGGTGTTGTCGGGAACTGGTCACCGTAGCCGACTGTGGTGATGGTGGTAGCGGCCCACCAGGTCGCATCTCCGAACGAGGTGATGTTGGCGTGGGCGCTGTGTCGTTCGGCATCGAGGACCGCGAGGGCCGAGACGAACCCTAGGAGGAGGACAGCGCCGACCACATACGCCGTCGTTCGGCCGCGAACGGATATCGAAGTTCGGTTCAGCCGGGCGAGGGCTGTCACAACCCGTACCGCCCGCAGCGGCCGTAGCAGTGGCAAGACCAATACCGCGAGATCTAGCAGGTGGTCCCGGACGAACTGCCGTCTGCTGGGTGCGAGAGTGACGCGCACCAAGTAGTCGAGACCGAATGCGATCCAGATTGCGAAGTTCGCAATCGAACAGGCTCGGACCACCGTGAAAGGGAGGCCTGGATCGAGGATCGGCCAGGCATACAGCGCCAGGAACAAGATGGCCGCCGCAGTCAGGATCCAGGCAGAACGCCGCTCATATTCCTGCAACCGCTCCGTACTCACGCTTCGCATAACGCCAAACTACGTAGCTGCTGATTCGGGTGCGAGTAGGTGCGGTGTTGGTTGCCACTACGGAACTCCTGGGTTCGAGCTGGCTGAATCCGTCCAGCGTCGTTCTTCGGATCAGGGCTGTCCCTGAGTACGCTGTCCGGTTTTCCTGCCACTATGACGAGATGGGGAGGAAGTCGCGGGTACTGGTCCGGGTGGTCACCTGGCCACTCGCACCTGCCCTGCTCGCGGGCCAGTTCGTGGTCCACCAGCGCGCCGGCGGCCGACTTCTGACCGGGCCGGCAGACGTGCTCTACCTGGTCGCCATGCTGGTCTGCTGGACGGTGGGCGTGCTTCTGACCTGGCGAGTCGTCGACCAACCCGCCGGCTGGGCGTTCCTGGGACTGGGCACCACCTTGACCTGGAGCGGGTTCACCGACCAGTACGCCGCCTACGCGCTCGGGCCCGGCCACGCGGCGTACGGGCCGTTGATCGCGACCTTCAGCGACAGCAGCTTCGTCTGGTGGTTCCTCTTCCTGGCCTTGGGTCTCCAGTTCACGCCGGCTGTCCGGCCGACGTCACGGGTCCTCCCGGTGTTGACGGTCGCCTCAGGCCTCGTGTTCCAAGTTGCCTCCCTGGTGCGTTCAACACATCTCGAGCGTCCGTACGCCGAAATCGTCAGCCCCTGGGCGATCGGCGGGATCGCCGGACCGATCGCGGCGCTGGCGGCCGTCTCGGTGATCGTGCTCGGACTCTGCCTGCTCGCCTCGGTCTACGTACTCGTAGCGGGCTTCCGCCGGGCGCAAGGCGAGGCGCGCAAGCAACTGCTGTGGCTGGTGGCCGGCGCAACACCGCTGGCGCCGTGCGTGGTCGTGGCCTTCACGGCGTCGTACGCGGGATTCGACGCCGCCGCCGGATGGGTCTTGAGCGTCTGCGTCATCAGCCTTGCGCTGGGCGCCGCGCTGTCGGTGGCGAAGTACCGCCTGTACGACGTGGAGCGGATCGTCACCGACTCGGCGGCGTACGCGATCTCGACCGGCGCGGTCGTTGCCGCCTTCGCCGTCGTGGTCGTGGTCCTCACCAAGAGCCTTCCGGTCCGGGCCGACTCGCAGCTGCTGACGATCCTGGCCACGCTGGCTGCGATCGGGGTCGCCCGCCCGGCCTACATGTGGGCCCGCCGGGTGGTCGACCGGCACTTCAACCGCCGCCGCTTCGACGCCGTCCAGCTGGTCCGGGCCGGCCTTGCGCAGTCGCCGGATCTCGAGGCCCTCTTGGTCGAGGCGACCGGGGATGCGCACCTGCGCGCGCTCTTCCCGGCCGACGATGGCTGGGTCACTTCGGACGGTCGGGTTGCCGTTCCCGGCCCGCATCTGATCGACGTCCGACGCCTGGGGGAGGTAAGCGCGCGGATCGAGTTCGATCCGGCGTACTGCGATCGTGTGGTCGTGGAGGCCGTCGTTCACGAGGCCTCGGCGGAGATCGACAACCTCGGTCTGCGGGCGGAACTCGCCAAGCAGGTGGAGCAGATCACCGAGTCGCGGGCCCGGCTGGCCGGCGCGCACTTGGAGGAACGGCGGCGGATGGAGCGCGACCTCCACGACGGGGCTCAGCAGCGGATCCTGGCGATCGCCCTCCAGCTCCGATCCGCCCGCGTCAACGGCGGCGACACCGTGCTGCGGGCCGAGGTCGACCGGGCGATCACAGATCTCGCTCTGACCGTGCAGGAGCTTCGCGACCTGGCAGGCGGGTTGCAACCGGCCGCCCTGGCGGGAGGTGGTCTGCGCGCGGCGACCGACGAGCTGGCCGGCCGGATCCCGGTACGGATGAAGCTCGACGTGGTCGACCAGCGGTTCGCGGCGTCGGTGGAGAGCGCGGCCTGGTTCGTCATCGCCGAGGCGATCTCCAACGTCGTCAAGCACGCCGGCGTCGAGGAGGTGGCGATCCAGGTCTCGGCCGACCGATCCCAGCTGCGGGTCGCCGTACTCGATGACGGGGTCGGGGGAGTCGATCCGCACGGTCGTGGACTTCAGGGGCTGGCCGACCGGGTCGCCGCTCTGGGTGGAGTCCTGTCCGCTTGCGACCGGCCGGGCGGCGGGACCCGGGTCGAGGCGGTGTTGCCATGCGGGTAGTCATCGCGGACGACTCCGCCTTGCTCCGGGAAGGGCTGGCCCGCCTGCTGGCGGAGTCCGGCGTGGAGGTCTGCGAAACCGTTGCCGATGGCACCGAACTGGTCGAGGCTGTCGACCGGCATCAGCCGGACATCGCGATCGTCGACATCCGGATGCCGCCGACCTTCACGCACGAAGGCGCTGTGGCCGCGATCGAACTCCGCGAACGGATGCCCGCGCTCGGAGTACTCCTGCTATCCCAGGCGGTCGAGACTCATTTCGCCTCCCAGCTGCTGAAGCGTCATGCCGAACGATTCGGCTACCTGCTCAAGGACCGGGTCGTCGACGTCGAGACTCTGATGGGCGCCTTGCGCACGATCGCGGCGGGCGGCACAGCACTGGACCCGGAGATCGTGCGCCACCTGATGCGAGCCGACTCGGCCGGCGACCCGCTCGCGGCCCTGACGGAACGCGAGCGCGACGTCCTGGCCCTGATGGCCGAAGGACGCTCCAACTCCGCCATCGCCAACCGCCTCACCGTCAGCGGCAAAACAGTCGAAAGCCACATCGCCAACATCTTCAGCAAACTAGGCCTGCACGGCGCCCAAGACGACCACCGCCGAGTCCTAGCCGTCCTAGCCGCCCTCCAGGGACCAACGGAACCTGGCAACTCGGTGAAGAGCCCAGAGCCCTGACGGCCCAAGCCTGGTTCGAGAGAGGGACGCTCTGTACCTGATGGCCGATCGGAGGGTGATCAGCCGACCAGTCGCCCGCGTGGATAGACCGACGCACCGCCTCGGACCTATTCGTCGATCGGCTGGTCACCAGGTTCGAAGCGGAGTGACGTGATGGTTACCTCGACCCACGGCCGATTGACGACCAGACGGGCCAACGCCTCGACGTCTTTGCACCTGTCGGCCACCGTCCGGCAGGACAATCGGTAGACCTCTCGCACCTGACTGAGGTCGTGGGCCTGGTCGATTCGCCCGACAGGTCCGGCGACCTCGACACTCGATGCCCATCCCCGTTCGACCAGCGTCCGCCCCAGGCTCCAGGCCGTGCTCTTGCTCTCCACCGCCACCGACACCAGCACCGGATCATTCACCCGCAGCCCTCATCCTCCGTCGTACCAGCAAAACTCGAAACCCGACTGTCCGAAGTCACCAGCCGGGACTGGCGGGGAGGGTCGGGGGAGGCGGACTTGCGGGTCTGTTGGGCCTCTCCTCAGCAGTGAAACCGGTAGGAACCTTGAGACCGGGATGGTTGCGTTTGAACCAGGCGGCGCAGTCCGAGGTGTATTGGCCGGCTTCCCATGACGTAGCGACCCACCCGCCGAAGACATTGGTAGTGGGCCCTTTCAGCCAGGTACTGCTCGGCACTCGACCTGCCGTCGAAGGTGTTGGATCAGCAGCGTGGAAGGCAGCGCCAGAGATGGACGGCGACGGCGTGCCCTTGTGCATGACCAGTTCGCGGGTGGCAATTGCTGTGCCGGCATCAACAAAGCGGCCTTGGTCGTCGAAGTCGAAATCGTCCCAGCCATCCCGGCAGAGACTGGCTCGCAATTCGTTGCCCTGCACGGTCAGTGACCGGATCAGATACCGCTCCGTTCCGCCACCTCTGATCTGGCTGTCGGCACCTACCATCCCGTTGAGGAGGGCAGGAGCGGTTGCCTCCGGGAAGCCGGGGTAGGAGTCTCGGGTGCTGTCGTAGAGAGTCGCCGACTCGACCCATGCCCGCACGCTGACTGCGTTCGGTGCTTGAAGGGAGATGCTCGGAGCGGCGTACCAGATCCAGGACCAGGGATAGCCGACCTTCGGCTGGGTGGCCTTCTCGTCGCTGCCGAAGAGAGAGCACCCGGCCACAGCCGCAATCGCAACCGCCGCGGCGGTGACCGCGGTGAGACGAATCTTCTGCATGTCTACCCGATCCCAGCTTCGTCCTCAGCTCGCCTGGAGTGTCTGCGGTTCGGCGATTGGCGACGGTGTTGTAGGAGTCGGAGTACTCGGTGAGGTACTTGTCGCTGATTTGTCCAACTCGCGGGACACCGGCCGTGGATCGCTCGTAAGCACCTGCGATGTCGTTGTACTGGCGGCTGTTGAACTCAGCCGGCGACTTCAGCCGGGGTGGGTGGTCGTCGGAGCGAATCTGCTCAGGTAGGTCCTCGACCTTTATATCGCCGGACTCCACCAGCGCGTTGGTCATCTCGTAGCGGATGAGCATTCGGGAGGCACCGTTGGCGCGTGGGTTGACGCCGTGGTTCTCGATCTGCTGAGGCTCGACCGGGGT
Organism: Kribbella sp. NPDC006257; assembly: GCF_040613535.1. Taxonomy (NCBI): domain Bacteria; kingdom Bacillati; phylum Actinomycetota; class Actinomycetes; order Propionibacteriales; family Kribbellaceae; genus Kribbella; species Kribbella sp. NPDC006257. The sequence goes on from NZ_JBEXSJ010000001.1 coordinate 243,064, forward strand.
CGTGTCGGAGCCGATCAGTCCGCCCAGGATCTTGTCGGCGATCTCGACCGGATCCAAGCCAGGAACGCTGCCGGCCTTGCCCAGGTAATGGCCGAGGACGCCGAGTGCCTTCCCGCGGATGTCGTCGGCGGCCTGCTTGGCCTCTTCCTTGTCGCCGGTACGTTCCATGCCCACATTGTGGAGGCCAGTATCCAGCCGGCCCCGCAATTGACCGGAGGTGGCTGGAGTCAGACCGGGCACCGGAGGAGGCGCAGCCACCGAAAGCGCAGGTGGACCCCCGGATCTTTGAGCGTCCGTCACGGCGTGGCTGTGATCGGTGCTCTGGGGGTGGGAGTTGGTGGGGGCTCCGCTGCCAGTTGTTTGCATTGGTCTGCGCCTGCGGTGGAGCCGCCGTTGGAGATGAGCCAGCGGGGGGTCTCCGACCTGCTTCCGTCCTCGGCGGAGGCGGTTGTCAGTTGGAGTTCCACGGTCTCCCGGGCGACGCCACCGCGGAGTTTGTCGCCTGCGGGTCCGGAGACATTGCGCCGTCGCGACCGAGGTACCGGAGGGCGCGGTCGTCGGCACAGGTTATGACCTCGGCTTTGTCGGTGCCGGTCAGTTGGACGGAAAGGACCTGGACGCGGACTGATCCGATCTGGCCGATGGTGTCTGGCTCGAGGGGTGCGTAGGGGGTCTTAGGCAGCACGAGGCGTGCGTAGACGGGGTCGATGAACCACGGGTGTGAGTAGAACCGGTAGTGGGCGGCAGTGAATTCGCTGAAACGGTGAAGACCTCCCGCTGCCGGGTGGACAGAGCGTCGGCTGGCGGCTCGATCGTGACGTCGGTGTTGGATTCCAGCATGGCGGTCGGTGCCGCGGTTGGCGTTGCGGATGTGCTGGAGGGCTGGTCTTTCGCTCCGTCGGTGGAATCGCAGCCAGCGGCAGCGAGCGTTGCGGCTAGCAGGATGCCTAGGGCGACCGATGTTCTCATCGGGCTGTTGGTGCTTCTACGAAGTCCTTCAAGACAGCTGGGGCCGTCTTCCACTTTCACCCTTGCATGCTATAGCGGGACGGGCCTTTCATGGTGTGGCAGTGAAGACCTGCCGCTGTTGTGTGGACAGTGTGCCGGGGGCGGTGTGATGATTACGTCGCTGTTGGATGGCAGCATCACTGTCGGCACGGCGGTCGCCGTTCCGGACGCTGTCGGTGAAGTGCCCGTCTTCGCATCCGTGGAGTCACAGCCGGCAACAGTCAACGCGGCAGCGAGCAGTACGCCGAGGACAGCTATTGGTCTGATCATTTGCCTGTGGGTGCCTCTACGAAGTCCTTGAGGACAGCCGGGCCGTCCTCAACCTTCTCGCCTTGCATGTAGGTACAGGAGAAGCTGTCTGTCGCTTGAGTCAGCCGGACGTCGGTGTGTTTGGCGTTGGGGGTTTGGGCGGTCGCGATGCAGCGAGCTCTTTGCACTCTGGGGCGTTGGCGAAGTAGCCGCCCCTGTACGCGAGCCAGCGTGGTGTCTCGGAGGTCTTGCCGTCCGCCGCGGCAGCGCGGGTGAGCTGAAACCGTGAGTTCTGAAGGCTGACGTCTCCGCGACGGTGATCCCCGGCGGGGCCTGCGATGTCGACGGATCCGTCTCGGCCGAGGTACCGGACACTGCGATCGTCGGCGCAGAAATTGATCACAGCGGTTGACGGATCGGACAGTTCGATCGTGAGGACCTGGATCGTGAGGGGCCCGACCAGGCCGACGCTTCCTGTGTCAGTGGGGTTGTCGGGGCCGCCGGGCAGTACTGTGCGCAGGTACACCGGGTCATAGATCCACGGATGCGAGCTAAATCGGTAGCGTGCGTTGATGAATTCGGTGAAGACCGAAGCGAGTTGTTGCTGCTTGATGGACAATTTTGTTTTCGGCGGGCGGACGGTCACGGTGACTGCCGACTTCACGAGTGCGGTCGGCGGTGCAGTCGGGGAGCTGGCTGTGGGCTGGGGTGTGTGACCAGAGCCGACGGTGTCGGAGTCGCAGCCGGTCGCGAAGACGAGGACGGCGATTCCAAGGGATGCGCAGGCGCTGATCAGTCTGCGTTGTTTCGTCATTTGGTGGGTGCGTCGACGAAGTTGCGGAGGCCGTCGGGGCCGTCCTCGATCTTTTCGCCGAGGCCGTAGTACCCGCGGAAAGCGCTCGCGTAGGTGTCGACGTACGCGCTATGGCCTGTTCGATCGGCCCACAGGTTCAGGTTGCGGCGATCCTCGCTGGTCATCGTGGAGGGATCCTTGAGGTGAGGTTTGCCGTCGGGTCCGTTTGTCACTAATCCTGGCGGGAGTCCGGTCTGGTGTCCGCCGCGTACCTGGGCGTTGGCCAGATCATATGCGGCACGGTTCTCGGGTACGCCGACACCCGTAGCGGTCGAGTCGGTGTCGACGACAGTGGGCAGCACGGGCTTGGGTTCGTCCGGCGGCGGGATGAGGCCTTCGGTGAGAATCTTCGAGAGGATGAACTTCCCGGCACCGACGAGGTGATCCGGGTTGCCGGGCAGTGGCTCGGGGCCGCCGGGATGGGACTCGTGTGCGGGGAGGTGGATGGCGCTGATGAGTTCGCCGAAGACGTAGTTGGCGACGGTCCGGACTTGTTCGTCGTCGGCACGTGATGCTGCGGCGGCGGCGTTCTTGGCGTCGGCGTCGTCGATGTGGTCGTAGTAGATGGCGTTGTGACTCGCGGCGGTGACCATGGCGTCGATGAAGCCGGCTGATCTTGCTTCGGCGGAGCCGGGGTGCTCGAGGGCTTCTGCCTTGTAGGCGTCGGACGCGACGCGAAGCATGATCCGGGATTCCTGGTCGGTGGAGGCGAGCATCGCGAAGCGGTGTCGTTGGTCGGTCGAGATGCGGAGATGCCGTTCGTCACCGGGGCCGACGGCTCCGGTTGGTTCGTCGTCGCCGAAGTCGGTGATGTTCGCGGCGATGAGTTTGCCGAAGGACTTGGCGATCTCCGGGTTCTTTTTCATCCAGTCCACGGAGTCCTTGAACATGTCGTGCTGGGGGCTGTTCTCGTCGGAGTCGTTGACGGTGACAGCGTCGATGAGGCTCGCGGTGGCCTGCTTGGCCATCACGTACTCCGGTGAGTCCGGGTCGAGCGCGACCTTGGCGGCCCAGTCGGTCAGACCGGCGACGGCCTTGCCCTTGTCCTCCCAGTCGTGACCGATCAACGCGCGGACGGACTCGGTGTCAGACATAAGTGTCGCCGACGCTTTGTGGCTGAGGGCAACCAACCCGAGCAGGCCCTGCACCTCACCGGCGCCGAGGAGCGCGGTCTTGGCCATCTGGTCAGGAGGCGCGACCTTGAGGTCCTGCCACCTGCCGTACTCCTTCTGGAGCCATTGCTGCAGTCGCAGGTTGTCGACCGCGGAGCGGCCCAGGTCCGTGGCGAACTCGTCTCCGGGGTCGACCTTGCTGTCGGGATCACGGTTCAGGAGGAACTTCGCCAGAGCAGGGAACCCGTCGCCGTGCAACGGGTTGGTCGCCTTGTCGCCCGGCCCGTTCCAGTACTGCCATCCGGTGTCGCGCAAGTCTTGACGGATCTCGGCCGGCACCTTGCCGAACCCACCACCCAGCTTCGAGTTCGACAACAGGAGCAGCGCATCAACGAAGGCTGACTTGGCTTTCTTGTCGTCTCCCAGTTGATCGGGGATGCGATAGACGGCGCGTCCGAGTCCGCCATAGACAGCCTGAAGGAAAGTGAGGTCGTCAGGGCTCAGTTGGCCCTTGCGGCCGGTGATCTTCTGGAGAGCTTTGGCAGCATCCGTGATCGCCAACCTGTTCGGCGGCTTCGCGTCGAGGCCGTCACGGATTCGTTTCGCGGCCAGTTCCCCGGCCTGTTTGGTTGCCAACTCGGGGTCTTCAGGCATGACCAGCATGTGGGTGCCGGGCTGGAACCACATACCTTGGGATTCCAGGAGTAGGGCGGCTGCGTGGCGGCGGCGGAGCATGGGCAGTTCGCCGTGGAGCCAATGTGCGACGTTGGTGAGGTCGGTGAGGGGTTGGGTGGAGACGCCGACCTTTTCGAACTCGGTTCGGAGGCCTTTGAGTTCGGTGCCGATGGCGGTTTCCATGGTGGCGAGGTCGTTGATGACGCCGCCGAGGACGACGGGATCGATCATGCAGAAGCCGTCGCCGCCGCTCCCGTGTCCGCCTTCGTCTTTACGCGCCATGGCGTCCGCCCAGTTTGGCTCGCCAGCGGGCTGCTTCGTCTTCGGTGCAGGTGGTCGGCGTACGGCGTAGCAGGTCGTCCACGTCGTCGTTGAGCGCTCGTACGCCGGCGACGTACGCCGCGGTACGTGGGGTGAATTCGCCTGCCCAAAGTGTTGCCGCGGTGCTGACCCAAGCGGTGCCTTCGGAGATCGCGATCGCCGGCTTCAACTGCTTGTTGTGCAGCCTGTCCTGAATCGTGCCGACCTGCTTTGCCAGTGCCGTGAGATAGGCGTGCAGCGGGTGCGGAACGGTGCCGGTAGCCGCGGTTGTCGTCGTAGCTGATTCCTGTGCCATGTCAGCCCCCGACGGCTTGGATCTCCTGGACGGTCAGTGCTTTGGTTGCTGTGTGGGTAGGGCCGGTGATGTCGGGCTGGGGTGCGCCTGCGAGCCACCAGCGGACTGTCCAGCCGACGCTTGCGGTCAGCGTGTACTTGCCGGCCTTGTCGTAGGTCACTGTGCAGGCGCCCTGATCGCCTTCGGCTGCGACCGACCAAGGCACTCCGGCTCCGTCGCAGGTCTGCTGCTGGCCGGCGCCGGGGGAGACAGTCAGCTGGGGCACGATCTGCCACTTCAGGGCGTAGCCCTCGAGCTCGATCTCCTTGGGCTCCGGCGCGTACCGCTCGGCCACGTATTTTCCGTGTTCGTCGGTCAGCCACACCCAGGTGGGCACACCGACGACCTGCTTGGTCGCCACCGGATTCACCGCAACAAACGTCTCCGGAATCGGCAGCTCGTCGACCACCGACTGCATCACCTGGTCCGGCGTACGCCGCTCAACCGGCGGCGGCGTGGTGAAGAAGCGGATGTCGAGACCAGCGCGCTGCATCATGTTCGACTGCCGCATGTTCATCGCGTCCCAGCCGGACATCTCACGCTGGAAGTCAGCCAACGTGTTGTACTCACCAAAGCTGCAGAACTTGCGATACCAGTGCCCGCCATCACCATCGGCCTTCTGCCCGGCGCCCGGCAGATACCCCGGCTCAGGCACCCAAACACAAGCCGGCTTCACCGTTTTGCCGCCGCCCTTGGACGACTCTCTCTGCTGCGTCTGCGGCTTGGTTGGTCGCGGTTGCGGGCAGTTCATGGCGCCCTGAGCGTTGTCGAAGCCGGTCTCGACGAAGCCGGTGCAGGTTTGGGCCGCCGCAGGAACGCAGTACAGCAAGCCAGCGGCGAGGAGGCATGGGAAGAGCAGGGCAGGGAGCTTCATTGGCATCCTGGCGCATCCTTGCTGAGCGATTTCGTGAAGGATGCCTTCCAGCGGTTTCCGATCAGGACCATCTGGTCCTGCCGCGAAACCTCTGTCGAGGCCGTGTTGACTTTTCCGCTCTTGGTCCTGGACGAGAGGGAGTCGAAGACGCATGCGTGCACCGTCGCCGTGGCGGGCTTCGCTTTCAGGTTCAAGCTCACGACCTGCCCCTTGATGAAGCGAACGCTGCCGCTGTACTTCGTCCCAATCATTTGAGAACCCGATGCGACGGACTTGGTGGCAGCCAGGGCCACGCCTGTCATCACTTGGTCGTAGGCGAACGTCGGGTCGTTGCTGGTAATGCCCTTGGAACGAACCGCGATGAAGTTCTTGTAGTCCGCGAGGACCTTCGCCTTGGCGACCACCGTCGGGTCGACCGGGGTGGGCGTGGGAGTTGGGGTCGACGAGGTCGCGGATGGTGTGCCGGCGGTTTGCGGGGGCTTGTCCTCGCCTCCGCAGCTGCTGATTGCCAGCAATGAAGCTGTGGCCAGAGCCACGCCGAACACGGTTCGACGGATCGTCATACCCAACCTTCCCGGTAGTTCCTCACGACACCTGCACTACTAGGACACCCAACCAATTGTCACCGACAGTCTCCCGGATGACGACGGAGGGTACCTAGTTGACGCACGCGATTTGCAGGTAGTTGCAACGAAAGTCACAGGTGCGGTGGTCGATGTGGTTGCCTTCGGCGCTGATTCGGGACTCCGCAGCGGCTGAAACTAGCTTGCTGGGGTGGGCGGGCGCGGCGAGAGTCTTCTCATGGTTGCTGTTCTGCTTGCGGGCGGTCCCGGCGCGGGTAAGTCGACTGTCGCGTCTGTACTGCGGGATCGCGGGCTGTGCTCGGTCGACCTCGACTACGGATTCGCTCGTCACGAGGACGCGTCCGGCAATCCAGTCGCCTTTCCGGGTGAGCCGGATCTCGCCTGGCTGGAGACGCATCACTGGCAGTGGATTGATCAGCGCCTGACCAACTTGCTTACGCGCTATCGGTCTCGCAACGTGCTTCTCTGCGGTACGGCGTACAACATGTTCGACTACCTGGACAGGTTTGCGCTGGTGATCCTGCTTCGCCTTGACGGTTCGACGATGGACGCGCGGGTCCGGGATCCCTTGCGGGGCAACGTTTTCGGCAAGGTGGGGGCCAGTGCGATCTGGTGTCACGGGTGGCGTGAGCGGGTGGAGACAGCGCTCGCCGGTGCCCACGCCGTTGACGCTCGCCAACCGCTGGAGCAGGTGGTTGGCGAGGTGCTTGAGTACTGCGCGGGCGCCGGTTTCCCGATTTCAGTCGAGTAGTTCTATGTAGCCGTTGGTGCCGTGGAGGCGGATTTGTTGGCCGTCTCGGATGAGGCGGGTCGCGTCGGCGACGCCTACGACGGCAGGGAGGCCGTATTCGCGGGCGATGACTGATCCGTGGGTCATCAGGCCGCCTACCTCGGTGACGAGGCCGGAGATTCCGACGAAGAGGGGTGACCAGCTGGGGTCGGTGTACGCGGTGACCAGGATGTCGCCGGCTTCGAGGTCGGCTTTGGCCATGTCGAGGATGACGCGGGCGCGCCCTTCGACGGTTCCGGCGGAGACTGCGAGGCCGACCAGGGCGCCATCCGGGGCGTCGGTACGGCGGTAGGCTCCGGAGATTGCCTCGCCGTCGGACGTGAGTACCCGCGGCGGCGTGAGTGCCTGGTAGGTCAGGAACGCTTCCTTGCGTTCCTGGATCAGCTGAGGATCGGACTGGTTGGTCCGTACGACGTCGTGCAGTTCGGCGAAGGTGAGGTAGAAGATGTCCTCCTTCTCCGCGATCACTCCGGTCTGGACGAGGCGCTCGGCTTCGGCCAGCAAGGCCTGCTTGTACACGTAGTACCGGCTGACGATGTTGTACTTCGGATACTCGCGATAACCGGCGAAGCTGCGGACCTGGTCGATCATCCGGGCGGTCTGGTCGGCGTTCTGCTCGCCGTCGGGCAGCGCGCGGAGACGCTCGAGCACCTCGTCGCGCTTCCTGGCAGCCTTCTCCCGGCCTTCCTCGAAGCGTCGCGCGGCGGCACCGTGCTCGAAGAGTCTGACGTTGTCGAGGATCAGCGGCAGAAGCGTGCTCGGTTGCTCGCTCCAGCGCGGCCGGGTGATGTCGATCTCGCCGGCGCAGCGTACGCCGTACCGGTCGAGGTAGGTCTCGATCGCATCCCTTGCCTCGCTTCCGCCCGGGAGTTTCGGGAGCTCGTCGAGGAAGTCGTCACCGGCGTTCTGCAGGAACTCGATCAGCTCTTGGTGCGGACGGATCACGTCGGCGACGTCGAGGAGTGCCAGGCCCATCTCCGAGGTGATGTTGTTCGGGGCGGAGAGGGTGAGCGTGTCGACGGCGTTCTTCTCGCCGAGCCATTCCTGCAGGTGATCGTTGAGCCACCAGGTGGGGTTGTGGCTGGCCATGATCGCCTGCATGTTCAGCGGATCGCCGAGGATCCGCTTGTGCTCCGCGATCGCCTCCAGCAGGAACTCGAACAGTGCCGGTCCGCTCAACCCCTTGATCCCTTGACGCAGCTCTCTGATGGAGTTCTCGCTCCGCGAGATCAGCTCCCCGACAATCCCCGGATCCACCTCGACCGGCATCGCAGGTAAAGCAGGAGTTGCGTCGGCAGGCTTCGCCGAAGCTCCAGCGGCAGGCTTCGCCGAGGTTTCGCTTCCCGGTGCGTCGTTGAGAGGGATGAAGTTGGTGTCCAGGACAGTCCTCAGGGCGTCCTCGAAGAGAGGGTCGGACTTGCCCATCATCTCCAGCAAGCCGGCTCGGCTCGCTGCGGAAGTCAGCCGCGGGGTCGCATCGACGAACAGCCGTCCGCCGGCCGTCAGCATCGGCGCCATTGCCGTCAACTGCCAAACAAAGATGCCGAGCGGCTTCATCGCATCGGTCATCATCTGCTGGTGCCCGACGGACAGGTAAACGTGGTTCTCCTCGTCAGACCGCTCAGGAAGAGGAAACAGCGTGGTGATCGGCCGGCTCTGAACGATCTGGAAGTCGTCGTCGACCAGGCACCACTCGATGTCCTGCGGCCGACCGAACTCCGCCTCGATCCGCCGCCCGATCTCCACCAGCTCGAGAACCTGCGCATCCGTCACCGCAGGCTTCTCCTGGTCCTGCGGCTCGATGGCTGACGTCTCCGTCCCACCCGCCGGCAAGGCGTTGATGGCGAGATGCTTGGCAGCGATCGTCTTCTCGACGATCTCGCCGTCACGCACCTTGAACACGTCCGGATTGATCAGCCCGGAGACCAACGCCTCGCCGAGGCCGAACCCGGCGTCCACCGTCGCGACCCTCCGATTGCCCGTGATCGGATCAGCTGTGAACAGGATCCCAGACGCCTGCGAGAACACCATCTGCTGTACGACGACAGCCATCTGCACCGCACGCTCGTCGAAACCGTTCCGCAGGCGATAAGTCACAGCGCGCTCGGTGAACATCGACGCCCAGCACCGACTGATGTGCTCCAGAATCGCCGCTGCACCGACGACGTTCAGATAAGTGTCCTGCTGCCCGGCAAACGATGCCGTCGGCAAATCCTCTGCCGTAGCACTAGACCGTACGGCGTACGCGGCTTCCTCACCGTGTCGCCCGAGAGCCGCGGTGACCGCTGCCGCAAGCTCATCGGGTACTGCGATTGCCTCGAGCGTCTCCCGGAGTTCCGCGCTGAGCGTGCGGATCCCGTCCCGATCGTCCGGTTGCAGGCGAGCGAGTTGATCGAGCCGGGCCTCGATCGACGGTGTTTCCGCGAGGATCCGCCGGAAGGCATCCGTCGTGACGCAGAAGCCGGCGGGTACGCGGACACCTTCGATCCGCGAGAGCGCGCCGAGCTGGGCGCCCTTGCCGCCGACCGCCGGGATTCGCGTCTCGTCGACCTCTTGAAGATCCAGCACGTACTGCGAACTCACTGCGCTACCTCCGGAGTAGACCTCAGGACCGGACAAACACGTCCGGCCCTGAGGTTACGTAGTACCGGAGGTCAGCGGTTACGTAGTACCGGAGGTCAGTGCTTGGTGACCGCGCCGGTGGCCGGGTCGAGCAGCAGCGGACGGGTGTTCGGGCGCTGCCAGAAGTTGAACATCGAGGTCATCGAGTCGGCCCTGGCGTCGTACGAGGCATCGCCGATCCGGCCGATCCGCCAGTTGTCCTCGATGAACTTGAGGATCGAGGTCTGGTCGGTCCGGTGGTGGTCGACGAAGTTGGTCTTGCTGTAGGGGCTGATCACCAGCAGCGGCTGGCGCGGACCGTAACCACAGCGGTCGGCGTACCCGCCGGCAGCCGGCTTGCTGCCGCAGATCGCGGCCTGGTCGTTGGCCGGGTCCGAGGAGCCGTTGACCTTCGGCGGCGCCTGGTGGTCGTACCAGCCGTCGGAGTCGTCATAGGCAACAACGATCGCGGTGGAGGCCCAGTCCTTGGACTTCTGCAGCTCGTTGATCGTGTTGACCAGGAAGTGCTGCTCGTCGATCGGGTCGGAGTAGCCGGCGTGGCCGTCCTGGTAGGAGCCGGCCTTGAGGAAGCTCACTGCCGGCAGGTTGCCCGCCTTGGTCGCGTCGGAGAAGTCGGTCAGGTCGTAGTTGTGATTGGCCTGGTCGGTGTGCCCGATCTTGGCGACCGAGGTCGGCGGCAGGTGCTTGGGGTTGCTGGTCGACTTGTAGTACGAGAACGGGTTGTGGTGCGGGCTGTAGTCGACGACCGCGTTGCCACCGATGTTCTGGTGCGTGGTGCCACAGACCGAGTAGCCGTTCGCCGTACCGGTCGGCCGGAAGCCGCCCTGGAACCAGCCCCAGGTGACGCCCTGCTTGTTCAGCAGGTCGCCGACGTTCTGACCGGTCATCACGCCGAGCGCGTTCTTCGACGTGTGGTTGTTGTCCGAGCAGTCGTCGTACGCCGGGTCCGGGTCGTTGATCATGGTGCCGATGCCGTTGGCATCCGGCGAGGCGACGGTGTAGGCGTCGGTGACCTTCTGACCGGTGAGCGGGTCGACGGCGTAGATCCCGTGGGTCTGGCCAGAGATCAGGTTGATCGCACCTGGCGACGAGGGGCCGTAGGTGCTGCTGTAGGAGTTGTCGTTCAAGGCGAAGTGCTGGGCATAGTTCCAGAGTCCGGTGACCGTGTTGCCGTCGTAGTAGTCCATCACCAGGCCTGGTGCGCCGTACAGGATCGGCTGACCAGTGCACTTGTCGGTCTCGGTGTACTCGACGAACTTGTCGGCCTTGCCGCCGTTGTATGCCTTCTGCTCCGCGCCGTACCCGTGGTTCTGGTCGCAGGTCAGCGCCTGCTCGTGGGTCAGCCGGGTCGGGTTGTACTGGTTCGGGTTGTGGTTGAGCAGCTTGGGCGTCAGACCGTTGACCTTCGGCGTACCGGGCGCTGCCTTGAACTTGGTCCCGTCGGTGTTCGCTGCCTTCGGGTAGGTGCCGAAGTAGTGGTCGAACGAGATGTTCTCGTCGAAGATGACGACCAGGTGCTTGATCGGCGTACTGGCGACCACCGGCGGCTTGGGATGGTGGTCGCCGCCACCGTGATGCCACCAGCCGTCGCCGGCCCAGGCCGGACCTGCCGCCGCGATCAGCGCGAAGGCGCAGACACCGGCGACAACCGCGATTCGGGTTCGTTTGCTCCAGGTACGGGGCTTGAGGACCACACTTGCCTCCTTGGATGACTTCATGCGAGCAGCCCGCGGCCGAGATGGTCGGCGGAGTCCTGGACCCCGGGCAGAATCAGGAAGTAGCCGCCACCGACCGGCTGGATGTAGTCGACGAGGGGTTCGTCGGCCAGCCGGTTCTGGACGGTTTCGAACTGGCGCTGGAGATCCTGCTGGTAGCAGACGAAGACCAGGCCCATGTCGAGGTTGCCGACGGTGTCGACACCGCGGTCGTAGTTGTAGGGGCGGCGCAGGATGCGGCTGTCGTCGCTCTGCGCGGTACGCGGGTTGGCCCGCCGGATGTGGCTGGTCAACGGGATGGCCGCACCGATCGGGTCGGCGGCGAAGTTCGGTACGTCGTACTCGGCGTTGCCGTCGAGCGGGGCGCCGGTGTCGCGCCGGCGGCCGAACATGTTCTCCTGCTCGTTGATCGAGACGCGGTCCCAGAACTCGACGAGCATGCGGATTCTTCTGACGACCTGGTAGCTGCCGCCTTGGGCCCAGGGCTGGTCGGCGTTCTGGATCCAGACCATCTTGTCCATCAGGGTTTGGTCGTTGACGTCCAGGTTGGAGGTGCCGTCCTTGAAGCCCATCAGGTTGCGCGGGGTGCCGGCCGGTCGCGGTGGTGAGGTGAAGCCTTCGTAGCGCCAACGGATCTGCATCGCGCCGCGGGTGTGCCGGGCGAGGTCGCGGAGCGCGTGCACCACCGTGTCGCGGTTGTCGGCGCAGAGCTGGATGCTCAGGTCGCCGTGGGTTTCGGCCGGATCGAGGTGGTCGTTGGGGAAGGTCGGCATCTGGGTGAGGGCTTTTGGCTTGCGCGCGGCGAGACCGTAGCGGTCGTCGAACAACGAGGCGCCGACTCCGACCGTGACCGTGAGGCGGTCGGCGGGAACTGTCGGCCCCAGTACGCCGGAGTCGGTCGGGGGAGCGGAGATGCCGGGATCGGGCGGCGTACCACCGGCGGTGAGAAACCTCGCCCGCTCAGTCACCGTCTCCAGCAACTCGGTGAGCTCAGCACGATCTGCCGCAAGCACATCAAACGCAACATGAACAGCATGCGGCTGCACCGGCGTCGTGATCCCCGCCTGATGAACCCCATGAAACGGCACCACCGGATCAGCCGCCGGTGCCGCATCAGCCTTTGCAGACAAAGCAATCCCAGCACCCCCACCCACCGCGAGCCCCGCTGCCCCAGCAGTCAGCGCACCCCGCAAAAACGCCCGCCGCCCCGTCCCGCTCTGCTGCACCTCCGCCCCATCCACGCCCGCTCGGCCAGCGCCTGCGCGATCCGCGCCCCGCCCGTCCGTCCCGAGGCGGTCAGCGCCCTCTTCGCCTTCCTTGCCCTTACCGACGAGCTCCTCGGGGGTGCTCATGAGGTTCTCCGGACTTCGCCGATGGCGGCGATCGGGGCTAGGACCTCGACCAGTTGGCTCACCGCTGCGTCCAGGTGCTGATGGGTTTGCGGATCCAGCGCGGTGGGTGCGATCCAGGTGCCGTCCGGACGTTTGCCCTTGGCAACCAGTACGCGGGTCTTCGCGATCCACCTCGCCACCTGCGGCCATCCGACGTACCGCTTCGTCATCACCGGCGCGAGCGCATCCAGCACCGCCTGGGTACCGTCCAGGTTCGCCCCGATCGTGGCGAGTCCGGTCCCGCTGCCCTGATCCGCCTGGCCGGTCAGCTCGAACTGCAAGGCGTTCTCCATGATTTCGTGGGCCCGCAGCGGCAGATCGTTCGGGTCGGTCCGCCCCTTCGGAAAGTCCCCGCGAAGCCCGGCGACGGCGGTGTCGAGCTTGTCGCCGTACGGCGTGAGTGCGGCAGGCGACTGACCATGCCACAGCCCGTACTCGATCCGCCGCAAGCCGACGAACCCGGGATCCTTCACCCCCGCAGGCAACCCGTCCGGCATCCCGTCGATCTGATCGGCGAAGTCACCGAAGGTGTCGTACGCCGCGCCGAGCCGCTCGTACGCCAGCTGCGCCGTCAGCCACGCCGACCGGGACGCTGCCAGATCACCGCCGCGCAGCGTCTGCGTCAGCACCGTCACCGTGCCGGCGAGAGATGCGAGCCCCTTCGTGACGTAGGCCCGATAGGCGCTGACCGCACCGGTGAGGTCCTGGTTGTTGATCGGCAGGACGGCCTTGGCCGGCGGGGGAGCGCCGTCGGCGACCTGGATGGTCGGCCCGGTCACCGCGTCGGTGTCCTCGGCCAGACACCGGAACGCGTAACTCGCCTTGCCGAAGGTGAGCTGCATCGGCCGAGTCGTGTTCGGCGCGAGCGCCTCAACCTCGGCGTACACACCGCCTGTCGCCGGATCGATCAGATCCACCTCGGTAGTCACCGTGCCGACATTGCTGACCTGCACGGTCTGCGGCCCGCTATGCGGCTTCTTCCAACCGGTACCGCAGTTACCCCGCGACACGGTGACAGTCAGCGCATCGCCGCCCTCGTCATGCCCGGAACACCCGGCCAGCACAAGCGCACACACGAATGCGCAGACGGTCCACGTACCAGCGGGGCGCAAGCGCACGGGTGCTCCGAGAAGGGGGTGAACGGTTGGTCACCCCGACACTAGGCCACCCATCAGGGCCCCTCAACTCGGCCCGCGAATGTTGGCCGGTGGATCACCCGCCGTTTGCCAAATCCTCCGGTCCCTGAGAATCGGACAGCTTGAGCCATACGACCCCGCCGATGATGACCGCCAACCAGAACGCCTTCAGCGCAGTCAACGTCTCGCTGAAGAACACCGGCCCGAGCAGCGCAGCCCCCACAGCCCCGATGCCCGCCCATACGGCGTACCCGATCCCGACATCGATGCTCTTGAGCGCAACGCTGAGCGCAAACAACGTCAGCAAGAAGAACCCAACCGCCACCACCGACCAGGACAGTCTGCTGAAGCCGTGGCTACCTGCGACCGAAAGCGCATACCCAACCTCGAACACCCCAGCCAGCAGCAACACCAGCCAACCCTTGGTCATGCCGCCGCCCCACTCAACTGGAGCCCAACCACGCCCACGATGATCACGGCGATCCCAACCACCTTCCGCCACCCCAACCGCTGCCCGAACAGCACCACCCCAAGCCCAGCAATCCCCACCCCGGCCACTGACGTCCAGACGGCATACCCCACCCCCACATCAAACGTCAGCAACGCCAAACTGAGGAAGTAGGTGGCAACCCCGCCACTGACCAACGTGGCGGCAGTCCACCCAGCCCGCCTGAACCCTTCAGACTTCCCGGCTGACACCGCAACCATCACCTCGAACACAACAGCGACCCCAAGATAAAGCCAGTGCATTCCAATAATCCTTTCCTCGCCTCTGGCTCCTATCGTGAAACCTCACACCGGCGTCAACTGCAAGAACGGTGCCCAAGAATGAACCACCCCCGCAAGAACGTGTTCTTGCGGGGGTGGTTATCGTCAGCCATGAAGGCCGGGCTTGCTTAGGATTAGCTACGCCGCGCTCCACTGCTGATATTTCGAGCCGTTGCACACCACCATCTTCACTCCTTGGCTGGAGCTGCCGTCGAGACAATACCCAGGATTCGCGTAGTTTCGGTATTCCGCGTTGACCTTGTACCAGTCCCGGTACTCGGAGACATTGCACTGCGCGAGCTTGGCGCCTTGCGAGACGCTCCCGTCCAGGCAGGCGTTCGGGTACGCCTGGTCGTAGAGAAAACCCCCGCTGCTCAGCGTCCATTGCTGGTAGGCGGAGGAGTTGCAGACCTTCATGACTACTCCGTCCGAAACGCTGCCGTCCAGACAGAGGCCGGTCCCGTTCTTCAATCGGGTGCTCTGAACGGAGGTGGTGGAGTCGGTCGAGGCAGATGCGGCCGGTACGGCGAATGCGGTGGCCACGGCGGCAGAAACAGCAACTGCGGCCAGGTAACGTCGAACTGACATCATGTCCCAATCTGTAGACGGAAGATCGGTGTTCTGTACCTCATTGCGGCTCAAACTGTTCCACAGGAAACAGCGCTGACGGAATGCTTCTGCATCTTGTTGCAACCTGTATTGAGATCGCATTTGCCGCGCCTCTGGTGGGGGTGGCCGAAGGGGTGAGGTCAGTCCATGGTCGAACTTCACACTGGTGTCAACTGCAAGAATGGGGGTCCGCGGACACCCACAGGAGGCCTTATGCGCATCGGCGAACTGGCAGACGCGAGCGGCGTCAGCACGCGCTCCCTGCGGTACTACGAGGAGCACGGACTGATCCGCGCCGACCGCACTCCCGGCGGCTGGCGCGACTTCGACGACTCCACGGTCGAACGCGTAGTCCTCATTCAGCACCTCTACGCCGCCGGCATCTCCAGCTCCACCATCAACGACCTCCTCCCATGCCTGGAAGCACCGCTCGCCGAGCGCACCGGCGTACTGGAAGAGCTCCTCGCCGCCCAGGTAGCCCACCTGGAATCCAAACGCCGCGAGATAGACCGGGAACTGGAAACCCTCCAGGCCCTCCGCCAAGAAGCCGCCCTCCCCACCAAAACCTCTTGAAGAGGCGCCCTTCGGCACGACGGTCTCATCTCGCTCACTGCGCAGTTGCAACTTGGTGCAGAAGCTTTCGTTCGGAGTCGTTGTCTGTGGAACAGTTGCGAAGCGTTACGAGGGTGTAGCTCTTCCGCCGACAGATTGGATCATGATGTCCGTACGTCGCTACCTGGCTGCAGTGGCTGGTGCAGCCGTTGTCGCCATCGCTTTCACTGTGCCGAGCGCGTCTGCGTCGACCGACTCCACGACAGCGGAGGGTTACCAGTACGAGAACGCGGGTCTGTGCCTGGACGGCAGCCTTTCGGGTGGGCTCGCGCTCAAGACCTGCAACGCGGCGTCCAGCTACCAGCGGTGGACTCTCGGCTCCGATTCCCTCCTTCGCAACGCACACTATGGCGCTGTCTGCGTGGACGGGAGCATCTCGCAAGGCGTCAGGCTCGAGTACTGCGACACCGCCTCCGTCTACCAGAAGTGGACCCGGTCCGGTACGGAGTTCAGGAACAACGCAAACCCCGGCTATTGCCTGGACTACAGCGTCAGCCAAGGTTTCAGGCTGGCGCCCTGCAACGGCACGACGTACCAAAGGTGGGGCAAACTGCAAGACGTGTAGCCCTTGGAACAGCGGAGCGAAGAGCCGACTGAACGCTCGAGGGTGGATCGCGAAGCGTGACGATCGACGACTTGGCTGCAGAGGTCGACCTGGAGTTGTTCGAGCGGGCCTGTGCGACCGCCTGGGCAACCGCGGCCACGACCGGCCGCTCCCGGGAGTCCACCCATTGGCCGGACGACGAGGCCGACGTACGCACGAGCTGTCCGGGCTGATCGATGGCGATGTCGCGCTCGGTTTCCAGCTGTATCGCGCGATGCCGTGTCACGCCGTTCTCATGTACGTCGGCTTGGAGCCCCACGACACCGCCTTCTGGACCGAGGTCCGTGCACTGCTCGACGACCCGGACGACCGGCTCGCAGTCCCGATGGCGTACTGGCTATGGTGCGGCCCGTTCGAGAGCACTCGCGAGACCGCCGTCGCCTGGCCCGAACTCACCGCGAATGCTCCGGACCGGAGACTCAGCCGGCTGCCTGCCGATCAGCCATCAAGACATGAAGTAGGCCAGCGACCCTGCGCTACTCGACGTGTCGCGTCTAGTCCTGAGGAATTGGGTGGACGGGGGCGGGGTCCGTGCGGTGCCTGCGTTTTGTGTGGTGGGGCGGGTGGGACTCGAACCCACGACCCAGGGATTATGAGTCCCTTGCTCTAACCGGCTGAGCTACCGCCCCTGAGATGACGTGTCGCTGGGTGATCGTATCGGGTCTTGGTGGGAAACCAGGGGACGGTCAGGGTGATGACTGAGCTGTGGGTGTCGGTTGTGGGCGATGATGGTGAACCAGGGGCTAGTGAAGGAGTGTTCGATGGGTTGGTTCATCTTTTTGGTACTCGTGGTGGGCGCCGTGGCGGCGTACCGGTTCCGGGTGCCGTTGATCGCGAAGCTGACGGGTCAGCCGCAGCACCGGATCCAGCGGGCGATCGAGCGGCGCAAGGACGGGCGCAAGTAGAGGCGTAGTAGGTCGGACAAAAGCAGTAGGCCGGCTCCGGGATGGAGTCGGCCTCTGATGTGTTGCTCCCGCGACTGGACTCGAACCAGTAACCTGCCGGTTAACAGCCGGCTGCTCTGCCAATTGAGCTACGCGGGATCGGTGTGTTTCCTGCCCCCGATCCCTGAGGACCGGATTAGGTTAGCAGGCTCGGAGCGAACTACAAAAATGAGATTCCGGCCGTCTCGAAACCGCTTCCGGGTCAGACGCCGAACTCGTCCCGTACGGCGGCCAGCGCGGCCTCGGCGCGGTCGAGCAGACCGGGCAGCGTCGGCTCCAATCCCTTGTCCAGAACGAAGTTCCACGAGATCGCCGCGTTCGTGTCGGCCGGGTTGCGCCGGCCGACGATCCGGACGCCCTTCTTGCCGGCCAGTGGGACGTGCCGCTGGATGACGACGCTGGCGTCGACCCGTTCGCGGAGGAGCTGCCCGAACCGGCCCGGGTCGTCGACGGGGAGGTCGGTCGCTCGCAGCGGCGTACCGAAGGCTGTCGTCTCGTAGACGTGCAGCACCGAGTCGTCGGAGTTCCAGGAGGCACGCTCGATGTGCTCCCAGCCCACCCGGCGTACCGCCTCCACCGAGTCAGTCGGCAGGTAGACGGCGGCCCGGCTGCCGGCGACCCAGTGACCAGTGGTCAGCTGAACGGCCGCGAGGATGTCTTCCTTGCCGTTGGTGGAGTGACGCGAGGCAATCCGGACCGCCTCGGTGAGTTCGGCAGGCCAGGACGTACGGCGAAGTCTGAGCACCTCCCCATCGTGTCAGCCGCCCGAAATCCCGCCTCGAGCGGGCTCAACCGGGCGGGCTCGTGACCAAGTGGCGAGGGTGGGCGTTGTTTGGTTGTGAACAACCACGGGGAAAACACTCAACCTGCCCACGCGGATCCCGGGCTTGCCGCGGCCGCGCTGGTCGTCTTCGCCCATCGGCACGAAGTGGTCCACCTGCTCTACTCGGCGGCGGATCAGGAAGATGCCGTACGGCGAATTGCCGACTTGCTCCAGATCAGCGAGTCAGCCGTCACCGATGTGCTCACCCAGCCGCTCGGCTGGATGCTCCCGCAGTCCCGGGCCGACCTGGAGGTCGCCAGCACCCGCCCGTCGGCGCCTGAGCTCGCCAGCACCGGTCCGTTGGCACCGGAGCTTGCCAGCACCCGTCCGTCGGAGCCGGAGCTCGCCAGCACCGGTCCGTCGGCGCCGGAGCTCGCCGCCGACGGACGCAGTACTGCCTAGTCGTCCAAGGGACCGACGCAGCACGGCCGGTCGAAAGACCCCGCGCCGTATTGCGTCGTCCGGAGAAACTCAGTAGCCCTGGAAAACCCGACGCAGGGTCTCCAGTGAAGCGGCGCCGGTGGTTTCGAGTGTGACCGGCGCCGTGGCCAGCCGGCCGGTGGCGAGGCGCAGCCATGCCTCGGCCGGCAACGTCAGCGTGCCGTCCGGCTCCGAAACCGGCTCGGAGTCGATCGACACCGGGTCGTTCAAGCGCAGAGTGAACTGCTGAGGCGGGTCGGTCAGATTGACCTGGATCACCGAGTACTCGCCGTTCAGCTCCGCCGGCTTGCTGATCCAGCCCAGCGTGCCCTCGATCCGCTCCAGCAGCAGCGGTACGGCGTCCGCGGCGAGCGTCGCCTTCTCGTCGACGCCGACCCGCACGTCCCACGAGTGCAAAGTGAGCTCGTTGAGCCGGATCTGCCCGATCGTCGCCACATCCGCCGGCTCCGGCAACCACGCCAGCTTCACCCGCACCTCGTCGCGCTGGGAATCGTCCAGCGACTCGAAGAGCGCGGTCAGCGCCTCGTTCTTGTCCAGGAACCCATCGGCCTGCTCCCGGCGCGACGCGGCGTTCCAGCGATCCCACACCGTCTGGTTGAAGTCGCCCGCCGGCTCCGGCGTACCGTCCAGCGCCGCCCGGACGGTCGCGGTCAGGATCTCCGCGCCGCTCCCGAGATGGCTGAGCACCTGCGCGATGTCCCATTCGGACGCACCCGACGGCTTGGCCAGGTCGGCGTCACTGAAAGATCTCACCAGCTCCGCGAGCTCGTCGTACCCGGTCCGCAAGGCGGCGATCACTACATCTGCGTTGCTCAAGTCGTTCCTCCAGAGAGTGCGTGCTCTGTGCAGAAGCAACCAACCCCCTTCGCGATCCATTCCTGCCCGGACCAATGCGGATATTCCGCAAGCAGAACAGCCCGTACTTCGTCCGCGATCCGCTCCTCATCGGCACCAGCAGCACGCCGTACCCAGGTCTCGTCCCGCAGCAACCGCAGATAATCCCGTACGCCGGACAGCAACCCTGGCCCTCCGACGTCCCCATGTCCCGGTACGACGATCCGCGCCTCCTCCAGCACCAGCCGCTCCATCACCGCCAGCCAGCGAGTCCCCGAGACATCCATGTCGTGCGGCGGAAACCAGGGGAAGATCGCGAACTGCCCAGCCTCAACCAGATCGCCAGTGAACATCACCCCGTCGACACTGATGACCTGATCACCGCGACTGTGCGCCCGCCCAGTCGCCCGCAACTTCACCGTCCGCCCGCCCAGATCAAGGTCGTAGCTCGACTCGTACACCAGATCAGGCACCGCCGGCCGGACCCCCTCCAGCCGACGAGCCACCACCTCATCGAGCCCCTTGAACATCTCCAGATAGCCGAGCCCCTTCCCAGCCAGATCCTCAGCCTGCGCCCGATTAACAAGATAGGTGGCGGCACCCGCGAACGCCTGCGCTCCGAAGGCATGCTCCGGATGGAAATGCGTCGTCGTCAGATAGAGCCGCCGCCCACGAGCAAACTCCAGCGCAAACGAGAGCACCCGCTCCGCGTTCTCCAGACCGAGCCCGGTATCGACGACTAGCACTGAGTCGCTACCTCCGATCACCCCGATATTCGGCACCAACGGCACCCGCCGATCGGGGATCACCACCAGGTCCCGCGCGATCTCCCGCGCACCATCGGTCTGTACTTCCGGGTCGGTCATCGTCATGCCGCCAGTCCATCCCGCCCCGGCCGCGAGCGTCCAACACCGATTCCGCAGCCTCGATACCCAACGGGTATCGTCCAGCTCAATGGACCTACGCCTGCTCCGGTACTACGTGGCCGTCGCCGAAGAACTCCATTTCGGCCGGGCAGCGACCCGCCTGCACATGACCCAACCGCCGCTGAGCCGCGCCATCAAGCAACTCGAGACCGACCTCGGCACCCTCCTGCTCCACCGCTCGCCAACCGGAGTGAGCCTCACCCCAGCCGGAGAGGCCCTGTACGCCGAGGCGCGTACCCTCCTCGATCAGGCCGACCAAGCGCGCGCCCGGGTGACCTCGATCGGCGCCACCGCCCAAGTCACGATCGGCACCCTGGGCGACAGCGTCGAGCAGGCCGACGCCAGGTTCGCCGCGGCAGTCCGTGCCCAGCACCCCGCCGTACGGTTCCAGATCCGCGAGGCGGACTTCACCGATCCGACGGCGGGGCTGCGGGCCGGCCTGGTCGACTTCGCCCTCACCCGCGGCCCGTTCGCCGACGACGGCATCAGGACGCTCGTTCTGCGATCCGATCCGGTCAACGTCGTACTCCGGGCTGACGACCCATTGGCGCAGTACGAGCATCTGAAGCTGAGCGACCTGGTCGACCGGAGTTGGTGTCGGTTGCCTGAATCAACCGATGCCAGCTGGCGGATGTACTGGAACGGCGATCAAGAGCGCGAAGGGCCGATCGTGCGAACCGTCCACGAGTGCCTGCAGGCGATCCTGTGGAACGGCAGCATCGGGCTCGCGCCACTCACGCACGCTCTGCCCGACGGCGTCATCGGCGTACCGGTGCTCGACCTGCCGCCGAGTCACCTGGTCGCAGCCTGGAACAGCGACAACCCGAACCCGCTCATCCGCTCCTTCGCCCGGATCGCCGCTGCCGTCTACAAGCCTTAGATCTTGGGTTTTCCGGGCTGGTAGACCCAGGTCTGGAAGAACGCGCCGAGGTCGCGGTGGGTCAGGTGCTCGACGAACCGGATGAAGGTCTGCGTCGAGACGTTGCTGTGCCGGTACGCCGTCGGCCACTGCTCGAGGACGCGGAAGAAGTCGCGGTCACCGATCTTCAGGCGCAGCGCCTGCAACGTCATCGCGCCACGGGTGTAGACGAGGTCGTCGAAGATCTTGTCGCGGCCGGGATCGGCGACCTTGCCGGTCCAGTCGTCCTCACCGTCGTACGCCTCCTTGAAGCTCTTGCTCACCGGGACCTTGTTGAACTTCTCCTGGTAGAGCCATTCGGAGTACGTGGCGAAGCCCTCGTTGAGCCAGATGTCCGACCAGTGCACCGGAGTCAGGCTGTCGCCGAACCACTGGTGCCCGAGTTCATGAGCGAGCAGATCCCCGCTGACCTTGCTGCTGCGCTGGTCGTACACCGGTCGTCCCTGCGTTTCCAGCGCATAGTGGACGCCGACGTCGCCGATGATGCCGCCGGTCGAGCCGAACGGGTAGCGCCCGTACAGCGACGACTCCCACTCGACGATCTGTGCGGTGGTCTGGTTGAGCACCTTGCCTTGACCGGCGACGGTGTCGATGGACTTGCCGATGGCGGTGATGTTCTGGCGGCCGTCGCGCAGTACCCCGTGGGTCACGTTGTAGTTGCCGATCGCAAGCATGGCCAGCTCGCTCGCCATCGGCTGGTTCATCTGCCAGCGGAAAGTCGTCTTACCGCCGTGCGACGTGGTCGGGCCGGGTTCACCGTTGCCGAGCACGGTGAGGCCGGTCGGCACGGTGACGGTCTGGCTGTACGTCGCCTTGTCGACGGTGGTGTCGTTCACCGGGTAGTACGTCGCCGCGCCGATCGGCTGGTTGAGCGCGACGGCGCCGTCCTTGGTGGCGGTCCAGCCGGAGATCCCCAGCGCCGGGTCGTCGATCTTCTGCGGTACGCCGGCGTAGGTGACCGCGACGGTGAACTTGCTCCCGCGCCACAGCCCGTGCGGCGGCGTGATCACCAGCTCCTGCGCGCCATTCCGGGTGAACGACGCGGCCCGCCCGTTGACCGACAACTTGCTGATCTTCAACGGACCTTGGAAGTCCAGGTCGAACCGAGACAGGTTCTGCGTGGCCTTGGCAAGAATCGTCGTCGTCGCCTTGATCGCATGCGTCTTGGGATCGAAGGCCAGCTTGATGTCGTAGTGCCTGACGTCATACCCTCCGTTCCCCATGTCGGGGAAGTACGGATCCCCGGCTCCGGGTGCTCCGGGCGAGAACTGTGGCGCGGCGTTGGCCGTCAGGCTCGTCCCACCCACCAGACCCAAGGCCAATGCGCAAACGACCACCAAAGAACCCCGACGACGTCCCACAGCTCCTCCTCGACATCCCTCGACAGACACGGTCAGCTGATGCACCGGGCGTCCTCTGCCACGATGGCCTGGTGGATCCGAACCAACCCTACGACCTGCGCGCCCTCGCCGCCCGGGCAATACCGCCCGAAGCCCCCTTCGCCTACGGCCAGGGCTCGACGGCCACCACCTGGACCTCATGCACTTCTCAGTTGCCAAAGTCAACGAGTGGTGTGAGCTGGCGGCGGATGGCGCGACCACTGGCTGGCTGGCCGGTGGACGGATCGCCTGATGCGACTCGGACTAGGTGATGGGTGGGAGGTCGGCGGCTAGGGAGATGAGGCGGTCGAGGACTGAGCCGCCGGAGGCGGTGCCGCCGTCGTGTTGCCATTCGTTGGTGATCCAGGGGGTGAGGTTGCCTACCCGGGCGGCTGTTCGGAGGGAGAGTTCGGCGTCGACGTACATGTCGTCGTGCCAGATGGCTGTGGCCACCGGGACCTGGTTGGCGGCGAGGCGGTCGACGTCGTACAGGGGTGTCCAGTCGTCGTAACTGGCCAACAGGTTCGCAGCTTCGGCGAATTCGCGGAGGCCGGAGAAATCGAGCATCCAGGGGTAGATCATCTCGCCGGTGAAGAGGAGTGGGGTGGCGTCGGGGGCGAATTCGGCCGGTAGTTCACGACCTGCTGCCCAGGCGGTCGGGCGCTTGTCCTGGGCGTAGATGCTCTCGTGCAGTACGGCGTAGATCGGCGAATGGAAGGTGGTGTCGTTCATCGCCTGGTACAGGAATTTCCGCGACAACTCGGTGCCGTCCCACGCCTCGTCGAGCGCCCAATGCAGTGAATGCTCGTGCGTGCCCATGCCCAGCCCCATCCCGAGGGTCTGGAATCGTTGCACAGTAAGGCGATCCCCATCAGGAAGCCGTACGTCGTTGTCGCGCAAGTGCTCCGCGATCCGGTGGACCCGGCCGACGTCGTCGGGGTAGCGCTCGTAGAACGCGGTGACCTTCGCCTTCACTCGCGGATAGGTCCGGCGATAGACCTCTTCGGCAGTGGTTTCCAACCCGGGCAGCCCACCGGTGATGTAGCAGCTCGCCAATCCCTCGGGCGCCAGCGACAAGTAGGTCAGCGTGATGAAACCGCCGTAGCTCGTACCGAGGGTCGACCAGCGTTTGCCCGAGTTGAGCTGCGCCCGGATGAGTTCCAGGTCCCGGACGATCGAGTCGGCCCGGAAATGGCGCAGGTACGACGCGAGTTCGCTCGGCGGCATGCTTTTCGCCGTACGGGTTGTGACCGGCGTACTGCGACCCGTGCCGCGCTGGTCGAGCAGGAGCACGCGGTAGTCACGTGTTGCGCGCTCGATCCAGCCGCTGGCTCCGGTAGGTCGCGGTGACGGCCCGCCTGGACCGCCTTGCAGGTAGACGAGCCATGGCAGCTCCGAGTTGGTCTTGGAAGCGGCGACGACCTCGCGTGCCATCACCTCGATCGACGGTCCGTCCGGCAGCGCGTGGTCGAGCGGCACGGTGAACACATGGTCGGTGGCGACAAGTCCTGGCAGTCTCGGCATGCCGCCCAGTCTGGTCGATCAGGCGTCCACGAGGGCAGTGCTTTTCAGTCGATCGAAGGTATTGCGGACGCGCATCGGGTGGTCCGTCGTGACGGTCACCGGATCTTCTCCGGCCAGGACGCGCTCGACCGAGCCCAGGTGGACCGACCGGTACGCCGCGACGATGATCGCCGCGGTGAACCTCGGTTCCGGTACGCCGGTGTCCGCCATCGCGCGCGCGATCGCTTGTTCGAGGTGGTCGAGTAGTTCGCGGGCACGCGCCTGCAGAGCCCGGGACTCGGCGACCATCCGCCAGAACGGTGCGAACGACCCGCGGATCGCCGTCAACGGGTGACCCTGCTCGGCGAGCGAGAGCACCAGGTCGGTCAGCGCGGCGACGGCCGACGTACCGGCCGGGCGGTCCGTGATCGCGGCGACGACCAGCGCCTCGGCTTCGGGGTAGCGGTCGAAGACCAGATCTTCCTTGCGCGGGAAATACGCGAAGACGGTCGGCCGGGCCACGTCGGCGGCCTCGGCGACCTCGGACACCGAGACCTCGTCGAAGCCGCGCTCGAGGAAGAGCGCGGTCGCGATATCCGAGATCCGGGTGCGGAGCTCGGACTTCTTACGTTCCCGCCGGCCGGGCGGCTGCTCGTTCACCGGGCCAGCATCTCATACCCGGATAAAAAATATACTCGGTATGACTTTGGTGCTAATGTGCTCGGCATGCTGGCACTTGGGGTGAACTACGACACCGGACTGACGTTCGACGGCCGATCCACGCGGAACCGCTTCGCCGAAGACCGGGTCCGCGACGAGCTGCGGATCATCGCGGACGAGCTGCATGCACCTGCCGTCCGGGTCTCTGGAAACGACCTCGACCGGTTGACGATCGCGGGGGCGGCCGCGCTGGAGGCCGGACTCGACCTCTGGTTCTCGCCGATCCCGATGGACCTCGCGCCGGACGAATTCATTGCCTTCCTGACCGACTGCGCGACCCGCGCCGAGACGCTCCGGAAAGACAGCGCGCAGGAGGTTGTCCTCGTCCTCGGTTGCGAGCTGTCCATCTTCTGCAAGGGGTTCATCCCGGGGCAGACCAACGGCGAGCGGATCGCTGTGATGACCGATCCGGCGACCTGGACCGACCCAGGCAAAGTCGAGGAACTCCAGGCCGGCATGGCTCTGTGGGCCGACGTGCAGAACCGTCTGGTCGCCGCGGCACGGAAGGCGTTCAACGGGCGGATCACCTACGCAGCCGGGATGTGGGAGGACGTCGACTGGTCGCTGTACGACATCGTCGGCATCGATGCCTATCGGGACGCCCAGAACGCGGCGACCTTCGGCGAGGAGCTGGCCGGGCGGCTGAAGTGGGGCAAGCCGGTCGCCGTCACGGAGTTCGGCTGCTGCACATACAAGGGGGCCGGCGACAAGGGCGGGATCGGCTGGGCGATCGTCGACCGGTCGGTGCGGCCGCCCGCGATCAAAGGAACATTCGAGCGGGACGAGGAGGAGCAAGTGAGCTACCTGCGCGAGGTGGTCGAGGAGTTCGACCGGATCGAGCTGGCCGCGGCGTTCTGGTTCAGCTTCGCCGGATACGAGTTGCCGCATCGACCGGATGACCCGGAGCACGACCTCGACCTCTCGGCGTACGGGCTGGTGGCGATGGATCCCGACGGCACCAACTGGCGGCACAAACGCGCCTTCGAGGCACTTGCCGAGCTCAACGAAAGGCGGAACTGATGGACTATGTGAGGCTCGGGGCAACCGGGTTGAAGATCTCGCGGATCTGCCTGGGGATGATGAGCTTCGGCACGGGCGGGGCTCGCGAATGGCATCTCGGCGAGGAGACCGCCGAGCCGATCGTCCGGCAGGCCGTCGAAGGCGGGGTGACCTTCTTCGACACGGCCGATGCGTACTCCAAAGGCACCGGCGAGGAGTTGACCGGAAAGCTACTGCGCAAGCTCTTCGCTCGGCGCGAGGACTATGTGCTCGCCACAAAGGTCTACTACCCGACCGGGCCCGGGCCGAACGATCGCGGTCTGTCCCGCAAGCACATTCTCGATGCGATCGACGCTTCTCTGCGCCGGCTCGGGACCGAGTACGTCGATCTCTACCAGATCCATCGGTGGGACGACGAAACGCCGATCGAGGAGACGATGGCGGCGCTGGCGGACGTCGTACGGGCTGGTAAGACTCGGTATCTCGGCGCGTCCAGCATGGCGGCGTGGCAGTTCGCCAAGGCGCAACGGGTCGCGGACATCCCCTTCGTCTCGATGCAGAACCACTACAACCTGGTCTACCGCGAGGAGGAGCGCGAGATGATCCCGCTCTGCATCGACCAGGGCGTCGGCGTCATCCCGTACAGCCCACTCGCCCGCGGTCTGCTCGCCCGAGAAGCCGGTACGACGGCGCGCTCGGGCACCGACCCTGTCGCCGATGACCTGTACGACGCCGGTGATCTCGAGGTCGTCGAAGTGGTCCGTGAGCTCGCGAAGGAGCGTGGCGTCGCACCGGCCCAGATCGCCCTCGCCTGGTTGCTCGGCGCCGACGGGGTGAACGCGCCGATCGTCGGCGCCACCAAGCTCCGGCACATCGACGACGCGGTCGCCGCCCTTGGGGTTGCTCTGACGTCGGACGAACGCGCTCGCCTCGAAGCGCCGTACCGGCCGCATGGAGTGATCGCCTAACGTAGGTCAGGTGCGAGTAGCGACGTGGAATGTGAACTCGGTCAAGCAGCGGATGCCGCGGTTGCTGGGGTGGCTCGATGAGCGCCAGCCCGATGTGGTGTGCCTGCAGGAAACCAAGCTGGCGGATGATGCGTTCACCAGCTTGCTCGGTGCGGAGCTGAGCGCGCGCGGCTACGAGACTGCCCTGTACGGCGAGGTGCAGTGGAACGGCGTCGCGCTGCTCTCGAAGGTCGGCCTGGAAGACGTCGTCACCGGGGTCGCGGGGGCGCCGGGCTTCCCGAATCCGGAGGCGCGCGCGGTCGCGGCGACGTGTGGTGGGATCCGGATCCATTCGCTCTACGTGCCGAACGGGCGGACGCCGGACTCGGATCACTACCGCTACAAACTCGCCTGGCTCGCCGCGCTCAAGGAGGTCGTCGCCGCCGGACCCGCCGAGGCGATCGTCTGTGGCGACATGAACATCGCACCGGCCGACGCGGATGTGTTCGACCCGGCGGCGTACATCGGTTCGACGCATGTGACCCCGCCGGAGCGGCAGGCGTTGGCCGACCTGATGTCGACCGGGCTCCACGACGTCGTACGGGACCGGTGGCCGGACGAGCGGGTCTTCAGCTACTGGGACTACCGGGCCGGCATGTTCCACCAGGACCTCGGGATGCGGATCGATCTGGTGCTGGCTTCGGATCCGGTGGCCGAGCGGGTCAAGGCGGCGTGGATCGATCGGAAGGCGCGCAAGGGCACCGGGCCGAGTGACCACGCGCCGGTGATCGTCGATCTGGACACCGCGCCGGACGGCGACATCGGGCCGGTCGTACCGCCGCCGTCGGCGCCGCGGGGTGGGCGGAAGAAGACCACGAAACTCCCACAGAATCGCTGACCTCTCAGGGCACATAATGACGGGATGCCGAACCTAGCCCGGGTGTCCCGCAGGGTCTTAGCACGCCGCAATCACCTCGGCCGAGAAGCGCCCACCGACATCACTTCGCCAGCTTCGCCGACCTCGCCAGCTTCGCCGGCGTTGCCGGCTTCCCCGGCTCCGCCAGGTTCCCCGGGTTTGTCGGCTTCGCCGGGCTCCCTGGGTTCCGCGGGCTCCCCGGGTTTCTCGGCTTCGCCGAGTTTGGTTGCTTTGCTGGGCGCTGTGGTTTTGCTGGTGGCGGGCCTCAGCGCGTGCTCGGACTCTGGTTCTGATGGCGGAAGTCAGCAGGGTGAGGCGGTGGCGTGGACGAAGGTGGAGTTGCCGGCTGGTGCGGAGCCGGTGACGCTGACGGCCAAGGGTGATGACCTGTTGATCGGGGTGCGGCACCGGGGTGCGAAAGTCGTTCCTGGGTTGACGATCCGGTCCACCGACGGCAAGCTCACGCCGATTCCGGTGCGGCCGACGAGCCCATATGCCTTTCTGGCGGTCTGGCAGTCGGTGGCGATCAACGGTACGACGGTGCTCGCGCTGGGCGGCGCGCCTGGGGGCGCGCACTCGAATGTCCGCTACACCGTCTGGACCGGGACGACGTCGGGACTGGTGGAGCATCCGCAGGAGTTCAACACGTTTGGTGGTCAGGCTGCCGGCAACGTGATCGGTGCTGTGTTGGCGCCGGGTGGAGGCGCATTGATCGGATCCTGGGGGAGTGACATCTCCGGTCTGGATGCGGCGGTCTGGTTGCCCCAGGGGGAGAAGTGGATCCGCCAGAAGGTTGCCGGTACTGCGTTGCAGAGCAAGGCGGATCTGCTGGTCGGGCCCACTTCGGGCACGCTCTCCGGCGAGAGCATCGTGATCGCTGGATCGCAGGTGAAGCTCGGACCGAACCTGGTCGAGCAGCACGCAGCTCTCTGGCGATCGACTCAGCTGAACCAAGGCTGGACGCGGCTCGAGTTGCCGGATGGAGGTGAGCGGAGTGAGGTCCGCACGATCAGTTGTACTGCGACTGTTTGTCTCGCTTCCGGGTACGCCGACGGCAAGCTGGCGATTTGGAGGATGGAGGGCTCGCAGGCGTCGCGGTACCAGGGCGTGCCGCAGATCGCCGTCGGCGACAAGGACCAAGTGCCGTCCGCTGTCGAGTCCGACGGCAAGCTGATCCAGGTCGCCGCCGAGGGCGGAAAATTCAAGGTGCTCACCGGCCCCGCCGACCAACCGACCGGGGCCGGCGACCAACCGACCGGCGGCGACCGCTGGACGGTTCACGAGGGGAGCGGGCCGAGTGGGCGGGCAACGCAGACGCTGCGGATCGGCAACACGCTCTACCTACTGGCCGGCCCCAGCGGCGGCCCGCTCACCCTCTGGCAGACCGACCTCAAGGCGCTCCGTTAGTGGCGGCCCGCTCACCCTCTGGCAGACCGCCGCACAAAGCGCTCCATTAACGGGTCCGCTCCCTCGCTGGCAGGACCGATCTCACGGCGGTTCGTTAGTTGCTGTTGGCAAGTAGGCCTTGGAGGTAGGCGGCCTGGCCGGCGTGTTGGAGGTCGTCGGAGAGGACGCTGATCAGCCGGACGCCTAGGGTGACCGGCGGGTTCCAGCGCCGGTCGACGATCCGGTCGAGGTCTTCGTCGGTGAGCGTCTTGAGGTATTCGAGCGACCGGGCGTGCACGGCGTCGTAGTACCCGGTGAGCTGTTCCGCGGACAGCTGAACCGCGGCGACCTGCTCGCCGGTGTGCCCGTAGCCCGTGTCGGCGGCGTCGAACGGCAGCCCGAGCCGGTCGTGCCAACCCTCGGCGGTGATGACCTGCTCGTACCCTCCCGCATCGGCGAGATGGTCGTCCTGGATCCGGGTCAGGTGCCAGACCAGCCAGGCGATCGAGTTGCCGGTGCCCTCCGGGCGGGTACTCAGCGTCTTGTCGTCCAGCCCGTCGACCACGTCGTGCACGACTTCCTGGATCCGGCCGAACGCATCGAGCAGCACTTCGCTGGTATTCACAGAATTCCCCTTCGTAACGCGGACGGGAACCACGCTAGCGCGCGCCCCGGACACTTTCCGAAGGGGACTAGTCTGGCGAACGGCATCCATGTCCTGACCATGTCGTGAGCAAGGAGCAAGCTGTGGAATACCGCACTCTGGGCAACAGCGGCGCCGTCGTGTCGACGTACGCGCTCGGCACGATGACGTTCGGCAACGAGACGGACGAGGCCGGCGCGCACGCACAGCTCGACCGGTACGTCGAGGTCGGCGGGACTCTGATCGACACGGCCGACGTCTACACCGCCGGTGTGTCGGAGGAGATCATCGGTCACTGGCTGGCGAAGAGCTCCGCGCGCGACAACGTCGTACTGGCTACCAAGGGGCGGTTCCCGACGGGGGATTCGCCGAACGATGTCGGTACGTCGCGGCGGCATCTGCGGCGGGCGCTCGATGCGTCGCTGAAGCGGCTCGGGGTGGACCATGTCGATCTTTATCAGCTGCACGCGTGGGATCCGATCACGCCGTTGCAGGAGACGCTCAGCTTCCTGGAGGACGCCGTCCGGGACGGGAAGATCGCGTACGGCGGGTTGTCGAACTTCACCGGATGGCAGTTGCAGAAGGCGTGCGATCTGATCGACCGGCAAGGCTGGTCGCCGTTGGTGACGCTGCAACCGCAGTACAACCTGCTGGTGCGTGAGATCGAGTGGGAGATCGTGCCGGCCGCGCTGGAGAACAAGCTCGGGTTGCTGCCGTGGTCGCCGCTCGGTGGTGGGTGGTTGACGGGGAAGTACTCGTTCGACGAGGAGCCGACCGGGGCGACGCGGCTCGGCGAGGATCCGAATCGCGGGGTCGAGTCGTGGCACCGGCGCAGCAAGAACCAGCGGGTCCGCGATGTGGTCGAGGCGGTGCGGGGGATCGCGGAGGCGCGCGGGAGCTCGATGGCGCAGATCGCGCTCGCCTGGCTGGTGGATCGGCCGGCGATCACGTCCGTCATCCTCGGCGCCCGCACGATGGACCAACTCAACGACAACCTCGCCGCCGCCGACCTGCACCTCACCGACGAGGAGCGTGCAACCTTGGATCAGGCAAGCGACCCAGGCGCAGCCGACTACCCCTACGGCGCCCCCGGCCTAGCCCAACGAGACCGCCCAATCTCCGGCGGCCGCAGCTAACAACTCTGGCTCGGCCGGGGGGCGGCGGCGTGTGAGGTGAGGGGCGGCGGCGTACCGGCTTGGCAGGGTTGGCGTGCGAGGTGAGGGCGGCGGCGTTCGGCGTACCGGCTCGGCGGGGTTGGCGTGCGAGGTGAGGGCGGCGGCGTTCGGCGTACCGGCTCGGCGGGGTTGGCGTGCGAGGTGAGGGCGGCGGCGTACGGCGTACCGGCTCGGCGGGGTTGGCGTGCGAGGTGAGGGCGGCGGCGTACGGCGTACCGGCTCGGCGGGGTCGGCGGACGGGTTAGAGGTGGACTGCTTTGTGGAGGGCGGCGTAGGAGGTGACTAGGGCGCGGCGCTCTTCTACCAGGGTGCGGTCGTCGGGGCGGCAGCCGTCGGCAACCCAGCGGTCGGACAGGTTCATCGCCTGTACGCGCCAGTGGGCTGCGGGCTGGACCGCCTCGGGGTCGACGCTGTAGACGTACGAGTACAGCTCGACCAGCGCGGACTCGAGCTCCGACTCGGTGACGCCCTCGTCGTGCTGATGGGCGCGATGGATCCGCCACCACTCGACCTCCAGCCGCGCCGCCTCGGCTGGGTCGATCATCACCTCGCCCGTGGTTTGGACCAGGGCGTAGAACCGCCGCATGTATGCCCGCGCACCATCGGGTTGATTGTCGGGGAACGGCGCCCAGAGTTGATTCGCCTTCAGCACATACCAAGCACCCGCGAATGTCCGCGGCGGACTCATCCCGAAGCCGGCCGCCACCATCCCGACCGACGCTTTGAGAAAGCGCGCCCAATCCCGGCGGTAATAGGCAACCCAGGCGTCGGTTTCGCGATTCCCCACCAGCACCGGATCGAACGCTCTCGGTCCACGCGTAGCCACGGTGCCGATGCTACGCCGCTCAGCTCGGAAGCAACCCGGACCAGACGACACCGCTCAGCTCGGGAGGAGCCCGGACCAGACGACACCGAGTGCCAGACAGGCAAGCGTCACCAGGCCGAACATGCCGACCCAGAGCAACGCCGGTACGCCGGTCAGTCGCCGTAGCTGATCCGCGTCGGAACTTCGTCCGCCACCACCTCGCCGCGAATGCTGCAACTCGAGTACTGCGCGAGGAGCCGAGAGGAGCAGGAACCAGGTGAGCAGGTGGGCGAAGGTCGACTGCACGTCGGCCGTACCCCACCACGAGACCGCGAAAACAATGGTGCCGAAGGCAACGACCGACCAGAGTCCGAAGAGGTTCCGGATCTGGAGCAGGAGGATGACGAGGGCGAGGAGGAGGCCCCAGAGCAGCGCAACGGCGTACCCGCGACTCAATACGAACGCCGCCGCCAGCCCGAAGAGCGCCGGACCTGGGTAGCCGGCGAGGAGTACCGCGATCATCCCCGGTCCGGTCGGCTTCCCGCGCGAAACAGTCACCCCCGACGTATCCGAGTGCAACCTGATCCCGGTCAGTTGACGCCCCACCAGCAGCGCGATGATCCCGTGCGCACCTTCATGCGCAATCGTCACCACCTGCCGCGTATGCCGCCACAGCGGTCGCCACGCAATCAACGCCAACGCCACAACCCCAGTAGCAATCACCACCCGCCCTGACACCGCAGGCTGCGCCCTGGTGATGCTGTCCCACACCTCACTCATCACCCCATCCTTACAGCCCCCTGGTCAACCCTCCGCACCGCACACCAATCCACCCAGCTACGGCCGGTACGCCGTACCGCACATCACCCGTACGCCGTACCGCTCATCACCCGTACGCCGTACCGCTCATCACCCGTACGCCGTACCGCTCATCACCCGCAGGCCGTACCGCTCATCACCCGTACCCGTACCGCTCATCACCTGTACGCCGTACCGCTTATCACCTGTACGTCGTACCGGGCGCCACCACCATTCGCCGTACCATCCACCACCCGCTACGCCGCGCGAGCCGGTGCGCCATCTCGCTCACCACCTCGTGGGTCGTTCCGCTCATCACTGGGTACGGCGTACCGGCCGCCCCGTTCGCCGTACCGCCCATCACTCACTTCGCAGTACGACGGGTGCGCCATCTCGCTCACCGCCTCGGGTGCCGCGCCGCCCACCACCCGGTGCGCCGCGCCGCCCCCCACCCCCCACCCGGTGCGCCGTGCTGAGTGCCATCACCTCGGTAGGCCGTGCTGCCCGTCACCGGGTGCGCCGCGCTGCCCGTCGCCGGGTGCGCCGCGCCGAGCGCGACCTCCGTGCGCCGCAGTGCCCAGCACCATCGCCCTCGAACGCGTGACCGGTACGACCGCGGTAGGCACAACGGTGTCGTTCCCGCTGCGCCGCGCGATCCAGTGCGCCGTCTCGCACGCTCGCGTCGACAGCCGGTCACCGGCTCGCCTCGCGTGCATCTCGGAGGATCGCCTGGTGAGCAGGCTCCGCCCCATCTGTTCTATCTCCACTCCCGAGCGCACGGCTATTGCCGGAGCCTCCCATAGGTGCTCCTGGTGGGCGGTCTCCGCTGCGGGATTGTGCTAGTCGAGACGGTGGGTATCAAGGGCGCCTTCGGCGTCCCTGCGGGATCTTCGACCCTTGACACCCACCGTCTCGACCAGGAAAGGACGCAGCTACGCGGATCCCGCCAGACGTGTGAGCCCAAGGAGCAACCTTCGCCGGGGCTAGCCGGGTGGAGTGCCTCGCCGGGGTGGGCCGGGCACTGGCTGCGTCGCCGGGGCCGGCCGGTTCGGATGTGCGAAGAGGGGGCCTCGTTCCCGGTGTCGTGGTTCACCCCCTGCAATGGGAGGGGGGTAAGCGCCACAAGAGGAGCGGAGCACTCCGAGAGAGTGCGGAATCCGGGCGGAGGGGAGGGAACGCGGTGAGGGGAGGGAACGCGGTGGCGTGGAGGGAACGCGGTGAGGGGAGGGAACGCGGTGGCGTGGAGGGAACGTGGTGGCGTGGAGGGAACGTGGTGGAGGGGAGGGGAGCGTGCCGACGGACATGAGGTGTCGGCGTCGGGAGGGTGGGGGCACGCTCAGGTCGGGCGGGGCGGAGGCGGAATTGGCGGATACCTCATGTCCGTCGGTACGGGGGGCGGCGAGGTTTGCCTGAATCGCGTCGCTTCGGGGACGGGCAATCAGTTTCGGGCAGGGCTGGGGCGGGACGGTACTCCAGGCAGGCTGTGGCTCGGGATGCGGTGGCTATGGGGGTGGAAAGAGGTGGTTGGCTCGTTGGGTGGAAAGGAACAATCGGCATTTGCAAATTTGTTGCCAGTTAAGGGGGATGGGGGCGGGGGACAGGTGGTTAGGTGGGCCAGGGGATGTGGGCGGCTACTCGTTCTCGGAGTTGTTCGTTGAGGAGCCAGAGTTCGTTGGTGGTGGGCCAGTAGGAGAGGTTTTCGGTGTTGCGGGGGGACTTGGTCCAGGTGGTGGTGGAGGTGCCGGCGGTGCCGCGGTGGAGGCAGCTGGGGTAGTCGATGCTGTCGCCGATGTTGCCGGCGTATTCGGGGCAGACGCCGGCGATCACGAAGATGCCGTTGGAGGAGACGGCGCCCTGCATACCCCAGACGGGCGAGTCGAAGGCTTCGATCGCCTGGACGACTCCGGCGGACGAACGGGGGAGGCCGGCTGATTCGTCGAGGGGCCAGCGGACGATTCGGCCGCCGCCTCGTTCGGTGTGTTCGGCGGCGACGAAGGAGGCGGTGCCGGAGTGGTCGATCGCGAGGCTGGCGAAGCATGGCTTCGAGCCGGTGGTGTTCGCGCACCCACCACCGGCGTACCAGTAGGCGCCGATCTGCGGCAGGGCGAAGGCGTGCCAGAGTGCGTGGTATTTGCCGTCGGCACCTAATCCGACCTCGCCGGTCGACGTGTCGGTGCGCCAGATGTGCGAGAGGTCGAAGACCCGTAGTACGGAACCGCTGGTCGCGACGACCAGTTTGTTCCCCGACCAGAACATGCCGTGGCCGTGGCCGGCGATCGCGGCGAAGTTGCCGTTCGAGGTCGGCTCGACGAGAAGGACGTGCCGGTACTTGTGCGTCGTGAGGTCGAGGAACGAGACCCGGATCGCCGTGTCCCCAGCGTTGTGCCAAGTCGCAGCGGCCACCCGGCGAGTGACACCGGCGTCGCCGGAACCAGTGAAGCCTTGCGGGATCCAGACGTTCTCGTCGTCGTCCTCGCCGTCCTGCCAGCAGAACCCCTTCGGGTTGAGCGAGGCCGTCAGGTACGTCGCATGGCACAGGTTCCGGCCCGTCCGATTGGAGGCGGCGAGCACTTCGGTGACGCCGACCGGTGCCAGCGCAGGCTTCTGCTCGAGCGCTGAGATCCGGCCGCCGTACGTTGCGAACGTATCGCCCGAAACCAGCTGGAAGCTGCTCGCGTCGATGCGTGGGAAGGACACAGCTGCGTGCGCCGTGGGTACTTGGCAGAGGCCGATCAGCAGGGCGGCCGTCAACATCAAACGTCTGATCCGCATGGGCCGATAGTCGTTCACCAGCAGTGAGTTGGCCACTAGGACAACCGGCATGCTGAGCCGTTGACTTAGGACCGGCCACGGCGGACGGTAGTGGAATCTGCGGCCCAGGGGAGGGGCTGCTTCATTGGGGGAGTCATGCCGACAACACGCAAGACCGCTGCAAAAACCAAGGTCAAGGCAGAGGAAGCGGCGACCGTCGCACTGCCACAATTCCTCGCCTCGGCCGGGACCCTGACGCTCGGCCAGCGAAAGCTGCTCGTCGACCAGGCGCTGCTCCTGCTCGAGCAGAACTACGTCCACCTGCCGGAGAAGGTCGCCATGCACGCGGTGAATCCGCTGCAGCGCCTCCGGGTGATGCGGGCCAGGATGGAACGCCAGACCGCTGAGTCGATGGAAGCCGAGTGGATCTTCCACCGGGAGATGTCGAGCATCTTCCATTCGGTCCGCGACCTGCACACCAACTATCTGCTGCCGTCGCCGTTCGCGGGCAAGATCGCCTACCTGCCGTTCATGATCGAGAAGTGCTACGACACGACCGGCGGGCACTACCTGATCACCAGCATCGTCACCGGTTACAGCGCCCCGCAGTTCGGCGCCGGTGTCGAGGTGACGCACTGGAACGGTACGCCGATCGCGCGCGCCGTCGCGCTGAACGGAGCCCAGTTCGCCGGCAGCAACGATGCCGCGAACCTCGCTCGCGGCCTGGAATCGCTGACGTTGCGCCCACTGGTGATCCAGGCGCCGCCGGACGAGGACTGGGTCACCTTGAGCTATGTCGGCCTCGACGGTGCCGCGCACGAGTTGCGCGAGCAGTGGAAGGTGACCACCAACCTGCCGCCGATGACCGACCTCGACGCGGTCACGCCGGCGTCGGCCGCGATGGGACTCGACCTCGACTCCGACGAGAAGGCCCGCGCCAAGAAGGCCCTCTACGTCAGGAAGGTCGTCGACCTCGAACAAGGCCGGACCTCCGTCGAGCTCGCCGACCCGGTCGCCGTCGGCGGCGCGGATCTGGCGACCACGATGCCGGGCGTCTTCCGCGCCCGTGAGGTGACCACGGCCCACGGCACCTTCGGCCACCTGCGCATCTTCACCTTCAGCGTCACCGATCCGGTCGCGTTCCGGAACGAGTTCGTCCGGCTCGCCGCGGCCCTGCCACAGAACGGCCTGATCGTGGACGTCCGCGACAACGGCGGCGGGCACATCTACGCCAGCGAGTTCACCCTGCAGACCATGACGCCACGGCGCATCTCGCCGGAACCGGTCCAGTTCATCAGTACGCCGCTCAACCTGCGCCTGTGCCGCCGGCACAAGGACAACCCGGCCGGTATCGACCTCGGCCCGTGGTTCGAATCGCTCGACCTCGCCACCGAGACCGGCGCCGCGTACTCCGCCGCGAAGCCGATCACTCCCGAGGACGGCGCGAACGACATCGGGCAGACGTACTACGGACCGGTCGTCCTGATCACCGATGCCCGGGTCTATTCCGCGACCGACATCTTCGCGGCCGGTTTCGCCGACCACCAGATCGGCAAGATCCTCGGCGTCGACGACAACACCGGCGCGGGTGGCGCGAACGTGTGGACGCACGGCCTGCTCGCGACGCTGCTGAACGAGCCGCCACCACCGGACCCGACCTCGCCGTACGTGGCGCTGCCGAACGGGGCGAACATGCGGGTCGCGATCCGCCGGACGCTGCGGGTGGGAGAGCTGTCCGGTACGCCGGTCGAAGACCTCGGCGTACGGCCCGATGCCACCCACAAGATGACCCGTGCGGACCTGCTCGAAGGCAACAAGGATCTGCTCGACGCGGCCGGTGCGTTGCTCGCCGCGATGCCGACCCGGAGCCTCGGCGTGACGACCGCCCTGGCCGGTACGACGCTGACGGTCGGCCTCGACGTGGACGCCATCGACCGCGTCGACCTCTACCTCGACGACCGCCCGATCAGCTCGGAGGACCTGGGTGCCGCCCCGCTGAGCATCGACATCCTCGATGTCACCGCCGGCCAGCTCCTCCGCGCCGACGGCTACGAAGCAGGTGAACTGGTCGCGTCAAGACGAGTCACCATCTGAAGTTGCAGGTTGATGCCACCCCGCAGGTGGCGCCGGGCCGGGCCGGTTATCGTCAGCCGCGTGAAACGGGGACAGAAACTCATCGCGGGCGCCGCCGTCTTGCTTGCCTTCGGCATCATCGCGACCGGCGCCATCGTCTGGGACCGGCACACCGTCGCCACGACCGATCCGGCCGCGGCCGAGGCGTCGGAGGTGGCGAAGGCCCGAGAGGCCCTGCCCAGTACCACACCGTCGTCCGGGCCGCCCACCGCCGACGACATCGTCTCGCCCCCGCCCCAGCCCGCGGCGCTGACCAAGAATCCCCTCTACCGGATCGGGAAACTGCCGGCCACGCGCTGCCGGCAGCCACTCCAGTCGCCCACTTCGCTCGCCAATGTCCGAGCCTTCGAGACCGAGCTGCTCAGCTGCCTGAACCGGCTTTGGCAACCCGCGATCCAGCGGGCCGGCTTCACCTTCCAGGCGCCCAAACTGGTCGTGGTGAAGGGCACCTCGCCGTCGTCACCCTGTGACATCTACGACCGCGACGCCTACTACTGCGGCGGCACCATCTACATCGACGCGACCACAGTCCTCGACAGCTGGAATGGTAACCAGGGCCAAACCGTGGCGTACCTGACCTTCGTCCTCGGCCATGAGTACGGGCATCACCTCCAGGCACTGACCGGGATCTTCAAGGCGGAGTACCAGTGGCAACTGCCGCGGGTAGACCTCTCGCTCCTGGGAAGCAGGCGGATAGAACTCCAGGCCAACTGCTTGAGCGGTGTGTTTCTCGGAGCCGTCCAGGGCACGTATCTCCTGGTGGACGAAGACCTGGCCGACTGGCAGGCCGTGGTCCGGAATTTTATCGATCCCGACCGCGACCACGGCAACACCGAGAACGCGGGCAACTGGAGCATTGCCGGCTATGACGCGGCCGACCCGAAAGCTTGCAACACCTTCACCGCCGCGGCGCCGTTCGTCGCCTGAGCAGGTTGCCTGATCGGGCAGAAATGTGACTCTGTTCATATCGTTCGCAAGTATCACGAGATTGCGATAACTTGGAACGAAGCTAGTGCGCAGAATCACAAGCGGAAAACGAATGACCGTTCTTGCCATCGGTCCTGCTTCGGCGGGAGAGTGGGGTTGCAAAAGAACGAGCATTCGGTTTCCTGGGAGGGGCTGGGGATGGCACAGATTCACCTGGAGCCGGTCAATCGAACAACGCCACAGAAGGAGAAGCCGCCGGACTCAGCAGCGTCCGGCCGAGCCGCGCAGGCGGCGCAGCGACTCGGCCAGGGGCCGGACGGGGTTCTGCAGGACACCAGTTCGCTGGATTCGCCGCCTCGGGGGCGGCGACATCTGCGGCTGGTGCCCTGTCCACCCGATGCGCCGAACGCGACGGTGCGGCGGATCCTCCGCGAGATTCTGTTCGTTGCGTTCCTGTTCGGTGCCTACAACCTCGGCCGCTTCCTCTCGATGGGCCATGCGACCGAAGCCCTCTCACACGCGAGCACGCTGATCAATCTCCAGACGCAGCTCGGTCTCCCCAGTGAAGCCAGCCTCCAGCACGCCGCTCTCAAACTTCCGGACCTGGCTCAGATCGCCAACCGGTACTACGCCTACGTCCACTTCCCGCTCACGGCAGTGGTGCTTCTCTGGCTGATGATCCGCCGGCCCGCGCAGTACCCGAAGGCCCGCTGGGCTCTCGCCTCACTGACCGGCCTCGCCCTGGTCGGGCACCTGATCTTCCCGCTGGCACCGCCGCGGATGATGCCGGGCTGGGTCGACACCGGCATTCTGCTCGGCCAGTCCGTCTACGGCCCGGACGCGCAGAGCGGGATCGCGAACCAGTTCGCCGCGATGCCGAGTCTGCATGTCGGCTGGGCGTTGATGGTGGCCGTCTTCATGATCCGCGCGACCCGCTCGCGCTGGCGCTGGCTGTGGATCGCGCACCCGATCATCACGTTCTTCGTGGTCGTGGTGACCGCGAACCACTACTGGTCGGACGGCCTGGTCGCGATGGCGCTGGCCGTGCCGCTCCTCGCAATCTTCCGGAACAGGCGGGTACGCCGTGACAGCGCACCCGCCTTGCTCCGAACGGAATCTCAGCGGCCGGCCGTAGCCAGCTCCTCGTCCGCGCGCACCAGATAGGGCTCGCGTTCGAGCACCAGCCGGGCCGCGGCCGCACCGATGTCGAACCAGAGCCCGACCAGTTCCAGCCGGCCTTCCTTCTCGGCCTGCTGGACGAAGTCGAAGCTGCGCAGGTTCTCCAGTTGCACCGCCACGTTGGTGACGGACAACTTGTCGGCGGCCGACAGCTTCACCCCGGTCACCGGGTCGACGATGTCGGGCGCGCCCGCGGACCGGCGTACGGAGGCTTCCAGATGGCGAAGCCAGTGCTTCAACGCGGAACCTTCATCCGGTACGCCGTCCAGCGCGGCGACCGTCGCCCCGCAATGCGAGTGCCCGCAGACGACGATCGACGCCACCCCGAGCACCTCGACGGCGTACTCGATCGTTGCCGCGACGGACTTGCTGGTCGATCCGTACGGCGGGACGAGGTTGCCCACGTTCCGGACGCAGAACTGGTCGCCCGGGCCGGTGGTGGTGATCATGTTCGGCACGATCCGCGAATCGGCGCAGGTGATGAACAGCTGCATCGGCCGCTGACCCTCCGCCGCGAGTTTCGCCATCATCGGCCGGATCGAGTCGGCCGTCGCCTCGAACTCGCGGATCCCGTCCAGCATCGAGGCCCGCTGATCCGGTTCGAGCACCAGCTGGCCCTGTTGCTGCCACGGATGCAACCAGCGCGCCCGGCCCGCATCGCTGTGCAAGGCGGCGCGGAACGCGGCCCGGTTGAGCTCGACCGAGCCGCCGCGGGCCAGGTGCCCACGACGCCAGTCCTCGATCGCCTCGTACGCCGCGTGGTCCAGGTGATCGACCTGGAGCTCGATGCGTACCGCCGTACCGACCGGGATCGTGCGCAACGTGCGAACCAGCGACGACACTCCGAGGAAGACCAGCGTGCCGTGGATCCGCACGGTCCACACGCCGTCCTGCTCGATCGCGGTGACGGTCGCTCTGGCCAGTCGGAGGAGCACCCGCGCGAGGGCGAGCGCCAGTCCGACGAGCACCCCCTCGGCCAGACCGAGGACGGCCACCCCGGCAGCGGTCACGACGTACACGAGGAGTTCGTCGTGGCGTCGCAGGGTGCGGATGTGTGCCAGCTGGACCAGTCGCAGGCCGGTGACGAGCAGTACGCCGGCCAGGGCCGCCATCGGGATGAGTTCCAGCATCGCGCCGGCCGCGAGCACGAAGACCGCGATCCAGACGCCGTGCATGATCGACGACGCCCGGGTCCGTGCCCCGGCCGCGACGTTCGTCGAGCTGCGCACGATGACTCCGGTGACCGGCATCCCACCGAGAGCGCCGGAGACCGCGTTGGCCACGCCCTGCCCGACCAGTTCGCGATCGAGGTTGCTGCGCTTGCCGCGATGAAGCTTGTCCACGGCAACGGCCGACAGCAACGATTCCACACTCGCGACGAGCGCGACGGTCAGGACCGCGGTGACGATCTCCATCGGGGTGCCCTCGGGCATGACCGGGAAGATCAGCTCCTGCAGCGGCGCGTCCGGCAGGTCGACCCGGGTGACGTCGATCGCGAAGGCCGCGGCCAGTGCGGTGACGGTGACCACAGCGACCAGCGGCGCCGGGATCATCTTTGCCTTGGGCAACTTCGGCCAGAGGAGCAGGATCAGCACCGTCAGGATGCCGATCAGGACCGAGCCGGGATGGTGGGTCATCAACTGCCCCGGAAGCCCGGCCACGTTGGCGATCAGCGAACTCTGCGCCCGGCCGCCGAGCACCACGTGCAGCTGCTGGAAGGCGATGGTGACGCCGATGCCCGCGAGCATGCCGTGCACCACGGCGGGGGACAGGGAGAGGGCGAGCCGGCCGATCTTGGTGACCCCGAGCAGGATCTGCAGGAGGCCGGCGGCGCAGGTGATGGCCGCGGTGCCGGCCCAGCCGAACTGGGCGACCAGTCCGGCGACGACGACGGTGAGGCCGGCGGCCGGACCGCTGACCTGCAAGGGCGATCCGCCGAGTGCGCCGGCGACGATCCCGCCGACGACGGCGGCCACCAGACCCGCGATCAGCGGGGCTCCGGAGGCGGCGGCGATCCCCAGGGACAGCGGGACCGCGATCAGGAAGACCACCAGAGAGGCTGGTAGGTCATAGCGAACGATGTGGCGCCACGAGAAACCCTCGGGCGGTGAGTGGGCAGGTGAATCGGAAGTGGTCATGGTCGGCACAGGTCCTCCGGCGTCGGTGCTACGGCATCTGAACGTCGAAACAAAGGGTGTCGATCTGACTACTGATAGTACTGGCCGAATCAAGCCCGCACGAGCGCTAATTCCAACTCGTTGCCCATCGCCCCCGGAACGTTGCCAACCGCATCTAGTTGAACAGCACCTTCCGCGCGTG
The DNA here is from genome assembly GCF_040613535.1 of Kribbella sp. NPDC006257. Classification (NCBI taxonomy): domain Bacteria; kingdom Bacillati; phylum Actinomycetota; class Actinomycetes; order Propionibacteriales; family Kribbellaceae; genus Kribbella; species Kribbella sp. NPDC006257. Next base: position 284,788 of record NZ_JBEXSJ010000001.1, read on the forward strand.
ATCGGTGTCGAGATACTCCCGGACGGCGACGATCTGTCCATCGCGAACGGTGAAGACGCCGCCGCACCGGTTGTCGTACGCCGCACCGGACAGCGCCGTCGCCTGAGCCGTCCACTCGGCAAACACCTGGTCACCATCGGCAAGGATGTTGACCAGCTTGATCACGACCGGCTGGTCCGCGGCGAACAACTTGCCCGCGGCCGCTCCCAGGAAGTCGTTGATCACCACGTCCCTCCCACGCCACGTACCGGACAACGGCAGATCCCCTGGATACGTCCACTCGACGTCGGGAGAGAAACTCGCCTCGATCGTCGGCAGATCACCAGCCGCCACCGCCTCGACGTACCGGGTCACAACCGCCTTCGGGTCCTTCATCGTTCGTCCTTCCTGGTAGTCAGTACTGCGTTGCCACGGATCCGCCGGTCGCGGAGTTCGTCGAGTACCACGGCGGTCTCCGACCAGTCCGCGATCCGCCCGAGTTCCGGATGCAGCCGGCTCGTCGCCACCAGTCGCACGAGGGTCGCCAGATCGGGTCCGTCCGCAGGCTCGGAGTCGTAGTGGAAGTGCTTGATCGACGCCGCCTCCGGTCCGGCGAAGAAGTCGAAGAAGTCGATCCGCGGCGCCTCGCGACTCGCCTGCCCGAACCAGATCAGCGTCCCACCGGCCCGGAGCTTCGAGAGCGCGACCGGGAGGCTGCGCCCACCGACGGACTCCAGCACGAGATCGAAGGGTCCGCGCGCATCGCTCACGTCGTACGCGAGAGTCTCTGCACCGAGTTCCAGGAGTCGGGCGCCGCGCTCGGGTGACGAGACGACGGCGGTGATCTCGGCGCCGACCGCCATTTCGGTGAAGTAGTGTCCGACGCCGCCGGATGCGCCGGTCAGCAGGATCCGTCGGCCGATGACGCTCCCCGCAGTACGGAGGAGCCGGAGCGCGGTCAACCCAGCCAGTGGCAAGGCAGCAGCTTGCTCGAACGAAACAGTGTCAGGCAGTACTGCGACCTGCTGTGCCCGTACGACGGCACGCTCTGCCCAGCCCGAGTGCGGTAGATGGGCGACGACCCGAGTGCCCACAGCCGGGCCGTCCGCGGTCGTCCGGATCACCCGCCCGGCAACGTCCTTGCCCGGCCGCCACCCGGGTCGATCGGTCTCCAGCTGGAAGGTCTCGCCTCGATTGACCGAGAACGCGGCGACCTCGATCATCACCTCATCCGGCCCGGCCGAGACATCGTCCACTTCGGCGAACGAGACCTTCCCAGGTCCTACCGGCACCACTGCCTGCACCGAACTCCTCCTTCACTAGACTCGACACCGAAGCTACGGGCGCTCTGTCGGCCGTGGAAGACGGCACTTTCTACTGCTAAAGGCACCAAATGGATACCGACCAGGTCAGCGGCAGGTGGGACGCCACCAAGGGTGCCTGTCCGACGCGTCAGGTCCTCGGCCGGATCGGTGATACCTGGACGATGCTGGTGATCAGCACGCTGGAGAGCCGGGGCACGCTGCGCTCGGGTGAGCTGAAGGCGGCGATCGAGGGGATCACCCAGAAGATGCTCACCCAGACGCTGCGCCACCTCGAGCGCGACGGCGTCGTACGGCGTGATGTAGTTCCTACTGTGCCGGTCACCGTCACGTATACGCTGACGCCGCTGGGTGTGAGCCTGAGCGTGGCCGTCGCCACCCTGCGCACCTGGGCCTACACCCACATGGACGACATCGTTGCTGCTCGCAACGAATTTGACGAGAGGCTCTAGTGGATCTGCAACTTGCCGGCCTGACCGCTGTGGTGACCGGGGCGAGTAAGGGGATCGGGCTGGCGTGTGCGGAGGCGCTCGCCTGGGAGGGCGCCGAGGTGATCGCCATCTCACGGAGTGCGGAGAATCTGGCGGTCGCCAAGGAGCAGCTGGCGGCGAAGGGGTTGTCGATCAACGTCGTGCCGGTCGACCTCACCGATGCGGAAGCGGCCAACGTCGCGTTCAAGCGGATCGGTGCGATCGACGTACTGGTCAACTGCGCGGGCGCTGCCCGGCGTACGCCGGTCGATGAACTGAGCAGCCAGACGCTGCATGCCGCGATGGAGGCGAAGTACTTCACCTACATGCACGCGACCGAGGCCGTCATCCGCGGCATGGCGGAGCGTGGCAAAGGTTCGATCGTGAACGTCGTCGGCCAGGGTGGCCGGCAGGCGAACGAGCTGCACATCGGTGGTGGCGCGGCGAACGCGGCGCTGATGCTCGCGTCGGTCGGCTACGCGAAGGCTTACGCCGGCCGCGGTGTCCGGGTGAACGTGATCAACCCCGGTACGACGCGCACCGGCCGTGTCGACGAAGGTCTCGACGCGGCGGTCCGCGCGACCGGCCGACCCAAGGAAGAGCTCCTGGCCGAGATGGTCGGGAGCCTGCCGATGGGCCGCGCCGGCGAGCCCGAGGAGGTCGCCAACGTCGCAACCTTCCTCGCTTCTTCCAAGGCCAGCTATGTCACCGGCGCGATCATCACCATGGACGGCGGCAACACCTCTGCGATCTGAAGAAAAAGAACAAAAGAAAGAACAAAGGAAGGCGTAGGCGGGGTCGGACGGCGGCAGCACCTCCGCGATCTAGGCCGGCCCTGCGATCTAGCCCCGCCTTGCGATCTAGGCCGAGAAGGGTGTTTGTGGGCGAGGTTCCTCGATGCCGTCGATGGTCAGGTCGACGCGTTCGTTGTAGAAGGCGATCATTCCGGCGATCGGCAGCAGCGCGGCGGTCGGGAAGTCGTAGCTCCAGGCAAGGTCCGGATGCTTCCCGACGGACCAGTACCCGGTCGTCCGGCCCTTGTACGGACAGGCCGTCCGGGTGTCGCTCGGCGTCAGGTGTTCGAAGTACACGTCGAGCCGCGGGAAGTTGTAGCGGCGTGGCAGCCCGGTCTCGAACACGATCACCGTCGAGTACGACTCCGCGAGCAGCTTCCCGTCCCGCTCGACCCGGACCAGCCGGGACGACCTGATCGCGTCACACCGGCTGTAGGGGTTCCGGGGATGGACGAAGACCTCTTCCTCCTCCTCGAACCAGCTGTCCAACGCGTCCCAGTCGAATCGCACGTGCCCTTCGACCAGCCCGTCGACGTACACCCTGGCCTGTCCGTGCCCAGCCGTGTGGATCCGCGCCTTGCCCCGGTTGTGGAGCTCGACCTCACCCGTGTCGACCAGCACGTCGCCGACCACGTCCGCCAGCGGCACGTAGTACTGCGGGTACGGCGGGAACTCCCAGAGGTACTGCGCGTCGTAGGTGTCGACGACGAGCTCCCCGTTCAGTGTCGCGCGGATCCGCCGCGGCACCGGTTCGACATGGTCCACAGCCACGAGCGCACTCGGATATCCACTCATGCACCCACACTAGACACCCCACGTCCGAAGAACCGAGAGTCAGAGCCCTCGGTCCTTCGGACGTAAGCGTCAGGGTCAGACGGTGATCCAGTCGATGTCGGCGATGTACCCGTTCGGGTTGCTCACCTTGAGCGAGTTGGTGCCGGCCTGCAGCTTCACCGGCAGGTAGACCACCTGCGGCGTACCCCAGTCGTTGTCGCCGAGACCGTGGTAGTTCACCCAGTAGGTGTCGGCGTCGTTGACCGTCAGCATGCTCTGCCGACTCGTGTCGCCGTCGGTGTAGGCGATCTTCACCAGGTATGTCCCGGTCGTCGGCACCGTGATGCCGTTCAGCGTGACGGACGCGTCGTACCCGATGTTGCCGATCTTCTTGCCGCCGGAGCAGAGCGTGCAGCCGTTGGCACTCGCGTTCCCGGTCAGCGTGCTGGTTGCGTCCTCCGCCTCGTAGCGCACAGGTCCACCAGACTTCGAGGTCAGCATGGTGAGCGGTGCGCTCGCCTCGGAGCTCTTGCTGCCGTTGACGCCCTTGACCTCGAACTTGTACTGCGTCTGCGGCAGCAACCCGGTGACCACGACGCTAGTGCTGGTGCTAGTCGCGACCTGCTTGCCGTTCGCGTAGACCTTGTACGACGTGGCGCCGGTGCTCGGCCGCCAATTCAGCGAGACCGTGGTCCGGCTGACGTCGGTCGCCTTGAAGTTGGCCGGCTTGCTGACCGAGCCGAGGCTGTTCGGGTAGATCTTGTACAGCTTCGAGCCGTGTGCCGGCAGCTGAGCGCTGACCTGGCCGCTGACGTTGCTGGTGTTCGTGGCGGCCCAGACATCACGGACCTTGGCCTTGCCAGTGATGCCCAGCTGGTTGAAGTCACCAGTCACCGTGGCGGGTGTGTCGGCCAGGTTGAACAGACCGACCGTGACGCTGCCGTCGGTGTTCTTCGCATACCAGGTCTGCCGCAACTGGTCCTGGTTCAACGGCCGGGCCGGTACGCCGGCCTGGTCGATCGCGATGACCTCACGGTTGGTCAGCAGCTTCAGCCCGTAGGCATCCAGCTTCGTCAGGTCGTCACCGGCGAACAGCGGCGCCGAGTTGATCGCCCAGAATGTCATGTACGTCTGGCGCTCGGTCTCGTTGACGCCGTCCATCGCGCCGACGCCGACATTGAGCGCGTCGAGGTTGTTCCAGTGCCCCGGTCCGGCATCGTCGACCCACTGCGCGACGTCCCACCAGCGCTGGACCACCGAACCCGTCCAGCGGACGATCGTGTCGCAGTAGCACTCCACGTCGGTGTCGATCCGCCAGCCGTTCGAGTTGGCCTTCCACGTGTCGGCGTACCGGTGACTGAGTGACCACGACAACGTGTACTGCATCGGCCGGCCGGCGTTCTGTACGGCGCGCCACCAGGCCTCGACGTCCTCGGTGTTGTTGTGGTTCGGGTCGTCCGGGGCGCCCTTCCAGGAGCCGGGGCCGACGCCGTCCATCTTGATGAAGTCGACGCCCCAGCTCGCGAAGGTCTTCGCGATCGAGTCGGCGTACTTCTGCGCGCACGGACTGGCGTAGTTGATCTTGTACGCCTGGTCCCAGCCGTTGGTGAGCCGCAGGTCCGGGTAGACGATGTCGCGGGTGAAGCAGCCGGGCGCGTCGTAGATCGGCGTGTTGCCGTCGCGGTACACGTCGAGACCGAGACCGACGACGGTGTAGATGCCGAACTTCAGACCGAGTGCGTGGAGGTCGTCACCGACGGCCTTCATCCCGCGCGGGAAACGGGCCGGGTTGGCGATCGGGCGGCCGTATTCGTCGCCACCGCCCTGCCAGCCGGCGTCGACGTTGATGTACTCGTAGCCGTACGGCTTCAGCTTGCTGGCCATCGCATGAGCCTGGGCGAGGATGTTCTTCTCGCTGATGAAGCTGCCCGGGCCGTCCGGGTTCACGCCCGGATAGTTGGTGGACTGCAGGCTCCAGCTGCTCCAGCCCATGTAGGGCTTCGCGGCGACCTGCGAGTACTTGGCCGGAACCGACGGCTTGGAGCCGGGCGCAGGCGTGTTGGCGTTGGCGGGGACGATCGCAGCTGCCGATACCAGGGCGGCACCTGCCAGCGTCACCAGCGCAGCGCGCCCAGTGGGGACTGACATGTGTTCCTCCGTCTCGTCCGAGATCAGGGGGAAGGCGGACGCTGCGAGCCTAGGGTCGCTTAATTTACGTCGTCAAGTAACAGGCGTAGGTAACTCTCCGTAGTGCTGTGATCGAACTGCGACACAACTGACATCAACATAGCGACCACCGGGCCTCGTCATACCCCGTGTAAGTGAGGCGTGACCCGGGAGGCGGGTCCGCTCGTATGGGAGGGGTAGACCATCAACACTTCAAGGAAATTCGGCCGTACGGCGATCGCCGTCGCGGGCGCCGCAGCACTGGTGGCAGCAGCCGCTGGTGCCGCTGGAGCCGCGATGTCCGGTCCCGACAAAGCCGCCGCAAAGCAGCCGGCGCTGAAACTCGTCGCCGGCAGCACCGATGTCACGCTGGACCTGATCCCCGACTACGGCGTACAGCTGGACTTCGGGACCCATGTGGTCGCTGGTCAGAAGGCGATCGAGATCCGCGCGAACCGCAAGTCGTACGGTGACCCGGTCGTCGGCAAGCAGCTCGTCGGCGGTTATCCGATCAACCTGCCGAAGGGGTCCGTCACCGACTGGTCCGGCTTCGGCAAGTTCCTGCACATCACGCTGACCGATGCCAAGGGCAAGAAGGTACTCGACCGCGACCAGTCCTTCTGCCTGAACGGGGAGGGATCCCGGACTCGCCCGGACGCGCCCGACACCTCGCCGTACCCGACGGACTGTGCGGCGAACCCGTTCACGCTCGGCGCTGTCTGGGGGCTGCAGGCCGGCTGGTCGGCGAACACCTACAACTACTACCAGGAGGAGACGCCGGCGAACGTTCCGGTCGGGAAGTACACCGCGAAGATCAGCATCAACAAGCAGTACCGCGACTTCTTCAAGGTGCCGGCGGCCGACTCGGCCGTCACGCTCAACGTCACCGTCCAGGAGCAGCAGGGCTGCGACCCGGGCCACGGCGTGGTGGACGGCTGCAAGACGCGAGCAGCCAAGTCCCTCAAGGCTGGTGCGTTGAAGGGCAAGAGCACCCCGCTTGTGCCGAACGCCAAGCGGCCGACCGGTAAGGCGAGTGTGCCGGCCGGCCCGAAGCCGGATCTGCGCCCGCTGCCGGCATGGCAGATCACTGTCGCGCCCGGCGACGAAGGTCCGAGCGCCAACCGCGACTATCTGTCGTTCGCGGCGAACGTCTGGAACGCAGGCCCGTCGAAGCTGGTGCTGGACGGTTTCCGTCAGCAGGGCAAGGATCTGATGGACGCCTACCAGTACTTCTACGATGCGCACGGCAAGCAGGTCGGCTACCAGAACACCGGAACGCTGGAGTGGGACGGTCGCGACGGCCACAGCCACTGGCACTTCACAGACTTCGCCCGCTACAGCCTGCTGAACTCGAAGCAGACCGAGGTCGTCCGCAGCCAGAAGGAAGCCTTCTGCCTGGCCGCGACCGACTCGATCGACTACACCGTCAAGAACGCCGAATGGCACCCGCAGAACACCGATCTGCACACCGCCTGCGGCAACCACGGATCGCTGTCGGTCCGCGAGGTCCTCGATGTCGGATCCGGTGACACCTACACCCAGTCGCTGCCCGGTCAGTCCTTCGACGTGACGGACCTCAAGAACGGCACGTACTACGTGCAGGTGGTCGCCAACCCGGAGAACCGCCTGTTCGAGTCCAACACCAAGAACAACGTCTCGCTGCGCAAGGTCATCCTCGGCGGCACCCTGCACCACCGCACGGTCCAGGTCCCGCCGGTCCAACTGGTCGACGCTCCCTGATCCCATGCCCGCGGCCCCCCACTTCCGGGAGGCCGCGGGCCCCCTCGATCGTCGGCAGGCGCCTGGGGGGCCTGCCGACGATCATCATCGTCTTGACAAGAATAGTTGTCGGTGCCACTCTCGGGCCATGGACGACCTGGCGGTGATCGACGATCCGGCCGTGGCCGGGGTCTCGCTGGATCCGGTCCGGGCGCGGTTGCTGGCTGAGCTGGTCGAGCCCGGCTCGGCGACGACGCTCGCGAGCAAACTGGGGCTGCCGCGTCAGAAGCTGAACTACCACCTGCGGGCCCTCGAGAAGCATGGGCTGGTCGAGCTGGTGGAGGAGCGCCGCAAGGGCAACTGCACCGAACGGGTTCTGCGGGCCAGCGCATCGGCGTACGTGATCTCACCTGGCGTGCTCGCGGGAGTTCAGCCCGATCCGGCCGTGTCGCCCGACGGGTTGTCGGCGCGCTGGCTGCTGTCACTCGCGGCCCGGATGCTGCGCGAGGTCGGCGAGCTGCTGATCGGTGCGCGCACGGCCCGGCGGAAGCTCGCCACCTTTGCGGTCGACGGTGAGATCCGGTTCGCCTCCGCTGCCGAGCGGGCCGCGTTCGCCGAGGAGCTGTCGGCTTCGGTGCGGAGCTTGGTCGCCAAGTATCACGACGAGACCGCGCCGGGCGGCCGAACGCATCGCCTGCTGGTCGCTGTCCATCCGAAGCCGACCCCAGGAGCAGAGCGATGACCGACGAACATCGGATCGAGATCGAGATCCCGCTGGAGGCGACTCCCGACGAGGTCTGGGAGGCGATCAGCACCGTCGAGGGGATGACCGCGTGGTTCTTCCCGATGGAGGTGGCGCCGGACGAGAACGGCATGTCACCCAACGGCCGGGTGACCAGCTGGGAGCCGGGTCGTGGCTACACGGTCGTTGCCGGACCGAACACCTTCGAGTACTTGATCGAGGCGCGCGACGGAGGTTCCGCAGTACTGCGGTTCAGTCAGACCGGCTTCAGCGATGACGACTGGGAAGCGGAGTACGAGGCGACCGCTCGCGGGTGGGGCCTCTACTTCCACACCCTGGCGCGCTATCTGTCGATCTTCATGGCAGATCCGGCGACCTACATCCTTGCCGAAGGCCCCGATGCGTCGAAGACCGCGGAGGCTTGGCAAGGCCTGCTGTCCGAGCTCGGTGCTTCGGTGGTGGGAGACAAGGTCGAGCTCACCGTGCCCGGTCTCGACCCGATCGTCGGCAAGGTCGACTATCTCGGCCCCAGTCACCTCGGGATCACCACCGACCAGGCGTTGCTGCGATTCCACGACCGAAGCCTGCTCAACTTGCCCATTGCCATCGGCCACCATTACTACGGCGACCAGGATGCCGACCGGCTGAAAGAAGCCTGGACATCCTGGCTCGCCGCACAGTTTCAGTGATGCAAAGGCTTCCTTCGCGTACGCCGGGGGCGCGTGGCCTGGTTGCCACCGCGGTGCCGGATGAGGGGGAACGGCCGGTCGATCCTTGGTGCCGCAGGGCGGGCCAGCCGCACCGGGAGCTGTTCGAGCCCGAGGCGGACCGGGAGCTGTTCCAGGCCGAGGCGGACCGGGCCCTGGAGCCAGGGGGAGCGGTGAATCACGACGCGGAAGCGACCGACCCTGGCCAGTTTGATGCCGATGGCAACTGTTGCCGCCGCCGGGACCAGGCCGGCCAGTAGCAGTGCGGTGCGGGCTCCCCAGTGCTGGGAGATCCAGCCGACCAGCGGGCCGCCGATCGCGCCGCCGCCGATGAAGACCAGGTTGTAGATCCCGGCCACCCGGCCGCGGAGTCCGTCGGGCGTGGTCAGCTGCACCATCGACTGGGCCGCGGTGAGGAACATCAGGGTGGCCATCCCGAGCGCGCAGAGCAACGGGAGGAAGGTCCACAGCGACGGCTGGATCGCGGCTACCATCTCGGTGACCGCCAGGATCGACGCGATCCCGACCAGGTTCCGCAGCCGGGTCGGCCGGATCCGCCGGGCCGACAACAGTGCGCCGGCGAGGGACCCGACGGCGACGACGGAGTTCAGTACGCCGTATCCGGTGGCGCCGGTGTGGAAGACGACCTTGGCGAACGCGGTCAGGGTGACCGGCAGGCTGATGGTGAACATGCCGAAGATGCCGACCAGCGCGACGGCCCAGCGGACGGCGGGTTCGCGTACGGCGTACCGGACTCCGTCCCGCAGGCCGTCACGGATGCGGATGCCTTGGCCGGCTTTCCTTGCTGCTTTGAGGCCGGGCATCTCGTGTTCGCGCATCATCAGCAGCGCGGAGATCGAGCCGAAGAAGGTCACCGCGTTCAGCGCGAAGGCCCAGCCGGTGCCGACGGCACCGATCATCGCGCCGCCCAGGGCCGGTCCGATCAGGCCGCCGAGCTGGAAGGTGGACGAGACCATGCTGATCGCGTTGCGCAGGCGCTCCCGGCCGACGAGTTCGGTGACGAACGACTGCCGGGTCGGGTTGTCGACAGCGGTGGCGAGGCCGAGGATCAGGGCCAGCGAGTAGACCTGCCAGACGTGCACCTCGGTGGTCAGGGCGAGCACGGCCAGCACCGCGGCGAGCGTGCCCATCGTCGACTGGGTGACCAGCAGGATCTTGCGCTTGGGGAAGCGGTCCGCGATCACCCCGCCGTACAGGCCGAGCAGGAGGGTCGGCAGGAACTGGAGTGCGGTGGTGATGCCGACGGCGGTGGCGCTGCCGGTGATGGTCAGCACCAGCCAGTCCTGGGCGATCCGCTGCACCCAACCGCCGGTCGAGCTGACGAACAGTCCGCTCACCAGGAGGCGGAAGTTGCGTACTTGGAGGGCACTGAAGGTGTCCCGGAAGCCTGGGCGGCGGAGCGCTTCGACGGGCGTCTGCGGGGTGCTGCCGAGGGTGTTGCCGTTGGTGCTGGGGTGGGTGCTTCGGTGGGTGTGGAAGTCGGGGACGGGGTGGACAGAACCGGTGGCCCGGGTGGTCAAGAGTCATCCCTACGAAGTGGACTGTCAGGGGAGGTCTGTTCCATCCTCAACGTTGGAGAGCGATTTACGACAGCGAATTACTCCTATTAGTCTTATTGCGTCCCGCAATGAGAGGCTGGTCTTGTGGCCTACGATCCGGACCAGTTGCGCACCTTCCTCGCGGTCGCGCAGTCGCTGAGTTTCACCCAGGCGGCCGAGCGGCTCGGGATCCGGCAGCCGACCGTCAGCCAGCACATCCGCAAGCTCGAGACGGCGGTCGGGCGGCCGCTGTTCGTGCGCGACACCCGGACGGTGACGCTGACTGCCGACGGCGAGGCGATGGCCGGGTTCGCCCGGACGATCCTGGCCGCGCACGAGGAGGCGGTCGGGTATTTCACCGGGTCGGAGCTGCGTGGCCGGCTGCGGTTCGGGGTCACCGACGACCTGGCGCTGACGCCGTTGCCGCGGATCCTGCGCGACTTCCGCCAGCTTTATCCGCGGATCGACCTGGAGCTGACCGTCGCCCAGAGCCCGAACCTGCTGCGCCGGGTCGAGTCGGGTCATCTCGATCTCGCCTACGTGAAGCACACCGTGGGCGCTGGGTCCGAGCCACATGGGCGGCTCGTACGTCGTGATCCGCTGGTCTGGGCCGGCATCTCGGGGACCCGGATCGCGCCGGACGGACCCGTCCCACTCGTTGCCTACCAAGCACCCAGCCTCAGCCGTTCGCTCGGCGTACAGACCCTGGAACAGGCCGGGCGGTCCTGCCGGATCACCTGCATCGTCCGCGGCGTCAACGGCGTACTGGCCGCCGTCCGGGCCGGCCTCGGCATCGCGATCTTCGCCCGCAGCCTGATGCCCGAGGACCTCGTCGAGCCACCCCCGAGCTCCGGCCTCCCCGAGCTGCCCCCGATCGACCTGGTCCTGATCACCAACCCCCGCGCCGCCAAAGAACCCGCCGAAGCCCTCACCGCCGCCATCCTCGGCAGCAACGCCCCCCTGAAACCCCAACCAAGCTAGCCCCCCGCGCGCATGGCGTTGGCGCCGTGCGGCGAGCACGCCCGGCCACGTCGCCTCCACCCCTTTCCGCCCGCCGCAGGCGCTCCGCGCTCGCGCAGCTTTTTCCGCACGCCGCACGCCGCAGGCGCCGCCCGGCTAGGGCGTCAGTGCGTCGCCGCGGATGACCAGGGCGATGATCGCGACGGCTGCGATGGTGAGGGTGAGGAGGAAGGGTGCGTTCTTCCAGGTGACGACGGCGATGAGCAGCCCCGCATTGAGTGCGAGGGTGATCCAGCCGATGGCTCCGACCGGGCCGTCCGGGGCGATGACCAGGAGCGCGGTGGCGATCGCGAGGGGGAGCGGAGCCAGCACCCTCGACAGCTCACCAAGCCGTTGCGGCCAGCCTCGTACTCCGGTGGCGAGATCATCAGCAAGATCCGGTACGACGTTTGCCAGGTGGGCACCGACTCCGAGCAGTGCACCGGCGGCCGAGGCCCACCAGGGCGCCCAGCTGTCCGTAGTACCGAGGGTGACGAAGGACGGCAGCAGGCCGAACGCGACGGCGTACGGAAGCCACGAGATCCGGGTGGACTTGAGCTTGAGGTTGTAGGCCCAGGCAGCGGCCACGGCGACCAGATGCGTGAGGCCGGCGAGCAGTCCGCTGGCGAGCGAGAGAGGGACGCAGGCGATCACCATGACGACCGCGCCGATGCCGACTGTGCGGCGACTCACCAGTCCGAGGACGATCGGTTTGTCTTTTCGGTCCACACTGGTGTCGCGGGTTGCGTCAATCGCGTCATTGCTCCAGCCGATCGAGAGGTGGCCGGTGAGGATTGCTGCGGCGACTAGGAAGCAGCCGGTGGCGTTGCGGCCGGCTGACCAGGCAACCAGCGTGATCAAGGTGGTGACGGCAACAGTCGGTCCCGGGTGGGACGCCATGGCCAGACCCTTGAGGGTGCGCATCGGGTTGCTCACCGAAGCAACGATGCCACGATGACCCGGATCGCCGCGGTACAGGCCGCGTTGCCACCGAACCGGTATGCCCAGCACGAGTTGACCGAGGCGTTCGCCGAGATCTGTCTGCCGGATGGCAAGGGACACGCGTTGCTGCGCCGGCTGCATGAGAACGCGGGGGTTTCGCATCGGCACCTGGCGCTGCCGCTCGAGCAGTACGCCGTACTGAAGGACTTCGGTGCGGCCAACGATGCGTGGATCTCGGTCGCGGTTGATCTTGGTGCCGCGGCTGTGTCAGGGGCCTTGGCTGCAGCGGGGTTGTCGGTCTCCGATGTCGACGTGCTGATGTTCACGACGGTGACCGGGGTGGCGGCGCCGTCGATCGACGCCCGGGTGGCGATGCGGCTCGGGCTGCGGGAGGACGTGAAGCGGCTGCCGCTGTTCGGGCTCGGGTGTGTCGGGGGAGCGGCGGGGATCGCCCGGCTGCACGACTACTTGCTGGCTTGGCCTTCGCACGTCGCGGTGCTGCTGTCCGTCGAGCTTTGTTCGTTGACCTTGCAGCGGGATGACTCGTCGTTGCCGAACCTGGTCGGTGGTGCTTTGTTCGGGGACGGGGCCGCTGCGGTGGTGTTGACCGGTTCGGACCACCCTGCGGCGTCCGGGCCGTCTGTCGTGGCGACGCGGAGCCGGTTGTATCCGGACTCCGAGCGGGTGATGGGGTGGGACATCGGCTCGGGCGGCTTCCGGATCGTGCTCGGTGCGGATGTGCCGGACGTGGTCCGTCAGTACCTCGGCGACGACGTGGCGGCCTTTTTGGCGATGCACGGATTGACGGTGCCGGAGGTCGGGACCTGGGTGTCGCATCCGGGTGGGCCGAAGGTGCTGGAGGCGGTATCGGAGACGCTCGGGTTGCGGCCGGGAGCGCTCGACGTGACCTGGCGATCGTTGGACGCCGTTGGCAACTTGTCGTCATCGTCGGTGCTGCACGTGCTCGGTGACACCTTGGACCTCGATCCTTCGGGGATGGGCGTACTGCTGGCGATGGGCCCTGGTTTCTGTTCCGAGCTCGTACTGCTGGAGTGGTGATGTCGACATCGTTGTGGTTGTTCGTCGTACTGATCGTGCTGGTCGGCCTCGAACGGGTGGCCGAACTGGTGGTCTCGCTCCGCAACGCTCGCTGGAGTTTCGAGCGTGGCGGGGTGGAGTCCGGCAAGGGGCACTACCCGTTCATGGTGCTGCTGCACACCGGGTTCCTGGTGGGCTGTCTGGTGGAGGCGATCGTTGCCGACCGGCCCTTCCTGCCTTGGCTGGGCTGGCCGATGCTGGCGGTGGTGCTACTGGCACAGGGGTTGCGGTGGTGGTGCATCACGGTGCTCGGTCATCAGTGGAACACCCGGGTGATCGTCGTACCGGGGTTGTCATTGGTTGCTTCGGGCCCCTATAAGCTGCTGCGTCATCCGAACTATGTCGCGGTGGTGGCCGAGGGGATCGCGTTGCCGTTGGTGCACACGGCGTGGGTGACGGCGGTGGTGTTCCTGGTGCTGAACATTCCCTTGCTGACGGTGCGGATCCGTGCCGAAGAGGCTGCGCTGGACGGTGCGCTGACGAAGTGATCGACCTCCTCGTCGCCGGCGCCGGCCCGGCCGGTTGCGCGACCGCGATCCGGGCAGCGCTCGCCGGGCTGTCGGTGGTCGTGGTGGAGCCGCGCTCCGGACCGATCGACAAGGCGTGCGGCGAGGGGGTGGCGCATAGCGCGGTGTCTTATCTGGAGCGCCTGGGGGTTGCGCTGGAAGGACGGCCTTTTCAGGGCATTCGGTATCTCGACGCCGGGCATCGGGTCGATGCGCGCTTCCGAGCCGGGCCTGGCCTCGGCGTACGGCGTACGGTGCTGCAGGCCGCGTTGCTGGATCGTCTCGCCGAGTTGGGCGTGCCGGTGCGGGCCGGCCGGGTCGGGGCGATCACGCAGAACTCCTCGTCGGTGACTGCCGCCGGCCTGACCGCCCGCTACCTCGCCGCCGCCGATGGGTTGCATTCGCCGATCCGCCGGCAACTTTGTCTGGGTCTTGAGCGGTCAGGAGAAGTACGGCGTGGGCTTCGGCAACACTTCTTGACCTCGCCTTGGACTGATCTGGTGGAGGTGTATTGGTCCTCCCTCGGCGAGGCTTACGTGACGCCGGTCGCGGACGACCTCGTCGGCGTCGCGATCTTGACCTCTGCTCGCGGGTCCTTCGACTCCCACCTCGACGCGTTTCCTGCTCTTCGCCGTCGGCTGGCCGGGGCACCGCCGGCCTCCTCCGTGATGGGAGCGGGACCGTTGCGGCAGCGAGTCCGTGGCCGGGTGGCGGGGCGGGTGATGTTGGTGGGGGACGCCGCCGGGTATGTGGACGCGCTCACCGGCGAAGGGATTGCCGTCGCCTTGCGTACCTCTGCCGAACTGGTCCGCTGCGTGCTCGACGATCGCCCGGACGCCTATGACGTCGCCTGGCGACGGGTCTCGCGGGAGGCGCGGCTCCTGACGGCATCGTTGCTGTGGGCCCGGAACAGGTCGTTGCTCGGTCCCCGCATCGTTCCTGCGGCGGCTGTATTACCTGGGGTCTACGGCGCGATCGTGAACCGGCTCGCCTAGAAAGCGCGCGGGCCCGGCGATCGCTCAGACAATCGCCGGGCCACGCGGTGCCCGAGCATCCTGGTGAAAAGCTCGGGCGGTGGTCCCAGCATCCTGGTGAAAAGCTGGGACCGGTTGCCCCAGCATCCTGGTGAAAAGCTGGGGCAGTCTGTGTGGGCGTCTCGCTTGCCCTTGTGACCTCAACAATTCCAGGCGGATGTTGCCCAACCATTTCCGGAAAGTGAATCCTTGTTACCTGAGGCTGTGGCGTAGATCTCAGTGCTCGGTGCGGACCGCGGCGATCTGGAGCTGCAAAGCGAGGCGTTCGCGGGGATCGGACAGGTCCAGCGGGGCGATTTCGTTGATCCGTTTCATCCGGTGCCGCAGCGAATTCGGGTGGAGATGGAGGTATTTCGCGGCTTGCTGGGGCTGACCGGGGTAGTTCAGCCAGGCCTCGAGCGTGTCGACGAAGCCGGTGTCGTGCTCGATGTCGTGTCTGAGCAGCGTCGCCAGTGGACCGTCCAGCTTGGTGGTGTCGAGCGAGGTGACTGCCCGGTGCACAGTCAGCAGGTGCCAGGCCTGCTCTACTCGCAAGGCTGGCCCGGGCGCGGCTCCCCGGCGTACGAGGCCTAGTAGCTCTACCGCCTCGGCCCGCGAACTCGGGAGATCAGCGGGTCCCCGTGCGCGGCCGCCTGCGGCCGCCGTAGTACCGGGGGCGTCCTTGGCCAGGTCGACGACTAGCCGGCGCAGCCATCGCCAGGAGCCGGGTCCATCGGCGTCAGTGACTACGGCAAGAACAGTGCCGTCCAGGTCAGCCAGCTGCGGCTCACTCCAGCCATGACGGCGCCCTGTCGACTCCCAGAGGTCCAGCTGCTGCGGTACGTCGTACTCGGCGGGGGAGCCGAGTGCTACGACCCGCCACGGCGGTGGTGGGAGCCGCACATCAACCGTGGTGTCTGGTGAGAACTGCCTGAGGACTGTCCGCAGACGGTCGATAGCACTTCGCCGGGCGACGTCTGCTTGAGCACGGAGCCGCAGAAGGTGCAGGGCGAGAACAGAGGCCGCATTGCTCAGCTCTGTTGTCACCTCGGCGCTCACTGGGCCGTCCACGACCGCCCAGATGGAGCCCAGCCACTCACCACCGGCCCGGACTGGTACTACGAGGCGCGGACGGATGCCGTTGGGTCCGTCGGGCACGAGGAATGGCTCGCTGGACCTGGCGAGGCGCCGGAAAATGCCGCGGGCGCGGAAGTGGGCGATGACCTCAGGTGGTACGCGGCGGCCGACGATGGTGGAGACCCGGGTGGGGTCGGTGAGGTCCTGACCGGAGGAGTACGCCAGTACTCGGCTCTGGTTGTCCTCGATCGTCACTGGCGCGTCCACGATGGCAGCGGCGGCGTCTGCGAGGGCGAAGAGTTCCTGGTGTACTCCGGCGTCGCCAGCGACGGGGGAGTCGGGTGCTGCCGCCCTGTCGATCACGCCGCGCAGCAGCCACACCACGTGCGCCCAGGTGACGCTCGGCTGGAGTGCGACGAGCGTGAGGAGCCAGCGCTCGGCAGTGGCGACGACTGCGGGGTCCCTAGCGAGCGCTGCTCGCAGTACGACGCCTGACGCGTTGCCGGCGGCACAGCGCTCCAGGAGCTCTATCGCGTCGGCCGCGTCGCGCAGGCCCAGGCCGAGCACGAGGTCGCCGGGTTGACCGGTCGCGGCCTCCTGCGGATCAGCCAGGAAGACATCGCGGACTTCGCCGTCGCCGTGACCGGTGACGACCACTTCGAACAGCGCAGGTCCCACGGCGATGACGAGGTCAGGCGCAGTGATCATGAGGTTATTGTGCGCTTCGCACTGTCATTTCCCGCACCAATGGTGTGATCGCACCATGACAGCGCCACGACGTGAGCCGCACCATCGATACATGGTCGCTGCTGGTTCTTCCGCACACATCGTTCCCGACCGGGTCGCCGTCGTCGGCGCCGGCATGGTCGGCCTCGCCACCGCCTGGTTCCTCCAGGAGCGTGGCGTCGAGGTCACCGTGCTCGATCGCCAGGGTGTCGCCGCGGGCGCCTCCTGGGGCAACGCCGGCTGGCTCACGCCCGGCCTGGCCACCCCGCTGCCGGAACCGGCCGTCCTCAAGTACGGCGTCCGCGCGGTGCTGAGCCCCTCCTCGCCGGTCTACGTACCGCCGACTGCGAGCCCGCGACTGCTGTCGTTCCTGACGCGGTTCGCTCGCAACAGCACCGCCGGACGCTGGAAGACCGCGATGGAGTCGCTGGTCCCGATCAACCGGCAGGCTCTGAACGCGTTCGACTTCCTGGGCAAGGCGGGCGTCGAGGCCGAGACGTACGAGGCGAAGTCCTTCCTCGCGGCGTACCGGACCGAGGCCGAGCGGGCCGTGCTGCTGGACGAGATCGAGCACATCCACGCGGCCGGCCAGGGCATCGAGTTCGAGGCCATCAACGGCGACGACGCCCGCGAGATCGAGCCGTCGCTGTCCGACGAGATCGGTGCGGCCATCCGGCTGCACGGTCAGCGCTTCATCAACCCCGGTGAGTACGTCCAGATGCTGGCCGACTCGGTCGTGGCCCGCGGCGGCAAGATCGTCACCGACGCGAACGTCTCCGACATCGTCGACGAGATCCGCGGCGTCCGGATCGTCACCGCCGACGGCGAGAGCGAGGCGTACGACGCCGTCGTGATGGCCACCGGTGCCTGGTTCGGCGACCTGGCCCGCCGCTTCGGCGTACGGACCATCGTCCAGGCCGGGCGCGGCTACAGCTTCAGCGTGCCGATCGCGCACGTACCGGCCGGGCCGGTGTACTTCCCGGCACAGCGGATCGCCTGTACGCCGCTCGGCGACCGGCTCCGCGTCGCCGGGATGATGGAGTTCCGCAAGGCCGACGCCAAGCTCGACCCGCGCCGGATCGACGCGATCGTCGAAGGCGCCCGCCCGCTGCTGCGCGACGCCGACCTGGACGCCCGCACCTTCGAATGGGTCGGCCCGCGCCCCTGCACCCCCGACGGCCTCCCGATCATCGGCGCCACCACGTCCCCCCGCGTCTTCGCCGCCGGCGGCCACGGCATGTGGGGCATCACCCTCGGCCCCATCACCGGCCAACTCCTCGCCGAACAAATCACGACCGGCACCCGCCCCGCCGAACTAGCCCCCTTCAACCCCCTCCGCTAACCCATTCGGGGACCCTTGCGATCCCGCCACCTGGGACCACCCGGCGACCCCCGAACCAACCACCCGGGACCACCTCACCCGCTGGGTGCCGAACCAGGTCCCAACCCACCGAACCCCCGGGCCGGCCGGCCCCCTGCACCCCCTCCCCCCACCGGCCGACCCGAGCCGCACTTCCCGGCCGGCTGGCTGCTGACAACCCCCGTCCCAGCCGGCCGGGAAATCCACCACCCGCCTCGATCGGCGGGGTAGCCGTACCGGGCCGCGGGGGCCTGATGCGGCGAGAGCGTGGTTCCCCGGACCTGCCCGTCCCTGCGCGGCGCGAAGATCCCGGGAGCCACGCTCTCTAGCGCCCACCCCGAACAGACCAGCAGGGCAGCCGCACACAATGCGCCGTGTGCGACTGCCCTGCTTGCTGGTTCTGGGTACTACGGAGTGTCAGTGCGTGTGCGGCTCGGTGCCGTGTTCGGCTTCGTGGGCTGCGATCTGGGCGCGGACCTCTTCCATGTCGACCGCGCGGAGCTGGCCGATCAGGTCCTCGAGCGCCGCGGCCGGGAGTGCGCCGGGCTGGGAGTAGAGGACGACTCCGTCACGCACCGCCATCAGCGTCGGGATCGAGCTGATCTGGAAAGCCTGGGCCAGTTCGACCTGCGCCTCGGTGTCGACCTTGCCGAAGGTGATGTCCTCGTGCTTCTCGGACGACTTCTCGAACACCGGCCCGAACATCTTGCACGGACCACACCACTCCGCCCAGAAATCCACCAGGACGAGCCCGTCGGAACCGACGACCTTGTCGAAGTTCTCCTGGGACAGCTCGACCGTTGCCACAACAACCTCCGGAAAGTTAGACGACTACCCCCACCACAACAGCACAACCCCACCCGGTGTTCCCCACCCATCCCATCACCCACCGGACAGCGGGCCATGACCGGGCAGGCCAGGGCAGAACGAACAACCTGTAGTCGCGAGGCAAACCGCATGTGATGCCGACCGGGCGCCCGTAGTACGGGCGGGCCGGTGTCGCGAGGCGACCGCGAGGGGGGCACCGACCGAGCGCGCGTCGTGCGGGCGGTGCCGGACATTATGCAAACGGGTGAATTACCAGGGCATGGTGATGAAGGGGGAGGTGTAGTCGTGGACCTCTTCGAGGATGGCGGCGGCGGCTTCGGGGGTGAGGTCGGCGCGCTCCTGCTCGGCGGTGATCATCTGCTGGAGCAGCCGGGTCTCGCCGGCGGTTGCCAGTCCGGTGATCTCCGGATGCCCGTTCAGCAGCCAGGCGGTGGCGGCCGAGATGTAGCGCTGTTCGTCGAACGGCCGGTACCAGGTGTCGTACGTCTTCTCCTCGCCGTCCTGCCAGTTCCGCCGGGCGATCATCTTGATCGTCATCAGCGCGGCGTCCGATGCCCGGACGGCTTCCACCAACGCCGCGTAGTCATCGGCGTACTGCGGATCGGTCGACAACCGGTAGTTCAGCGGCGTCAGCACGCTGTCGAAATCGAACCGCCGGAGTCCCTCGCGATGCACCGACGGCGCCGCCGCGGTGTGCCCGGTGATGCCGATCGCAGACACCATGCCCTCTTCCTTGGCCCGGATCGCGGCCTCGAGCGAGCCGCCCTTGCCGGTGACCAGGTCCAGGTTCTCCAGATCGCAGACCGCGTGCATCTGGATCAGGTCGAGGTGGTCGGTCTGCAGCCGCTCCAGCGACCGGTTGATCTCGGCCCACGCCTCGTCGTACGTGCGCCGGCCGGTCTTCGTGGCCAGGAAGATCCGGTCCCGGATCTCCGGCATCCGCGGGCCCAGCCGCAGCTCGGCGTCGCCGTAGTCGGCGGCCACGTCGAAATGGTTGATGCCGGCATCGAGTGCGAGCTGGATCGAGGCGTCGGCGACGTCCTGGTCGACCCCGCCGAGCGCCGCCGCGCCGTAAATCAGTACCGAACTCTGGTGTTCCAGCCGCCCGAGCCGACGAGTCTCCATGCCAGTCCTTCCAAGGGTCTGTGTGATCGTTCAAAACCTTAGTACTTTGACCCCTCGCCACGGGAGAGTTTTCCACAGGCTGGTCGGCGAGATCGGTTACTATGCGTGATCAGTTGGTGCGGTCCGCTTACCATGTTGTTCGCACGGATTTTCGAAGCTGTCGGATCCGTATGGCAGGGTGTGCGCTGCCTGATCGACCAGGTCGGGCATGAGAGAGGAGCTATGGAGACGGTACCGAAGGTGTCACGCTTCGAACGGAAGTGTGCATCTGCCCGCGAGTGGGGTAACAGTATGGCTGCGGGGAGCGATGGAGCATCCGGATCCTGGCCTCAGGACTCCCGGAGGACAGTTGCTTGCCGTATTCTCCCGGCTACTGTCCGCGTAACTGCTGTCTGAGGGGCGGGTAGCGATGAGTTGGTGGCGAACGTTGCTGAATCTGCCGCCAAAAGGTGAGCACTGGGCGGACCAGCGGCGTACGAAGCAGAGCCGTTCCAGGAAGTCGGGCAAAGGACGCCCGCAGAACACCGCACCGGAGTGGTGGGCCCACCCCGATGGACCGGTGTCACCCACGCCTCGGCAAGCACAGGGCGTAGCGGCGCAGTACAGCGCGCCACCGCCGCCCGACGCGGGTGGAGTGATGGCGCCTCCTCGCCGACCGCAGCAACCGCCGGTGGAACGCAGTACGACGGCGCCCGGTCAGCCGCAGCAAACGCATGGCCCGCGCCAGCCCGAGCGGCTCCGGCAGCGATCGCCGCACGGTGCCCACGCGGCCCCGACGCCGCTGCGCGCACCCCTGGAGCCGAACCAGACCCCGTGGTCGACCGAGCCGGAGTCCTCGTTCTCCACCTGGGCACGCAGGTTCTTCCGCGGCCTGGTGGTCGCGGTGCTGCTACTCGCTGCGATTTCCGGCGTCCGGTCCTGGATCCGGCCCAACAACACACCGGAGACCGTGATCAGCGGCCAGTCCGGCTACCCCTCCGACGAGGCCCGAGCGATCGCGACCCGCTTCGCCGTCTCCTATCTGAACTGGGACGAGACCAACCCCGACGCCCGCCCGGCGCAGCTCAGCGTCGACCTGGCCTCCGGCCTCGACCCCCGCAGCGGCTGGAACGGCCGCGGCAAGCAGACCGCCGCCCCGGGGTACGCGGGTGAGGTCAAGGTTGACCCGGGTGGCGTCGCCGCGGTCGTGGACGTCCGGGTGCAGGTGCGCCCGTTCACCCTGAACGGCCGGACCTGGTCCGGCGGCGCGTACAGCTGGCGCCGGCTCTCGGTGCCGGTCGCGCGGACCCAGTCCGGTCGCGTGGTCGTGGCCGGTCAGCCCACCTTCGTCCCGGACGACCGGGTCCCGCTGCCGGACAACATGCCCGACGCACTGGCGCCGGACGACGATCTGACGGCGGCAACCCTGAAGGATGCCGAGGCGTTCTTCAGCGCGTACGCCGAATCCGACATCAAGGTCTCCGCGGTGACCGCGCCCGGCGCGTCCATCCGCAGCCTGAACGGTGTCGTCAAGCTGGACAAGCTGAAGGACTGGCAAGTCTTCACCGGAAACGACGACGAGCGGAAGGCCACCGCTTCCGTCACCTGGGACGGTACTGGGGACACCACCCTCGACCAGACCTACTCGCTCACGCTGCGGCGCACGGTCGCCACGGACGGAGCACAACGATGGCAAGTGGCTGCCGTCGGATGACCACCGCTACAAGGGAGATGCCCCAATGATGACTCACCAACTGGCCGCGAGCGTGGTGGAGCTCGTCGTGCCGCTAGCCGACCCCAACGTCCCGACCGGCGCGGATTTCAAGGACTGGGTCCTGGTCATCGCGGGGAACATCTTCATCGCCATCCTCGTCCTGCGCGCGATCGGCCACTACTTCAAGCGGGAGTGGGGCGAGCTGTTCGGCCACATCGCCGCGGGCGTCCTGGTCGGCGGGTTGATCTACGCCAACAACCAGACGATCAACGTGCTCAAGGGCTTCTGGGGATTGCTGTCCGGAGGTAATTGATGCGCGTCGGCCGGACCCTGACCCACCACTTCGAGATCGAGACCCGGCAGTACGACCTGCTCGGGATCGATCTGGGAGAAGGCGCCCGTCGCCGGATGATCATCTTCGGTGCGGTGATCATCATCGTCTGGATCGCCTTGCTGGTGCCCTTCATCGGGGTGCCCAAGAAGCCCACCGTCAGCCTGTACGTCGTACCGCCGTTCGTCATCACCGCGTTCGGCTGGCGCGCGGGCAAGCACCACGAACGCCGCCGCCGGGTGACCGAGTGGGCGCTCGCCGTCCGCTACGCGTTGCGCGCCCACCGCCCGATCATCGGACTCGGCGCCCGGGCCGCCGACAAGACGGAGTACCTGCCATGGCGTGAGCGCGTCGCGACCCAGAAAGTGGCCAACCTGGCACGGGCCAGGGTGACCCCGGAATGGGATCGCGAGGTCGTGGTGGAAGTCGATCCCCAGGTCCGCGCGGGAGCGGACATCACGGTGAGCCAGCGTGCTCGCCTGCTGGGGGCGGACCACGTCCAGAAGGTCAGCCGCAGGACATCGTCGGGGAAGAGGCACTGATGAAGATCGCTGACAAGTTCCTGAACCTGGTCGGGATCGGCCGGGACCGTGGCCTGCCACCGCCCCGGCTGGTGGCCATCGCCGACGGCCTGCTGGTGACCGAGCGCAGCGCCGAGGCGTGGTTCCTGATCTCGGTCGCGAACACCGACCTGGCCACCGAGGCCGAGCAGGACGCCGCCCTGGACGCCGCGGTGAGCGCCGCCGCGACCATCCTCGGCGACCGGCTCAGCCACCTCAAGGTGGTCTGGGGCCGCTCGACCGGTCAGGACTACCTGGACAGCGTGGCCGGCCACTACCGGCTCGGCGACCACGAAGGCTGGGCGCAGACCCGCGCGGACCGGATCGACGAGATGCGGATGCCGGAGCGGTACGTCGCGCTCGGCGTCCACCTCAGCGACCGCGACCCGCGCGCCACCGCCCAGGTCCGCGGTTCGATCAGCGACGCCCTCGGTACGACGTCCTGGCGGGTCAGCGCGCGCGAGCTCGCCCACCTGGACGAGCGCGTCCGCAAACTCGGCCGCCAGCTCGGCTCGACCGTCTGGCGGGCGCACACCGCACCCGCCGAGGTGATCTCCTGGCTGATCAGCCGCGAGATGCACCGCGGTGCCGTCGCCGCGCCCCGCCGTGGCCTGATCACCGGTGCCTCGCTGGCCCGGCTGACCTCCGGCCGGGTCGTGCCGTACACCGATCACCTGCGCATCTACGACACCCGCGGCCAGATCGCGGCGTACACCACCGTGCTCGCGATGACCGACTTCCCCGAGGAGCTGGAGACCCCCGGCGCCGGGGAGTGGCTGCGGACGCTGAGCGAGATCAAGGCGATCGACGACGACGGCGACGAGATCGACGTGACCGTCGAGGCCTCGGTGCGCTTCCGGGTGCTGACCAAGAAGACCGCGCGGCACCTGGTCGACGAGACCCGCAAGAGCGCCAAGGAGCAGCGTCGCTCTGCCGCGAAGGGCACCGCCGAGGAGACTGCCGACGAGATCGTCGAGACCGAGCGGATCATGCGCGAGGTCAAGCGGGACATCAACCGTTCCGGGCTGACGCTGGTCGAGGACCACCCTCGGCTGCTGGTCAGCGCCGATACCCGCGAAGACCTCGAGACGTACGTCGACGCCGTGGTCGCGCACTACGCCGATCGGGGCATCACGGTTGCGGCCGGTGCGGACGAACAGCGTGATCTGTGGCTGGAATCGCTGCCAGGCGACCAGCTCCGGGTGCCCGATCTCGGGCACGTGCGTGAGTCAACCGCGTTCTTCGGGTCCTGGTTCTGGGGCGGTGCGTCGATCGGTGACGCCACCGGTCCGGCGATCGGGTATCTGACCGGGTCGACCCCGGGTCTGGTGCGCTTCGACGCAGCCGCGGGTTCGGCTCTTGGTGACGCGACGACGACGTTGTTCCTCGGCCGGTCGGGTCGAGGGAAGACGACGGCCGCGATGCTCGGCGGTCTCGATTCCGCCTTCGCGGGCGCCTGGGTTCCGCTGCTGGACCTGAAGGGCGACGCGGCCGGCGTTTCCGCAGTGGCCGCGGAGTACGGCGTACCGACTGCTGTCATCGAGATCACGGCTCAGTTCTCAGGTGCCGCCGATCTTCTTCGGGTGTTGCCTGTCGACGATGCTTTGCTGCAGGCGCCCTCGCAGCTGATGCTCCTGCTCCCGCCGCACCTGCGTGGTGCTGCCGAAGCTCCGGTGATGGCAGCGACCCGCGCCGAGATCCAGTCGCCCGATCCTTCGTCCTGGGGTGTCATCCAGCGACTCTGCGCCTCGGAATCGGAGACCACCCGGACCGTCGGGTTCGCGCTGCGCGACCTGGTCGAGACCGGCCTCGGTTCGGTCGTGGCCGGCCCGCCGTCCGGCCTGTCCTCGCTGACCACGAACCCGGGCCTCTGGGTCGTCCAGATGCCCGGCCTCACCCTCCCCTCGCCCGAATCGGCCCCGGAATCCTGGTCCCCGATCGAACGCGTCGGTATGGCCTGCCTCCGCGGCTGCCTGGCCTGGATGGTCCGTACGACGGGTCGCCGGGAGTTCCGCGGTCGCTCGAAGGTCGTCATCGTGCCCGAGGTCCACCTGCTGACCAAGACCCCCGACGGCGCTTCGTTCCTCGACTACATCGCCCGCGTCGGCCGTGCCCTCGGCGCCTCCTTGGTGCTGGACACCCAGGACCCCGCTTCGATCCTGAAGCTGCCGGGCCTGGTCGAGCAGATCACCACCCTGTTCGCCTTCAGCCTCCGCTCGCGCGAACAGGTCGATTCGCTCTTGGAGCTGTTGGGTCGCCCGCAGACCCCGCCGTACCAGACCCTCGTCCGCGGCATCAACACCGCCGCCAACGGCAAGAGCATCCGCCACGGCCACTGCATCATGCGCGACCGCTGGGACGAAGTAGCCACCGTCCAGATCGACATCCCCAGCCAGCGCGTAGCCGACCTCCTCCGCACCACCCCCGAGTCCGAACACGACCTCGAACCCACCGTCCCCGTCCCCGGCCCCTACGAAGAGCCGGACCCCTTCGCGGACGACGACGAGGACCTTGACGACCTCCCCCAACCGGCAGCCGCCGCCACCGCCCAAGCCGAAGCCCACGCCCAGGAACCCGTCCAGGACAACCCCCTCCCGTCAGTCCCAGTAGTAGAAACCTCAAACCACCACGCCCCACCCCTCCCGGAACCGCATACGCAACCGCATACACCGGCTCCGCACACCCCAACCCCCGCCCACCCGCAGGCCTCGACACCCGCCCACCCGCAGTCCTCGGCACCCGCCCACCCGCAGGCCTCAGCACCTGCCCAACCGCATTCCTCTGCTCCGGCGCAACCGCAGTCCTCGCCCCCAACGCAGCCGCCGATCCCCACCCCCAACGGCCACGACCACACCCACTCCGGCCGCTACGACGAACCCATCGGCCCCGACGAGGTCTACGACCAAGAGGCAGACGAAGCCGCCTACAACGAAGCCATGTACCCGGCGCACGAGCCCGGCCCCGTCGAATCCAATGGCAACGGCTCAGGCAAGAAGGAGCACGTCGCATGACCTGGTCGCGCCGCCTCCGAACGGCGCTCACCGTCCTAGCGATCTCCTTCATAGTCACCGCCCAAATAGCCCTAGCAGCCGACCCCAACACCGGCCCCACCAACCCCACCGGCTTCGGCGACCTGCTCCCCACCCCCGACCTGACTCACGGCGACACCCGAACCCTCTTCGAGTCCTACAGCCCGATGCTCTACACGTTGGATTTCGACAAGGGCATCAGTGACACCTTCAACATGATCTTCAACGGCTACGCGCTGATCGTGATGATGTTTGTCACCGCGATCACTCGTGCGGCGATCTCTGTCGGATGGTGGCTTTTTTCGTTCACCGATGTCACATCCTTGACGGACGCGACATCGGCAACGGTTGGTGCGACGGGTACCCAACTGGCCGGCTGGCTGCTTCCGTCAGCTCTGGCGTTCGGCGCGGTAGCCGCCTATACACAGCGGAAGACCTCCGGCAGCGCGCTTGGCCAGCTGATGTGGGTCTTCGTTGCGGGTCTGCTCAGCATCAGCTTCGCCTTGGCGCCGGGAACCTGGATCCGTGGTGTGGACGGCGCTCGCCAACTCGGTGCCGGTGCGGTGATGACCGCGTCATCAGATGCCATGGGCCCGACCATGCAGACACCAGTTGCGTGGCCCGAACCTGGTTTCACCGGCACACCAAAAGACACTCTTCTCCGCAAATCAGCCGATGCGAGCTGGCGTGGATTCGTCGTGACACCGTGGTGTATCGCCGAGTTCGGGTCAATCGCCGCCTGTCAGCGCTATGGCAAGGGACTGCTCGAGGTCGGTACCGATGCGGATGCCAGGAATAAGTACATCAACGATGTCGTGGCCCCCGCCGAAGGTGGAGGTGACGCGCCGACTGTCAAATGGCTCAAAGGTGACAATCCGTTCGGCCGAGTAGCCGTTGTGATGATCGCCGGAATAGCTGCGACGCTGTTCGCGTTCTTGAACATCGCCTTGGCATTCACGGCATTAATGGCTTTCATAGGCTGCCTCCTACTCTTGGTGGTGGGGGTGTTCTTTGCCTGTCTCTGGATCATCCCCGGTCGGCCGCGCCAATGGGGACTCAACTGGTTCGAGGCCCTAATAGGCCTTGTTTTGCAGTCCTTCCTTGCGATGCTCATCTTCGGTACGGCGCTGACATTGCTCACCGCAGTGTTCAGTTTGAGCGGCACGCTGGGCTGGCTGCCCGTCACTGGTCTCGCGATCTGTGTCCTGATCGTGGGCGTCCGAGTGCGGCGGCTGTTGGACAGCCTGACGACGATGATGCGACCGGGAACAGGAAGCATCATGCTTGGCAACCTTGCGCGCAGAGGTGCGACCGGCGCTGTGCAACGGCTCGCGAGCGCGATCAGCAATCGAGGTGCTACTCCGGTACCAGCGGAGCGGACTCGTGATCGACAGACACAGACCGGTACCAGTCCGCAGTACGCGAGCTCCGTCCGAGTCTTCCGGCAGGCACCCGCGATCGGTGCTGGTGGTCGGCCGGCGTCGGGAGGAAGCCCCTACGAACTGACGACGGGCGCAGATCGGCGAAGGCACGAGACAACTGCGGCGATTGGGTCCGGGGGTGGTGGTCTATCGACTGCCACCGAGAGCAGTCGGACTTCGCAGAGAGAGGGCGCACGGAAGTCTCCTGCGATCAGCCTTTCGCGCGCACGTGCCAGGGCAAGCGGTGAGAGTGGCCGGACCGTATCGGTCAGTTCCAGCTCAGCGATTGTGAGCACGTCGACGCCGAGCACGTCACGTGCCGGCACTTCCGACGTGCAGCGGGCCCGTCATTCGAAACGAATCCAGGCCTCATCGGTCAGCGATGCGCGCTACGAACCGCGTGCCTACGTCCCGTCGGCAAGTCTGCGCGAGGGACCCCCCAAGACACGATCTCGTCGGCGAGGGCCCGCTCCCACCCAGCGGCGGTTCAGGGAGTATTCGCAGATCACGAAAGACGGTGTGACTGTCCACGTGCCAAAGCGTCGGTGACGGGTCATGGCGCGCAACAAGCGGGATCGTGGTCAAGAGCCTGAGTTCCAAGGAGACAGGTCGAAGGCGGGGCGCCGGCCCTTACCTCCGGAGCCTGACAACTGGCGCTCAATGATCAATAGCGACTACGAATACCCTGAGGAACTCGACGACCTGAGCCGACGTGAACGGCGGCGGGCGAAGAAGACATGGCGTAAAGACGATCACGCCGCGCGGATCGCCTGGCTGCGGAATCAGCGGCAGGCGGAGCCGGTTTCGCCGGTGGCGATCGTAGTCCTGGTGGCAATCGTGATGATCGTCATCCTTGGGTTGGGCGGAGGCCTACCGCGGATCTTCGGCGGCGACGACTCGTCGGACAAGAGTCCGGTGGGTCTCCTGACGCCTGGCCGACCCGTGGTTCTTCCGACCGCGCCCGCTTCGAGCGGAACAGGCACCGAAGTTCCGGTCGGCGGTCCTTCGACAGGTCTGACGACACCACCGCCGGAGACGAGCAGGCCCGGCGCGGAGGTGACCGCGCGAGCGTCTGATGTCGTCGGTGCTTGGGCTCGTGACTTCTACACCCGCGATCCTGCCGCCGAAACGTACGCGGCGCTGATCGCGAGGTGCGCGAAGTACATGACTCCTGAAGTTGCCGCCAGTTTTAGCTCGGCTGGCGATCCCACCTACGATGCGCTCCAGAAGGACGGTGGCAAGTCGACGGTCGTCGCGGCGCCTGTCACTTCGCCGATGCCGAACGCCGCACCGGTGGATACGCTGAATAGGATTACCCGTTTCGTCAAAGTCACGATCAACGTCACGGGCAAGGGCGCCCAGCGATTCGACGTCCCCCTTCTCGTCACGGTGGTCAGCCAGAACAACCGCTGGCTGATCAGCGACGTATCGGGCGGGACCGGCCCATGAGTGCCATCCGGGGGATCTGATGTTCGACGGACGTGATCTGAGCAGAGCCGGCGGCTTCGGTAGTAGGAGCATCTTCGTCAAGGCGGTAGGCGTGCTGGCTCTAGTGGGCGTTGTGAGTCTCCTGATGCTTGCTCCCTTCGGAGGCGGCGGCATCTCGCAGGCAGCTTGTTCGCCGTTGGCGCCCGGACAGGCTGGAAATCCCAATGTCACTGGTCCGTTGCGGCAGATTCAGATTGCTTTCGCGAAGATCATCGATCAGGTCGCCGTCGAACGCGGGTTGCCAGGGCGGGCGACTTTGGTTGCCTTGATGACGGCCCTCCAAGAGTCCGATCTGCAGAACCTGGATCACGGCGACGCCGACTCCGTGGGACTCTTTCAGCAACGCCCAGAGGCGGGCTGGGGGACGGTCGAGCAAATCATGGATCCGCGCTACGCGGCGGAGGCCTTCTTTGGTGGACCCAAGGATCCGAAGCCGCCGGGCCTGGTCGATATCACCGGTTGGCCGTCGATGTCCTACAACGATGCTGCACAGGCCGTTCAAGTTTCCGCCTACCCCGATGCCTACGGGCCTCACGAGCAGGAGGCCCGTTCTCTCGCTGCAGCAGCAGGCATCAACCTTGACCGCCCGGGCAACCCATACGCCGGCCGCTCCGACGGGCCGACCGGCCAGGACACCGAAGGCCTCGGACAAGACGACTGCGGCCAAGGCCTGATCGCCGGCAAGCCGGTCAATGGCGTTTGGCCACCCGAACAGCAAAACGTCACCGACCCGACGGGCACGGGGGGCCTGGTCACTCCACGTACGGCTGCTTGGGTGGCCAAGGCGCGAGCCTCCTTGGGTGCGCTGAGCATCAGTTGCTGGGACGCCCACATCTGGAATCCGACGAGTGATCATCCGAAGGGGCTCGCCTGTGATGTCATGGTCGGTGCCGATTCGCGGAAGTCGCCGTCGGCAAAGGCACAAGGCGATCGGATCGCCAACTGGGCGATTCAGACTGCTGGACAGACCGGTCTGCACTATGTGATCTGGTACGGCAAGATCTGGTCGGCCAAGCGTGGTACATGGATTCCGTACAACGGTGGTGGCGTCTACAACCCGAGTGACGCGACCGGCGGGCACTACGACCACGTTCACGTGTCGATGTTCTGAGATGCTTCGCTGGTGGATATCACTGTGCTCCATTGTCACGGCACGACGAAGGGGAGAACCTCATGAGCGGCCCACCCGGCCCCGGTGACCCCCGGGGGCCGATAGGTGACGAGCCCTTCCACAACGGGCCATCTCCGTACGGATCGCCAAATCCACAGTGGCCCGCAGGCGAAAATCAGGTACCGCCGAACCATCAATGGGGACACCTCCCACAGAGCAATCCCATGGAGCAGTTGCCTTCTGGGCAGAGGCGAGAGCAACTCTCCGGTGGAGATAGCGGACACCACAGATCCGCTCAGTTCGACTCGGGGATCGGAACCGCCCTAGCGGCGGCTGTGCCGTGGTTTTTCTGGAGCCTGTGTGTCGTGGCTTGGCTAGGCGGATTCCTGGGGTTCACGGTCGGGTGGATCGTCGTGGCCGTGTGGGTCCTGTCGGGCGTGGTGACTCTCTTCAGGCCCATGGAGGAGCTGACTGCCCGCTACTTACTCCGGCTTCGATTGCCTACCCTGATTGAGCAACAAAGGCTCGCACCGGCCTGGTATCAGGTCGCCCAGAGGGCGGGAGTTGACCCCACTCGATTCACCATCTGGATACAAGAATCAGATGATGCAAATGCGACTCCGACCCCTGGTCATACGATTGCCGTGACCCGCTGGGCGCTCTACACGCTGCCCGTGAGGAACCTGGAAGCAGTGCTAGCTCACGAGTTGAGTCATCATCTCGGGGGCCGTGCGTGGCTGAGCCTTCTGAGCTTCTGGTATTCGATTCCTGCGCGCGTAACACTGATTGGCGTCCGTGCATTAGGGCGCCTGATGCGGAAGATTCCGGCTCTCGGATGCGCAGTCACAGCCTTCCTCGTCTTTGCATACGCAGGGATCCTGCTTGCTGTGATCATTTTCGGCAACGGATATCTGTGGCCGTTCCTCTTCCTGACACCGTTCATTGCCCCCCCGATCCTTGCGTGGCTCAGTCGTTGGCAGGTCAAGCAGGCGGACCGGAAGGTGGTGCAACTTGGCTACGCACCGTCATTGGTGCAGGTACTGCAGGGCTGGCAGATGCAACACCAACAAACGCTTGGACAACGCGGAACCCGCCGCTCCGAATTCATGTCGGGCAGGCCGGCGCTTGTCGATCGCGTGCACGTTCTAGAGCAAACACGTATCGCATAGCCGGATGTACGGCTGATCCAGTCGATCGCGGGCGAAGACTTTCGTGCGGGTGTCGTCGCCGAACGCGCGTATTTGAGCTATTTGTCCTGGCAGTTAGCAGGCAACTGGTGCGGTGGGCGCCTTCGGGCTGTTGGGGTCGACCAGGACGGGGATGGCTTCGCCGATTTGGAGTTGGGTGGTGGATTGGCGGGTCAGGGGGATTTGGCCGGTGTCGCCGAGGGTGCTTTGCCAGGTGATGGTCCAGCGGGTGGTTGCGGTGACCTTGTACTTGCAGGCGGGCTGGTCGTGGGAGGTCTTTCGGTAGAGGTGGCCGCAGGTGGGTGACGGCTTGATGCCGAACGACTTCTGGTAGGCGGTGCCGGCGTTGTTGCATCGGACGGTTTGGCCGTCGCCCATGGTCCAGTCGACCGTGGTCACCTTTGCTGTGGCGGTGACGGTCAAGCCGGGGACGCTGGCCTTGCGTTCGATCGGACCCCAGGTGTTCTCGGACTTCTCCACCCACAACCAGACGGGCATATTTACCAGACCGATCTGTCCCACTCCCGGCGCGCTGCGCAGTTGGGGCGCCTGCAGTTGCATAGCTGCGATCGCCCTGTAGGCCAAGGTCAGCGGATCGGTCACCACGGTATCCGGTTCTCCAGGCAGCCAGACCCATCTTGTAACGAGGTGTCGGCCCTGATCGAATCCTTGCTCGCGCACGCAGGCCCACACCGACCCATCGGTGTGGCCCTGCCACCGCGGATCCGAAGCAGGCGGCTGTGGAGCAACCCGCTGCAGGTAACACTGCTGCCCGTTGGACCAGTTGCCGAGGTCAGCGTCGCTACAAGCCTGGGCAGCACCGCCGAACTGGCAAACGGGCCTGACGTGCTTGTCAGCTGCCTTCCCGATTCCGCCAGGCTTACGGCCCTTGTGCCGGTCGGAGGTGAGAACCCAGACGCAAAGTCCCTGTGTGGCGATGCATTTGAGTTCATATCCTGGACCAGGTTTGGGCGGCACGGGAGGCCCGGCGTCGGCAGCAGCCTGGACCAGTAGATTGCACAACAAGAACAGCACCAGGCAGGCCAGCAAGCGTCGAATCGTTCGAGTCAGCATGGCCCGATTGTTTTCTCCTCGACCACGAACCACATCTTGGTCGTCTTGCCGGCCGCCGGTGCCTGCACAACCTTTGCTTGGAAGGCGTGCCGTTTCCCGTTGCCAGGGCCTAGCGGGACCGGCTTGCCGTTGGACTGGAAGCGCAGGACAGCTTGCGAACTGTCGATGCAGGACTTGAGCCGGACCTCTGGTTGTTGTGCGTCGAGGTTCACCGACAACGGGCTGAGCGAAACAATGTTGACTGTTCCTGAGGTGTACCAGCCATCCTCGCGGTTTGAGCGGACGTCCTCGATTGCGGTGAGCAGCCAGCTGTCACCCAGCCCTGCAGCTTCCAATGCTGCCCGACTCGACTTGGTCGGATCTGCAAGCGCCTTGTCGATCGCGGCGCGAGAAATCGCGTACCGGGATTTTGCGGCGGTTATGGCTGCTTGTTCTTCTTCGGTCCAGGTGGGGGTTGAGGGGGCGGCGGTGGTGGTTGGGGTGGTTGGGGGTGGGGTGGTGTTGGGTTGGGCGGCTTGGGGGGAGCCGGTGCAGGCGGTCAGCGTCAGGGTGGCGCAGAGGGCGGCTGCTTGCAGGGCTCGGCGGGTCATGGAGGTGGCTCCCCGGTCGGTGTGGTTACTGACGGTATAAGGCTGCCATACGTTGGGTTTCAGCCTTCGGGGTTTTCCACAGGGAGCTGGAGGTGGTTAGGGGGTGAGGAATTTGATGGTGGCGGCGGGGTTGGGGGTGAGGAAGGTTAGGAGGTTTTGGGCTTCTGCCTCGAGGGAGGGGTGGGTGGAGGCGGGGAGCGGTGTGAAGGGGGTGATGGTGAGGGTGGAGTTGGTGAGGGTGTAGGTGGCGGTGGGGTGGCCGTCTTGGAGGAGGGTGGGCTTGATGATGCCGTTGGGGGTGAAGATGTGGGGGCGGGCGGCTGGGGGAAGGACTCGGGTGCGGGTGGCGTGGGAGAGGTAGAGATTGTCGTAGGCGGGGAGGAAGCGGATGGGGGCTGGGGTGTCGGGGTGGGGGAGGGGGTGGTCGGGGAGGTCGTAGACGGGGCGGGTGGAGTCTTCGGTGGAGTAGGGGCGGAGGTCCAGGCGGTCGAAGATTTCGGTGAGGTGGGTCAGGCCGGACCATTGCTGCATGTCGAGTGGGGTGGCTGGGCCGTAGGCGGCCAGGTAGCGGAGGACTAGGGATTCGAGGGTGTAAGGAGAGAGGGGGCGGGCTAGCCAGGACTCCAGGGTGGTGGTGATGGGCCGGCCGGACTTGTTCCAGAGGCCTCGGGGTGGGGTTTGGACGCCGGCGATGAGGTCGCGGGCGGCGCGGGAGAGGGTGGCTGGGTCGTGGCTGGGGAATTCGAGGGCGAGGGCTGAGCCGAGAGCCGCGGGGGAGAGTGGGCTGGCGGAGAGTAGGCGGTGGGCGGCGGCGGCCAGGTCGTCCAGGTCGATGGTGGTTCGGAGTGGGGCGAGGGTTTGGTTCGAGGTCAGCATGCGGCGGTGGGTGTCGCGCAGGAGGGGATAGATGCCTAGGGCATCGGCTGCGGTGACCAGGTGGATGGTGCCGCGCAGGAGGGGTAGACGGACGACAGCGCGATCCGTCATCAACCCCGAGAGTTCGGTGGGGTCGAAATCCACCAACCGGGTCCAGAGGCCGGTGTAGGGAGCTAGCGGGGCCTGGGATTGCATGCCGACCAGGTGTTCGATTGCTTCGGAGGCGGGGGCAGTACGGCGTTCGAGCAGCCATTGGCGGTCTAGCGTGGCTCGGTTCAGGGCTCGCAGCGAGAGACGGGTCATGCCAGGAGCTTGAGGTCGGTGGTTGCGTCGGCGGGAGTGGCGAAGGCCAAGAGGTGCTCGCCTTCTGTGGTGATGGCAGAGCGAGCCTTGGCGGTGAGTTTGATGAGGGGCTCGATCTCGAGGGTGGCGGACTTCTTGCCTTGTCGGTGGAGCTTCCACATGGCTGCCACCTGGCCGTCGTAGAGGACTGAGCCTCGGTTGAGGACTTCCTGGATCAGTAGGCGTTCGCGAAGGTCGTCGTCCAGCCAGCGGTTCCGGTCGGCGTGGGCGAGCAGGAGATTGTCGTACTCCGGAAGGAACCGCGTAGGTACCTCCAGGTCCTCGGGCGGAAGCTCGTTGCCGGCGACGTCGAGGAGCTCCCGTCCGTTCGAGTCGTCGATGTACGTACGCAGCGAAGGGCGGAGGCGGTCGAAGACTTCCGCCAGCCGAGTCAGCCCCGACCAGGCTTGGGCGTCTGCGACTGACGCCGGACCGAAGGCGTTGAGGTAGCGGAGGACGACGGTGTCGATGGGCGCCGCGGAGACCGGCGAACCCAGCCAGAGCTCGGCGGTCGACATCGTCGGGTTTCCGCCCTTGCCCCAGATGCCGCGAGGCGGGATCTGAACAGTAGGAAGGAGACACCGTACGGCGTGCGCCAGCGACGGCGCGTCGCGGTCGGGCCACAGCGCCCCGAGATGCTCACGAAGCTCGACCGCAGTCGCGGGAGACGACGCCATCCGATCGGCACCGGCGGCCAGCACGGCATCCATGTCGAGACCCTCGAGCCGTTTGCGGCCGTAGGTCTGATTCGCGTAGACCTCACGTTCGAGACGGGGCTGGACCAGCGGCCGGATTGCCAGGAAGTCGCGCGAAGACATCAGGTGGATCGTTGCCCGCATCATCGAGCCACGGACGGCTTGACGATTCTCGAGCAGTGAAGCCAGCGCAGCAGGTTCGAAACCCACCAGGCGCGACCAGAGGCCGACGTACGGCGAGAGCGGGACCTGAGCCTGCATACCGACCAGATGCTCCAGAGCCTCGAGGACAGACACATCCTGGCGCTCGATCAGCCATTGGCGGGACAACGTGGCGCGGTTCAGGGCTCGCAGACTCAACTTCGACATGGCTGATCCTCTCCCGGGTTCGAGGTCAACGGTAGGAGGAGATCAGGCCAGCTTCTGTCCTCTACTCGAAGCGAAGCGCGCTAGATGTTTTCCCTTGCCCGGGTGCAATGACGCGAAGTTTTGCTTCCCAGCAGGGTGTTCGGCGAACTAGTGTCGCGACGGATCGTAGTCGTACCACCACGGTCATCCAGCTTGGGAGGGAATGAGTATGACGAAGCACCTGCGCCGCCGGCAGGCGGTCGCGGCCATGACTGCCACCGCGGCAGTCCTGGCACTCGGAATGTCCTACACCAGCGCAGCGGGGGCAGCGCCGGCGAAGGGCACCAGTGCCGGCGCAGCAGTACCGGCGAACTTGAAGCTGATCAAGACCAAGACCTCGCTGCTCGGCAAGCACTACTGGTACCAGCAGACCTTCAAGGGCCTGCCCGTGATCAACGGGTACTACGCCCAGCATGTCGACAAGTCCGGCAAGATCACCCAGGTCAGCGACGGCCGCGACGCCGTACCGGACTCGCTCGACGTGTCCGCGAAGGTGCCCGCGGCAACGGCCACCAAGTCGGCCAACACCGTCGTGACGGCCCGCGCGACCCGGAACCGGATCGCCGGCCCGAACAAGTCCGGTACGCCGACGCCGACCGCTACCCAGGGCGCCGCGCAGCTCGCCGTCGTCGGTGGCGCCAACGCCCGCCTGGTCTGGAACGTCACCTCGCGCTCCGGCGAGGGGGTCACCCGCTCGCTGGTCGACGCGAAGTCCGGTGTGGTCGTGGACTCGAAGGTGATCAGCGACAACGTCGACGGCAAGGGCTCGGTGTTCGACCCCAACCCGGTCGTCACGTTGAAGAACGAGAACCTGACCGACCAGAACGACCAGAACCAGGACGCACTGTTCCTCGCCCAGAAGAACGTGATCCTGCGGAACCTGGACGGTTCGGGCAAGCTCAACGGCAAGTACGTCAACATCGCCGAGGCCAAGGGCGGTCTCGCGTCGAGCAAGACCAACACCTTCGTCTTCCAGCGGCACAGCGACAAGTTCGAGCAGGTCGAGGCGTACTACCAGGTCAACCAGACCCAGGAGTACATCCACTCGCTCGGCTTCAGCGACGTCAACAACGAGTCGCAGGACTTCTCGATCAACACCTTCGACGGCGACAACTCGTTCTACGACCCGTCGACCGACGTGATCACGATGGGCGAGGGCGGTGTCGACGACGCCGAGGACGCCGAGGTGATCTGGCACGAGTACGGTCACGCGATCCAGGACGACGTGGTCCCGGGCTTCGGTGAGTCCGAGCAGGCCGGCGCGATCGGTGAGGGCTTCGGCGACTACTGGGCCGTGCAGCAGTCCATCCCGGTCAGCAAGGGCTACGACATCCCGTGCGTGATGGACTGGGACTCCACGTCGTACACGGACGGCCCGAAGCACTGCCTGCGTCGTACGGACACCGGCAAGACCACCGACGATATCGACGGTGAGGTGCACGACGACGGTGAGATCTGGTCGAACGCGCTCTGGGACATCCAGAAGGCACTCGGCCGGACCAAGGCCAACAAGGTGATCCTGCAGGGCACGTTCTTCTACGCGCCGGACACCTCGTTCGCCGACGCTGCCCGGGTGACTGTGCAGTCTGCTCGCCTGCTCTACGGCAAGGACGCCGCCGCGAAGGTCACCGCCGCCTTCCAGGCGCGCAAGATCCTCTCGTAGCAAACCAGCTCATGCGCCCACGACTACTGTGGGCGCATGAGCTGGAGCACCGCGGACATCCCTGACCTGACCGGACGCCGCGCCCTCGTCACCGGCGCGACCAGTGGGCTCGGCTACCAGACCGCGCTCGAACTCCTGAAGCACGGCGCCGAGGTGATCATCGCGGCCCGCAATCCGGAGAAGTCCGCCAAGGCCGCGGTCAGTCTCGCGACCGCATCCGACCGGCCGGCGCCCGCAGTACTGGATCTCGATCTGTCGGATCTCAGGAGCGTCGCGAAGGCCGCCGCCCAGCTCACCGAGCCGCTCGATCTGTTGATCAACAACGCCGGCGTGATGGCAACGCCGTACCGGCAGACGGTCGATGGCTTCGAGTTGCAGCTCGGCACCAACCATCTCGGGCATTTCGCCCTCACCGCGCGCCTGCTGCCGCTCCTTCTCCGTGCTGAGCAGCCGCGGGTGGTGACCGTCAGCTCCTTCATGCACAAGAACGCCAAGGGCATCAGCCAGGCCGACTTCACAGCCGAGAACGGCTACTCGAAGTGGGACGCGTACAGCAAGTCCAAGCTCGCCAATCTGCTCTTCATGCTCGAGCTGGATCGCCGTGCACAAAGGGCTGGATCCAACCTGCTCAGCGCAGGCGCACATCCGGGCTACGCCTCGACCCATCTCCAGTCGAGCGGCCCCGCGCTGGCCGGTCATTCCATCGAGTCGCGACTGCTTGCCGTCGGCACCAAACTCGTCGCCCAGTCCGCCGCCGCGGGAGCGATGCCGAGCCTGTACGCCGGTACGCTGCCGACCCTGAAGCCCGGCTCGTACGCCGGCCCGTCGTTCTTCGAGTACCGCGGCGCTCCCAAGATCGTCCAGCCGACCAGAACAGCCAAGGACCCCGACCTCGCCCAACGTCTCTGGACCTGGTCCGTCGAAGCCACCGGAGTCGACGCCTTCTGACCCAGGACGACGCAAAGTGCTCAACTAGTGACACATCGGCAACTTCGTGGTTACCCTTCGGTAAAACCGCCCAGTAACACCGCCGGAGGTCACCGATGCGCCGACTCGTGATCGCTCTCGCCCTCATCGCAGCAAGCATCGGTCTCGCCCCGATCCCGGCCGAGGCGGCACCAGGGTTCAGTACGGCGTACCAGCGCATCCCCGGCGACGGTGGGACCGAACTCGGCGCCGTCGTACTGACCCCGACCGGTCAGGGCAGCGGTCCGTTCGCCCTCGTGGTGATGCCGTCGAGCTGGGGTGTGCCGAACGTCGAGTACGTCGGCCAGGGCAGCAAGCTGGCGACCGCCGGATTCCAGGTGATCTCCTACACCAGTCGCGGCTTCTGGGACTCCGCCGGCGGCATCGACATCGCCGGCCCGCCGACCGTTGCCGATGTCAGTGACGTGATCGACTGGGCCGGCGAGCACACTCCCGCTGACACCAGCAGGGTTGCCGCGGTCGGGATCTCCTATGGCGCAGGCGTCTCACTCCTTGCTGCAGGCAAGGATCCCCGGATCAAGGCGGTCGGCGCGATGAGCGGCTGGGCCGATCTCATCGCGTCGCTGAATCCCAACGATACGGTCAACCTGCAGTCCGTCGCCGCGCTCCTTGCCCTTGGCAACATCACCGGGCGGCCCGGGCCGCAGATGCGGTCGCTGCAGACCAAGTTCATCGGCGGCGACTTCGACGGGGCGATCGCGGAAGCCGAGGCGCTGGCTCCGGTGCGATCCGCGGCGACCACGGTCGACCAGATCAACGCCAATCACCCAGCGGTGTTCCTCGCGAACGCCTTCGAGGACTCGATCTTCCCGCCCACGCAGTACTCCGACTTCTTCACCCGGCTGACCGGGCCGAAGCGGTTGCTGTTCGCGCACGGCGACCACGCGACGCCCGAGGTGACCGGCGCGATCGGCCTGCCGAACGAGATCTGGGACGAGCTCGCTCCTTGGCTGCGGCACTACCTGACCGGCGCGGACAACGGCGCCGACCAGGAAGCGCCGGTGCAACTCAAATCACAACGCGGCGTCTGGCGGAGCTACCCGAACTGGGCGGCCGTCGGAACACCCCGTACGTCGTACCTCTCGAAGCCGGCCGGATTGTCGAGGACAGGCGGCCTGCAAACCACTGCCGCAACCGGTTGGTCCAACCCGATCGGCGCAGGCGTTCCGACCGTCGCGGACAGCGGCGTCGCGATCCTGTCGGGTGCCTTGCAAGGACTGCTGTCGATACCGACCGGAGTGGCAACGCCCTTGGTGGACAGGAGTTTCGCCGGCGTCTGGTCCGGGCCGACGTACAGCTCGGGAGCTGTCGTGAACGGGTCGCCGAGACTCCATGTGACGGTGACGCCGAGCAGCCAAGACACCTCGTTGTTCAGCTACCTGTACGACGTTGACGCGCTCGGGCTCGGATCAATGATCGCCCACAAACCGTTCACTCTCCGGGGAGCTGTGCCGGGCAAGGCGCGCACTCTCGAGCTGCGGTTGGAGGCGACCAGCTGGGAAGTGCCGGCCGGACATCACCTGGTGCTCGTGGTCGACACGGTCGATCCCCGGTACCTCGGCCGCAGCTCGCTGGGCACGTCGGTCAAGTTCAGTTCACCGGCGGGCGATCCCGCCTGGTTGAGCGTCCCCATTGCATAGCTTGCAACTAGCGTTGTCTCTCTTGCCACATCGCTCCAGGTGGGCCACCCTGTGTGGTCGGACCGTCACACACCTCGGAGGATGTTCATGGGTACGAGCCGCCGTCGTTTCCTCGGACTCACCGCAGCTGCCGTCGGCAGCGCCGCAGCGGGGATCACGCCAGCCGCCGCAGCCGAAGCCCGCGAACTGCCGGATCGTCCAGAGGCGCGCCGGTCCGTCGGGACCTTGTATCTGGCGACCTACACGTCATCGGCCGGCGGCGGCACCGGGATCGGGTTGGCGACGTACGACGGCACCACGGGCGCGATCACCTCGGCCGGCACGCTGACCGGCGTACAGGATCCTTCGTTCCTGGTGATGGCGTCGTCCGGGCGGTTCCTCTACGCCGTGAATGAGCAGAGCAGTGGCGGTGTCACCGCGGTGGCCGTGGATGCGCCCGGGCGTCTGCGGGTGCTGAATCGCCAGCCCAACGGCGGCAGCGGGCCGTGTCATCTTGCGCTGGTTGCTAATGGCAAGTACTTGCTCAGTGCAAACTACGGCTCGGGTGACGTCGCCGTGCATCCGGTGAAGGCCGATGGCAGTCTCGGCGCGCGGACCGATCTGGTGAAGCACGTCGGTGCGACGCCGCATGCGCATCAGGTGGTGCAGGATCCGACCGGAAAGTACATCCTGGCAGTCGATCTCGGCACCGACTCGGTCTACACCTCCACCCTGTCCGCCGCCGGCAAGCTCACCCAGAAGTCGCAGGCCAAGCTCGCGACCGGCGCCGGCCCGCGGCACCTCGCGTTCCACCCCAACGGCCAGTACGCGTACGTCGCCAACGAGGTGGACAGCACGATCACGGTCTGCCGGTACGACGGAACCTCGGGCAAGCTCACCCCTGGCGCGAGCCGGTCCACCGTGCCGGCCGGGTCGCCGACGAACTACCCCGGCGAGGTGATCGTGTCGCCCGACGGCCGATTCGTCTACCTCACCAACCGCGGCCACAACAGCGTCGCGATCTTCGCCGTTGAGGCGGCCGGGGCATCCCTGCGGCTCATGGCGACACCGTCCTGCGGGGGCAACTGGCCGCGGCACTGCACCCTCGACCCGACCGGGACGCTGCTGTTCGTGTCCAACCAGAAATCGAACAACCTCACCACCTTCCACGTCGACGTCCAGACCGGTGCGCTGACTCCCGCCGCGGACTTCACGGCCCCGATCCCGGTCTGCGTCCTGCCTGGCTGATGTTTGTTTTTGGGTGAGGTCTTGCGTTTTTGTCGAACTCACTACAGCGTTGTAACGGACATACCTTTCCCCGCCCACGAAAGGTCTCCGCCCGATGAAGAAGACACGCACGATGCGACGACGGCTGGCAACGCTCGCGGCTGCGGGATTGCTCGCCACCTCCGCGCTCGCCACCTCCGCGCTCGCCACCTCCGCGCTCGCCACCTCCGCGCTCGCGGCCGGCAGCTCCAACGCGGCGCCGCCTACCCCCGGAGTACAGGCCGGCTGGCATGCCGGTACGCCGCCGCTGAGTACACCGTGGACCAATCAGGTGTCGCCGACCAACGCACTTCCGGAGTACCCGCGTCCGCAGCTCACCCGACCGCAGTGGCAGAACCTCAACGGACTCTGGGAGTTCGGCGCCGCCGCGGTCGGTGAGGCGCCGCCGATCGGGAAGCCGCTGGCCGAGCAGGTGCTGGTGCCGTACCCGATCGAGTCGGCGCTGTCCGGCGTCCAGCGGCACGAGGACCGGATGTGGTACCGCCGGACGTTCACGGTGCCCAACAACTGGAAAGGCCAGCGGCTGCTGCTGCACTTCGGCGCGGTCGACTACGACGCCAAGGTCTGGGTGAACGGCCGCCAGGTCGCCACCCACCGCGGCGGGTACGACGGCTTCGACGTCGACGTCACGAACGCCCTGCACCGGACCGGTCCGCAGGAGCTGATCGTCTGGGCCGAGGACCTCACCGATGAGACCTTCCAGCCGATCGGCAAGCAGCGCGAGGTCTCGGACCACGGGATCTTCTACCAAGGCAGTTCCGGCATCTGGCGGACGGTCTGGATGGAGCCCGTCGCGACGTCCTCGATCGACCGGCTCCAGCTCACGCCCGACCTCGCCACCAGCACCCTGAGGCTCACCGCTGATACCAGCGGACCGGCCGGCCTGACCGTCGAGGCCACGGCGTACGACGGCGGCAAAGCTGTCGGGACCGTTCGCGGCAAGGCCGACACGGAGCTCAGGCTCCCCATCAAGAACCCCAAGCTTTGGTCACCCGACAGCCCGTTTCTCTATGACCTGAAGGTGAAACTCATCGACCGGGGGAGAACTGTCGATCAGGTCGGCTCGTACGCCGGGATGCGATCCGTCGGCAAGGTGAAAGGTGCCGACGGCAAGCTTCGGATGACGCTGAACGGCAAGATCCTCTTCAACTTGGCGACTCTGGACCAAGGTTTCTGGCCGGACGGGCTGAACACCGCTCCGACCGACTCCGCGCTGAAGTTCGACCTGGAGCAGAACAAGGCGCTCGGGTTCAACACGGTCCGCAAGCACATCAAGGTCGAACCGGATCGCTGGTATTACCACGCCGACAAGCTCGGCCTGATGGTCTGGCAGGACATGCCCGCCAGCAAGACCGACCGGATCCCGCCGGCCTGGCAGGCCCAGTTCAAGTCCGAGTTGCAAGAGATGGTCGAGGAACACAAGAGCTTCACCTCGATCACCACCTGGGTGCCGTTCAACGAGGGCTGGGGTGAATGGGACCAGGCCGAAACCGGGCGGATCGCCGACAGCGTTCACGCGCAGGACCCGTCCCGGCTCGTCAACGCGCACAGCGGTGTGAACTGCTGCGCCTCGCTCGGCGACTCGGGTCGCGGCGACATCATCGACCACCACGCCTACCTCGGCCCGGCGACGTCGATGCCGGCCGGCGACCGGGTCGCGGTGGATGGTGAGCACGGTGGGTTCGGGTTGAAGACGCCCGATCACATGTGGTTCGGCGACGGCTTCGCGTACGAGATGACGCCGGACAGCGCGACGCTGACCCGTCGCTATGTGGAGAACCAGCGCGACGTACTCCGGTCCGCGAACACCTGCGGGATCAGTGCGTCGGTCTACACCCAGATCACCGATGTCGAAGGCGAGCTGAACGGCTTCTTCACCTACGACCGGCAGGTCCCGAAGATGGACTTCGCCCAGGTTCGTGCCATCAATCGGTCGATCATCCAAGGCGCGGACGGCACCGGTACGTCGGGTCCGCCGCTGCCACCCGGTACGCCGGGCGCCGACGGGATCCACTTCTACCCGCTCGACGGGACCGCGGAAGATGCCGTCGGCACCAATGACGGGACCCTCGAAGGCGGCGCCGGCTTCGGCCCGGGCAAGAACGGCCAAGCACTTGTGGTGAACGGATCCGGGCAGTTCGTCGACACCGGCGCGCAACTGCTCGACACGGCCGGCAACTACACCGCTGCTGCCTGGGTGAAACTGAACAAGGTGGACGGCTCGTTCCAGACCGTGGTCAGCCAGGACGGCGATCGCGACAGCGCCTTCTTCCTGCAGTACTCCGGTGCGGACCAGCGCTTCGCGATGAGCTTCCCTGGTCAGCGGGCATTGGCGCCGACGAAGCCTAATCCGGATCAGTGGTATCACCTGGTCGGCGTACGGGATGCAGCCAAGAGCGAGCTGAAGCTGTACGTCGATGGCGCACTGGTGGCGACCAAGTCGGCTTGCAGTCTGGACTCGACCTCGACCGGTCACACGGTGATCGGGCGGGCCAAGTTCGGCGGCAATTCGGTCGACTACCTGGACGGCAGCGCCGACCAGGTGCACGTGTTCGACCGCGCACTCTCCGACACCGAGGTCAAGGCGCTCTACGACTCCGGTCGCTGACGGGCCACTGAGGTCAGACCAGTTTGCAGCTTGTTGCAACTGGTCTGACCTTGTCTGCACCAGAACCGCTCCGTAACGTGCCCCGGAAGGCGTGGGGGGCCACGCAACTCAACGTTCCGTGGGGGAGCAGATGAGACTCAGATCCATCCTGGCCGCAGTCTTCGCGATCGGCCTCGCAGCAACCACCGCCCTACCAGCCGACGCAGCCACCCCGAAGAACGGGAATCTGGTGTTCGTGCAGTTCGGAGGGCTGGTCGTGGTGCCAGGGCAGACGCCGGCGCCGTACACCACCACGATCGAGGGCGAGCGACCGAAGTTCTCGCCGGACGGGCGGCAGGTCGCTTTCGTCCGGCAGGTGGCGCCGCATCCGCCGGCCTGGCAGGACGCGATCTACGTCCGGACACTGGCGACCGGCGTCGAGCGCCAGATCTTCGTGTATCCGTTCACCCCGGGCACGCGCGCCGTTTCCTGGTCGCCGGATGCCGCCAAGCTGGCGGTCAGCAACGGCGCCGAACTCAACCTGATCAGTGTCGCGACCGGCGCCGTATCGACGATCTGGACCGGACCCGCAGGTACTCAGATCGATTCGCCTGCGTGGTCGCCGGACGGGAGCCGGATTGCGTTCAGTACCGGTCCGGCGATCAAGCTGGTCCACCCCGACGGCACCGATCTGCGCACGCTGACCTCCACCGCCGGGTTCTGGAACAACTATCCGGACTGGTCGCCCGACTCGCAGAAGATCGCCTTCGTCACGAACCGGTTCCGCGGCGGTAACCAGAGTGAACTCGTCACGCTGCCGCGCAGTGGTGCCGGTACGCCGTTCCGGGTGAGCTACAAGGCTTTCCCGCAAGGATTCTTCTTCCTTGGTACTGCCTGGTCACCCGATGGCAAGAAGATCGCGGCGCTGCAGACGAACGCGACCCTGCCGGAGGATCCGAGTGATCCGGATTATCCGGACGAGCGGACCAAGGTTCGTGCCTACCTTCCGGACGGTAGCTACAGCTACTCCTTGACCGACCCGATCAGTGGCGACGACGCCTACCCCGGCCTCGACT
The DNA here is from genome assembly GCF_040613535.1 of Kribbella sp. NPDC006257. Taxonomy (NCBI): domain Bacteria; kingdom Bacillati; phylum Actinomycetota; class Actinomycetes; order Propionibacteriales; family Kribbellaceae; genus Kribbella; species Kribbella sp. NPDC006257. The sequence continues at coordinate 328,718 of NZ_JBEXSJ010000001.1, forward strand.
GGGCGCCGAAGGTGTCGTGATCGAGCCGGACCGATGAGCTGATGCAGGGGTGGAGCCGGGGCGGGTTCCATCCCTGCATCTTCGTTTCGAGATGCGAGGACGTCGCATACCCCTGATCCTGGTAGTGACACCGACCGGGAGGTGAGGGGCCGATGACCGCACCGAGCCACGCACCTCCGAGCCGGTTGACCCGCAGGTTCCGGCCGCCGCGGTTCGGGCTCGGTGGATCGCCGATCGGGAATCTGCCGGCCCCGGACGGGGATGCACGCGCGACGAGCACGATCGACGCGGCGTACGGCGCGGGCATCCGGTTCTTCGACACCTCCCCGGCGTACGGGCTGGGCGTTTCCGAACAACGCTTCGGTACGGCGCTCGCCCGGCACCCGCGCGGCGAATACCTCGTCTCCACCAAGGTCGGTGGGATCGTTACCAGCAAGGGTCTGCGCACGGACTTCTCCGCGGCCGGGATCAGGCAGTCGCTGACCGAAAGTCTCGAGCGTCTGCGGATGGAATCGGTGGACCTGGTCTTCATCCAGGATCCGGGCGAGAGCTGGCAGCAGGCGATCGACGAGGCCTACCCCGTCCTGCACGAGCTGCGAACCCAAGGCGTGCTGCATGCCATCGGCGCCGCCATGAACGACTGGCAGCAACTGGACCGCTTCGTCCGCGACACCGAGGTCGACACGGTCTTGCTGGCCGGGCAGTACTCGCTGTTCGATCAATCGGCCCGGCCGCTGCTCGATCGTTGCCAGCTTCGCGAGGTGGCCGCGATCGTCTCCGGCGTCCTGACTCCTGAGGTGCTGCAGATCGACCGCTCCAAAGGCGCGAACGTCGATGTCACGAACGTCCGGGCGCGCCGGATAGCGGCGGTCTGCGAGGCGTACGGCGTATCACTGCCGCAGGTCGCGCTCGCCTATCCGAGCCGGCATCCGGCCGTCACCTCGGTGCTGATCGGCGCCGCCAGTCCCGCCGAGATCCGTGCCGACGCCGCCCTCGTCCGCCATCCCGTCCCGGCCTCGCTCTGGGCCGACCAGGAACTCCGAAAGCTACTCCACGTCGGTTGAAACTAGAAGCGGTCGCCCGGGTCGCCGCCGGGGGTGTCCGTGCCGCCGGGGGACCCGGTCGGAACCGGGCCGGTGGTCGGCGAACCGGTGGGGGTCGGGAAGGTCGTCGGGCTTCCCGACGGGTCCGGGGTCGGTGAATTGGTGTTCGGCGGCGGGGTCGTCGGCGTCACGGTGACGGTTGCCGTGCCGGAGACCGTCGGGATCACCGGGCCGGGGTCGACCTCGGGTGCGTTCCTGAAGAGCAGCCAGGCGATCAGTACGGCGAGCGCCATGATGATCGCCATCGTCAGCAAGGCGAGCGCGAGAGCGAGCCGCGAAGCGGGCCGTAGTACGGCAGGCCAGGGCAGCGGCCAGATCCGGAACAGCCCGGGACGGCGCCGGTTCTCCCAGTGGTGCCGGAAGTCGGGACCGCGGAAGCGGCCGAGCTGCGGGACGCGGTCCATCAGTACTGCGGACAGCACTTCCTCGCCGCGTCGCTCGGCGATGAGCCGCTCGTCGGCGGCCGAACTGGTTCCGTCGTCCTCGCGGATCGGGCCGAGCGCCACCCAGAGCGCGAGGTCGTCGTCATCGGCGTCGTTGTGCGCGAGCACCGCTTCGACCGGCAGCTCGTCGACCGCGGTCACGAACCGGTCCCGCGCGGCCGCGTCGTCGGCGGATCCCTCGGTCATCATCGCGACCACCGCGGACCGGCCGTGGTCGTCGCTCGCCGAGTACAGGTAGCCGGCCGCGTTCGCGCCGAGCCGGGTCCGCAACCAGAAGTCCCCGACCCGGGGCGGATCCTCCGGCTGCAGGGGGAGCCCTGCCGGGATCACCCGCGCGGGCACGCCGTCAGGCGGCCCGGCCGGCGGACCCGAGGGTGGTCCGGCCGGCGGCGCGTCGGTGCGGGAGTCGGTCGCAGTCATCGGCACCAATCCTTCCAGACACCCGGTAGCACTGTCGCCCAGCCCGCCGCGTACGGCGTACGGGCGGGTGCTGGGCGGTTGCGGATTTGGGTGGGTGGGGAGGATGGGAGGAGGTTCGGGTGGGGCGCGGTCGTGCGCGGACCCGGGGATCTGATGGAATGGCGGAGTTCGCGAGCACACATGGTCCGAGTCGGACCCCGGAAGGACAGGCATGACCGAAACCACTGTGCCCGCTGGGTCAGTCGCCCAGCAGTCCCACCTGGTGAGCGAGGCCATCAACGAGGTCAAACGCGTCATCGTGGGCCAGGAGCACATGGTCGAGACCCTGATGGTGTCCCTGCTGGCCAAGGGGCACTGCCTGCTCGAAGGTGTGCCGGGCGTCGCCAAGACGCTCGCCGTCCGGACCTTCGCCTCGGTCGTCGGCGGCTCGTTCGCCCGGATCCAGTTCACTCCGGACCTGGTGCCGTCCGACATCGTCGGCACCCGGATCTACCGGCAGACCCGCGAGGCGTTCGACATCGAGCTCGGCCCGACCTTCGTGAACTTCGTCCTCGCCGACGAGGTGAACCGCGCACCGGCCAAGGTGCAGTCGGCGATGCTGGAGCTGATGGCCGAGCGGCAGGTGTCGATCGGCGGCCAGACCTTCCCGATGCCGAAGCCGTTCATCGTGATCGCGACCCAGAACCCGATCGAGTCCGAGGGCGTGTACCCGCTGCCCGAGGCGCAGCGCGACCGGTTCCTGGTGAAGATCGACGTGCCGCACCCGCGCGGGCACGAGGAGTTCGAGATCCTCCGCCGGATGAGCGTCGACCCGCCGCAGGCGCGCCAGGTGCTCAAGCCCGAGACGATCATGGAGCTGCAGCGCTCCGCCGAGCAGGTCTTCGTGCACAACCTGGTCGCGGAGTACGCCGTCCGCCTGGTGATGGCGACCCGTACGCCGTCCGACTTCCACCTCCCCGACCTCGAGCCGATCATCGAGCTCGGTGTCAGCCCGCGCGCCACCCTCGGCCTGGTCTCGGCCGGCCGGGCGCTCGCGCTGATCCACGGTCGCGACTACCTGCTGCCGAGTGACGTGCAGACCGTCGCCCTCGACGTGATGGGGCACCGGCTCGGCCTGACCTTCGACGCGGTCGCCGACAACATCGACCCGCGCGCCGTGGTCGAGCGCATCCTGGCCACCGTGCCGCCGCCGCAGCCGGTGTGGCGGGACGGCAACGACGGCAGCGGCCGCCCCGAATTCGTCTAGTCACCATGGCCAACCGACCAGACCCGCGGGTTGCGATGACGATCTCGCAGCTCGCCCCGGAGCGCGCGCTGCGCCGGCTCGAGCTGACCGTCGTCCGGCGGCTCGAGGGCTACCTGCACGGCGAGCACCTCGGCCTGCTGCCCGGTCCGGGCACCGAACTGGCCGAGGCCCGCGAGTACCAGGTCGGCGACGACGTCCGCCGGATGGACTGGGCCGTCACAGCCCGTACGACGGTGCCGCATGTCCGCGACCTGATCGCGGACCGGGAGCTGGAGACCTGGGCGATGGTCGACCTCTCCGCCTCGATGGACTTCGGTACGTCGCAGCTGGAGAAGCGTGAACTCGCCGTCGCCGCGGTCGCCACGGTCGGGTTCCTCACCCACCGGCTCGGTGACCGGTTCGGCGGGCTGATGCTGCGCGACTCGTCGCTGCGGCGCTGGCCGGCTCGCTCGGGCCGCCTCGCGCTCTACGGGTTGCTGCGGGCCTTGCTCGCCGAGACGGACAACGGTGAGATCCAGGCCCGCAGCGATCTGGCCGGCGCGCTGGACTCGATGGCGCGGACCCAGCGCAAACGCGGCCTGCGCGTCATCGTCTCGGACTTCCTGACCCCGGAGGACGGCGACGTCGACAGCCGGATCGAGCCGTCCTGGGAGCGGGCGATGCGCAAGCTGACCGCCCAGCACCAGGTGCTCGCGGTGGAGATCATCGACCCGCGCGAACTCGAACTGCCGAACATCGGCGTGGTGATGATCGGCGATCCGGAGACCGGCGCGATCCGCGAGATCGACACCCGCCGGCGCCGGGTCCGCGAGGAGTACGCCGCCGCGGCGCTCGCGCAGCGGGAACGAACCAGGGTCGCACTGCGTAGGGTAGGTGCGGGACATCTGGTGCTGCGGACCGACCGGGACTGGGTCGCCGACACTGTGCGGTTCGTGCTCGCCTACCGGCGGATGGCCCCGCGTTTGCATCAACCGCCGAAGGGAGTGGCTCGCTGATGGAGTTCCTGTCTCCGGCCAGACTATGGTTCCTGCTGTTCATCCCGCTCGTCGTCGCGGGGTACATCTTCCTGCAGCACCGGCGCGCGCAGTACGCGCTGCGGTTCACCAACATCGCGCTGCTCGACCGGGTCGCACCGCGCCGGCCGCAGTGGCGGCGGCATCTGGCCGTCGTGCTCGCGCTGCTGGCGACGGCGTCCTGCATCCTGGCGTTCGCCCAGCCGAAGGCCGAGGTGAAGGTGCCGCGCGAGCGGGCCACCATCGTGGTCGCGATCGACGTGTCGCTGTCGATGATGGCAACCGACGTCGACCCGAACCGGCTCGAGGCGGCCAAGAAGTCGGCGAAGAACTTCGTCAACGCGCTGCCGGCCAAGTTCAACGTCGCACTGGTCAACTTCGCCGGTACGGCGTCCATCATCGTGCCGCCGACGACCGACCGGGCAACCGTGATGCGGTCGATCGACGGACTGGAGCTGGCCGAGTCGACGGCTACCGGTGAGGGGATCTTCACCTCGCTGCAGGCGCTGACCCAGGTGCCGCCGGACCCGGAGCATCCCAATGACCCCGCCCCTGCGCGCATCGTGATGCTGTCCGACGGGAAACGGACGGTCGGGCGTACGGCGCAGGAAGGTGCCCAGGCGGCGAAGGCGAAGAACACGCCCGTCTACACGATCACCTTCGGCACCGACTCGGGCTTCATCGAGATGGACGGCATCCGCCAGCGCGTCCCACCGGACCGCGCCGAACTCCGCAGCGTCGCCGAGATCAGCGGCGGCGAGGCCTACACGGCGGAGTCCGCAGGCGAACTCGAGGACGTCTACAAGGACATCGGCTCGTCCGTCGGCTACGACAAGGTGGACAAGGAAGTCACCTCGCGCTTCGCCGGGATCGCCATGCTCTTCACCCTGGCCGCCGCGGGCGCCTGCATCGCCCTGGCTTCCCGCTTCCCCTAAGCGCCTCCACTATTAATTAATTCTTTTCTCTGTGAAGTATGTACAGAGAGGTGGCGGGCTGAGATCGTCCGGAGTATGCGCGATCTCACACCGCCCCTAGAGTCCGATCCGCCTCGCTCCCACCGCGTACGCCGTGTTCTCGGCGTCGCCCTGGGCACTACTGTCTTGCTGGTTGCCTCCGCGACGTTGGCGTTCGCGGATCCACCGCACAACCTGCCGCAGAACGCCGACGGGTACGAGCAGTCCTTCTCGCCGGCATACGACTACGACACCGACGGCTGTTACGCAGTACCGGCTATCGGTCCGGACGGAACGCTGAACCCGGGCCTGAATACGACGGGTGCGGTCAATGGCAGCTGTCACGATCAGTCCGACCTGGACAACTCCCAGACCTACTCGCGCGACAAGTGCAACAACGGCTGGTGCGCGATCATCTACGCCAGCTACTTCGAGAAGGACCAGGCGGTCGACGGCAGCGGTCTCGGTGGCCATCGGCACGACTTCGAGCACGTGATCTCCTGGGTGAACCAGGCGACCAACCAAGTCGAGTATGTGACCACCACACAGCATTCCAGTCAGGTCACCTATCCGCGTTCACAGGTGCTGTTCGATGGTTCGCACCCGAAGGTCGTCTACCACAAGGACGGCGTGGGGACGCACTTCTTCCGGCTTGCCAACGGCAACGACGAGCCGCCGGAGAACTACTACCACAATTGGCGCTACCCGCCGCTGGTCGGCTGGAACGGCTGGCCGAGTACGTCGTTGCGGGACACCTTGATGAGTGCGGACTTCGGTTCGGCGACTATCAAGATCCGCGACCAGGGCGACTCCTTCCAGTATTTGCTGAACGCCGCCAAGCCGGCCGGGATCCCCTTCAACCCCTACGGCTAAAGGTTTGTAAAGGCCCGCCGTACCGGCGTACGGCGGGCCTCTCTCTACTACGAGCCGTTGATCAAGCGGATTGCGAGATCGGGGTTGAAGGTGCCCGCCGGTGTGCCGGGAGCGATGCCGCACTGGCCGTCCGAGTCGCCGGGGACCTTGACCCAGAGCAGGAGTTCGGCACCGGAGCCGCCGACCTGGGAAGGAGTGCCCAGCTTGCGGCCGGCCGGGTTGCACCATTCGCCGTTCGACCCGTTGCCGTTGCGGCTGGTGTCGATCGCGAACGGCTTCGACGACGACAGGCCACTGCGGACGTTCGTCGCATAGGACGCCGACGCGCTGGTGGTGTAGTAGTTGGACACATTGACGACGAAGCCGTGCGCGTTGCCGATCCCAGCTCCGTTGAGCCGCTGCGCCATAGTTGCTGCAGGCACCCAACCGGCATTGCCCGCGTCGAGATACGCCCAAGCGTTCGGTGCTCGGTCGCGGAACTGTTGAGTGGCGAAGGCAAGCATGCCGTTGCGCTCGGCAATGGCCGCGTCGGACATGCAGTTGAAGTCGCCCAGCGCGTCCGGCTCGATGATCACGATCGCCGGCCGCGCCTTGATCGAGTCCGCGAATGCCGCGATCCAGCTCTGGTACGCCGAGACCGAACCCGCTCCGCCGCCTGAATGTCCACCACAGGCGTCTCGCCCGGGCAGGTTGTAGGCGACGAGGATCGGCAGTTTGTCCGCATTGTCCGCAGCTCCGACGAACGCACCGACCTGCTGGCCGATCGTCGTACCAGCCGGTGGGTTGCCGAACCACCTCGCCATCGGCTTGGCGGCGATGTTGGAGTTGATCGAGCCGGCCCGCGAGTCACTTCCGTGAGTGTTCACCCAGGTCTTCGGGTTCGAGTTCGGATCCACGTAGAACCCGCTGGTGAGATCAATGGGACTGGCGAGCACCTTCGCCGAAGCTGCCCCGGTTGACGGCGAGCGCCGGGTGGTCCCGCCCTCGCTGTCGGCGAACGCCGTCATCCACGCCAGCGCCGAGTTCCAGTTGACCGCCACCTCGTTGGTCGAGTACGACCCGATGTCGTCGATGTAGCAGGTCGCCGGTGCGCAGCCGGGAAGGTTGCGCTGGGCAACAGGATCCTGGAGCCCAGAATTCGGGCCGCCGGCCAGCGATCCAGGCGCCGGCGACGGCAGCGACGGATCCAGCGAATGCGCCCAGAACCGGTGGTGCTGGTTGTGGCTCGCCCGTTCGCCGTACCCGCTGACGTACGACTGGTTGACCGCATTCCGGCCGAGCAGATAGTCCATCGACTCCAGCGCCGCATCGCGATACTTGGTCCGATGAGTCAAGTCGTAAGCCGTTGCCATGAGCATCGAGTTGTTCGCAACAGCACTGTTCGATCCCCAGACGTACTTCCCGTCCGGGGGTAGATAAGGATTCGCGAACCCCTGCCCGCGAAGGTCGCTGACGTACACATCCGCCACCTTCCCGATCCGTACGGCGAGCTTCGCCCGCTCCACCGGGGACAACCGCCACGGCGTCCGCGCCAACGCCAGATCCGCGAGCCCGCCAGTCTCCTGCCACGAGAACCCATCCGCGGCCGACAACGTCGTCGTGATGTGCTTCTTGTACGACGGGTCGCCGGTCGTCGCGAACAGCTCAGCCGCCGCCCAGGAGAACTCGTCGGTCACCTTCGTGTCGTCGTACGCGCCACCACCTTCACCACCGGCGGGCGCATAGATCGCGGGATGCTGCTGAGCCGCCTTCCAGGCCTTCTTGGCCGCCACCAGACAACGGCCGGCCAGTTGGTGATCCCACACCGCGTAAACCCGGGCACACCGTGCACCAACGGCAGCAAGGTTCAGCGTGGCAGCCGTCGACGGGGGATAGAGGTACCGCTTCTGCGGATCCGCGGCTGGTCGCAACGGCAGCCCGGTCCACTTCTCGTCGTGGATCTTGTGATGCACCATCCCGGCGAGCGGCTGCCCGGCCGGAACCTGCATCCGGAGCAGGAAGTCGATCTCCCACTTCGCCTCGTCCAGCACGTCCGGATCCCCGTTCCCTGCTTCAGGAATCCGCAACGTCCGGTCCCGGACGCCACGGTCGTGATGCGTCGCCGAACGGTCGTAGAGGTCCAGTAGCTGCCAGGCCGCGAGCGCCCCGTTCACCACATACTTGCCGTGATCACCCGCGTCGTACCAACCACCTCGTACGTCGAGGCTGTAGTCGCAGGTCCCCGGGAAACACGGCACCGACGTATCGCCTTGGTTCGGCGCAATCCCCAGATGCCCCGCGGGCCTGGCGTACGCGTCCCCGACGTACTGTGCCTCGATCGGGATCCCGCTCCGGTTGTGGTAGAAGTACGCGAGCGCGTCCTTCCGCAGCGGCTGATAGATGTCGTCACCGACATCGAACGGCTCACTCGCATCCGAGCCGACGGCGAGCCGATACCCCTGGCCTGTGCCGCGGAACGATCCGAAGTCGATCAGCTGGACGTTCTCGCCGGACATCGCGTCCGCGCCGTACGGCGTGGTGTTGCCGCTGGCAACGGAATGGTCCGTCGAGTCGAGCAGTTGCCAGCCGAGCGGGCCGGTCGCGTCCGTCACGTACGTGGCCCGCTTGGGACCGTCGGCGAGATAGCCGACCTGGTTCACCCGCACCGGCGAGCCGAAGTCGCGGACCCCACCAGGTGGCACGACCCCGCCGACGAAGCTGATGTTGTCCAGGCACAACGTGTACGCCGCGGTCGCGCCGCCGGCCTGGAAGGAGACCTGGCCGTGCGGTTCGGTCACCGTCGAGTTCCCGGTGAAGCTGAACGACTGCGGGGTCGTGGTGAGGCTGACCGTCTCGTTCAGCACCGAGGTGTACGGCGCCGCGCCGAGCTGGACCACCGCGCGCACCTGCACCGCCTGGCTCGCCGAAGCGTCGAACCGCAGCGTGTACGGCTGCCCGCTCTCGAACGGTACGTCGTCCTGCCCGATCATCGAGTCCCACGGATTCACCGTGCCGGCCGGGACCTCGGCACACAGCCGGCCGTCGACGACGCTCGCCGGGGTGTTCCCGCTGGTCCACCAGGGATCCTTGCTGCCGGAGTCGAACGTCCCGTTCAGCACCCGCTCGTACGGCGGGTCGGCGGCTCGGGCGGGTGTCTGGGTGACCGCTACGGCCACCGGGACGAGGAGCACCAGGGCGGTCAGGCCGGTGCCTGCTCGCCGGCGGAATGAGGACATCATGCTGCTGCCTCCGGAGGGGGAATGCGCTGGGAGCGCTTTCACATTCGGGCCATCGGTCCAGCGGCGTCCCTGAGCATGCTGCCGACGGCTACTGGGCGTGTCAAGACCGAAACCAGCCGTAAGACCCGCTCTTCACAAGCTGACTGTCCTCGTCTATGGTCGGCCGGAAGCGCTCCCAGTCCGGTCCCAGTCTCCGCTCGTCAATTCCCGACCGGGACCCCGCCGGGTGCTGACTCAGCGGCGTCACCGTGATCCAGGCACCCGCACTGCTGGGAGCGCTACAGTCTTTCGGGCAGCGGGAGTAAGGAGTACGACCAGGTGACGACCGGTACGCCGCGGCGGCAGCCGACCCTCGACGAGGTCGCCGAGCGGGCCGGGGTCTCGCGGTCCGCGGCCTCGCGGGTGATCAACAATGCGCCGCACGTCAGCCGCGCGAAACGCGAGGCCGTACGCCGGGCGGTGGACGATCTCGGCTACGTACCCAATGCCACGGCTCGCGCGCTGGCCACCCAGCAGGCGGGCTCGGTCGTGCTGGCGATCTGCGGCGACGATCCGGCGATGTTCGCGGACCCGTTCTTCGCCGAGGTGGTGGTCGGCATCAACGCCGTACTGGAGCAGACCGACCTCGAACTGATGCTGTTGCTCGCCACCTCCTCGCGCGGTCACGCACGGCTGGAGCAGTTGCTGCGGACGCACCAGGCCGGTGGCGTGATGCTGATGTCGCTGCACGGCGACGACCCGCTCGCGAAGCTGGCCGACCAGTCCTCGGTCCCGGTCGTCTTCGGCGGCCGCCCGCTCACCTTCGAACCGCGGTACTACGTGGACGCGGACAACCGTGGTGGGGCGCGGCTCGCGACCGAACACCTGGTCGCGTCCGGCCGCCGGAAGATCGCGACGATCACGGGTCGCCTCGACGAGGGTGCCGGAGTGGCCCGCCTGCAAGGCTTCCAGGAGGCGCTCGCGGTGGCCGGCCTCGACAATTCGCTGGCCGAACCAGGCGACTTCAGCGAGGACGGTGGAGCTGAGGCCATGAGGCGGCTGCTGGCCCGGGCCCCCGACCTCGACGCCGTCTTCATCGCCTCCGACCAGATGGCGGTCGGTGCCCTCCGGGTCCTCGCCCGGGCCGGCCGCACGGTCCCCGCCGACGTCGCCCTGATCGGCTTCAACGACATCCCCGCCGCCCGCCACACCGACCCGCCCCTGACCACCGTCAACCAGCCCATCGAGGCCCTCGGCCGGGAGATGGCCCGGATGCTCCTGACCCTCATCTCCGGCAACACCCCCACCCCCCTCATCCTCCCCACCCGCCTCATCCACCGAGCCTCCGCCTGACGCGACGAAGAGAAAAGTTTTTCGGTCAGCGCCGATGAGTTCTGGCCTCTCCGCCGGTATGTATTCGCGAGTTCACCGGACAACCGGTCGAACCGTTCAACGAGGAGAGTCCGATGTCAGACAGTCGTGCGGTAGACGAGGCCGCGATCCAGGCCGTGCTGGTTGACTCCTACAAGGCGTGGGAGGCCGGCGACGCCGCCGGCATGGTCGCCAACTACACCGAGGACGCGACCGCGATCCTGCCCGGCTCGCTCCGAGACAGCCGCGACGTGATCCGCGAGAGCATGGCAGCGGCGTTCGCAGGGCCACTCAAGGGCAGCTCGACGGTGAACAAGCAGCTCAGCATGCGCTTCGTCGGAACGGACGCCGCGATCGTCATCAGCGAATCCGGCATCCTGTTCGCCGGCCAGAGCGAGGTTCCGGACAGCGCCAAGGTGAACGCCACCTGGGTCTTCGAGAAGCGCGACGGCCGCTGGCTGATCGCCGCCTACCACAGCAGCCCGAAACTGCCGCCAACCCAGTGAACCGACAAGCCGCCGCCGTACCGTTCCGCAGAGCCCGTACGGCGGCACCTCGGGCGACCCGGGGTGCGGGCCGGTGGGTGAGGGAGCCCGGTGTTGGAGACCCTTGAAACCCACCGCATCGACCAGGGATAGATGCAGCTACGCGAATCCCGCCAGACGTGTGAGCCCAGGGCGTGTTGATCGCCAAGGTGGGGTCGGGTGGTGGTGGGAGCCCAGGGATCCTGATCGTCGGGGTTGGTCGGGCTCGGGGGTGCTGGTCGTCGAGGTGCGGCCGGGTCGGGGGCGGTTGAAGGGTGGGAAGCCGGTTGGAGTGGAGGGAGCTGTACCGACGGACATGAGGTGTCGGTGTCGGGCGGGTGGGGTGACGCTCAAGTGGGGCTGGGCGGGGCTGGTTTAGGGGGATACCTCATGTCGGTCGGTACGTCGACGTCGTCGGTTGTGCGCGAATCCGCCCCGTTCGCTGCGTCCCGGGCCGTCCTGGGCAGTCCGCAGGCAGTCTCGCCGCCGACTCGTCCGTCGGGGTTCAGGCCGGAGCTTGGGCTTACCGCCCCTGGCAGGGTTCCCCCATTGTTAGAGCAGTGGGGGGAGCACAACAGGAGGAGGTAAGCACGCTCTTGGTGCCTGAGCGACTCGAACGGACCCGCTTGTAGGCGCTCGGGCATACCTGCTGGGTAGGGGTCAGGCTGGCTTGACTGCTTTTGTGGCGAATTTTGTGGCGAAGCAGTGGGAGAGGTAGTCGGCGGAGGCGTTGGACTGGTGCGGTGCTTCTGTGAAGCGGCGGGCCGAGGAGGCCGGGGTTGCGGAGCGGGGGTTTCTGGGTTGCGACACGATGGTGATGTGGTTGACACGGCGAGGTTGCTGGTGTTGGAGGGGTCGGTGGTGCAAGATGTACCTGCTGTCGCCGGACTTTCGAGTCCGTGTTCGAGAACGCTGGGGAAGGCGCCCCTCGAACACAGGAGGTCCCGGTGGCGACAACTCGTGGCGTGCTTTACGTCCACACGGTGCCGTCAGCGTTGTGCCCACATGTCGAGTGGGCGGCGGGCGGCATCCTCGGTGTGCCCGTGAAACTTGACTGGACACCGCAGCCCGCGGCTCAGGGGAGCTACCGGGCCGAGCTGTCGTGGCAAGCCGAGGCCGGCACCGCGGCGAAGCTGGCGTCCGCGCTGCGCGGCTGGCAGAAGCTCCGGTTCGAGGTGACGGAGGAGCCGAGCAACGGTGTCGAGGGCGAGCGGTACTCGTTCACCCCGACCCTCGGTGTCTTCCACGCGACGACCGGCGTGCACGGCGACATCATGGTGCCCGAGGAGCGGCTGAAGGCAGCGATGCTGAAGGCCGCGAGTGGCGAGGCCGATCTGACCGAGGAGGTCGAGCGTTTGCTCGGCCGGCCGTGGGACGACGAGCTCGAACCTTTCCGGTACGCCGGTGACGGTGCACCCGTGCGCTGGCTCCATCAGGTCGTCTGAGCGTTTCCTGAGAACTTCAGAAGAAAGCCCGGGAAGGGAAGATTTCTTCGCACAAATCGACGATGCTAACTGTCAGACGGTGAGCCAAGGTAGGGGAATCAAGACCGTGGCCGCTGGGGCCACCGGGTGTCGGGACACCCCCGGTTGTCGATCAACAGCGGCCGCACCACGTGGAAAGGGCACGGACCTAGGGTCCGTGCCCTTTCTCTTTGTCTGTAAGGGGTTTTACAGCGGGATGTTCCCGTGCTGCCCACGCACCCGGCCGCCGGATTCTGCGGTGGCGATGGCGGCGGCGAGAGCTGAGCGGGTGACCGACGGTTCGACGACCTCGTCGACGACGCCGATCTGGCGGGCGCGTTCGATCCCGCCGGCGATCTTCTCGTGCTCGGCGGCCAGCTCGGCCTCGACCTGCGCACGAAGCTCGATCGGTACGTCGGCCAGCTTGCGCCGATGCAGGATCCGGATCGCCGCGATCGCACCCATCACCGCCACCTCGGCCCGCGGCCACGCGAACACCCGGGTGGCACCCAGCGACCGCGCGTTCATCGCGATGTACGCGCCGCCGTACGTCTTCCGGGTCACCAGCGTCACCCGCGGCACCACCGACTCGGCAAAAGCATGGAGCAGCTTGGCGCCGCGTCGTACGACGCCGTCCCACTCCTGCCCGACGCCTGGCAGATAGCCCGGTACGTCGACCAGCACGATCATCGGTACGCCGAACGCGTCACACATCCGCACGAAGCGGGACGCCTTCTCCGCCGACAGTGCGTCGAGACAGCCACCGAGCCGCAGCGGGTTGTTCGCGATCACCCCGACGGTCCGGCCACCGAGCCGGCCGAGCGTGGTGACGATGTTCGGCGCCCACCGCTGGTGCAGTTCGACGCCGGACTCCTCGTCGAGCACCCCGCCGACCAGCGGGTGGACGTCGTACGCGCGCTTGGCCGACTCCGGCAGCAACCCGGAAAGATCCGTGTCCGGTACGTCGGACGCCACCGAACCCTGGTTCGCGAACAGGTCGGCCAGCGCGCGGGCCTTGGCGATCGCCGCCGCCTCGGAATCTGTGGTGATGTGCACGACCCCGGACCGCCGTCCGTGCGGCTCGGGACCGCCGAGCCGCAGCATGTCGACGTCCTCGCCGGTCACCGAGCGGACCACGTCCGGCCCGGTGACGAAGATGCGGCCCTCCGGCCCGAGAACGACGATGTCGGTCAGCGCCGGACCGTACGCCGCGCCGCCGGCCGCCGGACCGAGGACGACCGAGATCTGCGGGATCTTGCCCGAGGCCTGGGTCATCTCGAAGAAGATCTTGCCGACCGCGTGCAGCGACAGCACGCCCTCGGCCAGCCGGGCGCCGCCGGAGTGCCACAGACCGATGATCGGCAGCTCCTCGGAGCGGGCGACCTGGTACGCCTTGACCACGACCTCGCAGCCCTGGTCGCCCATCGCCCCACCCATCACGGTGGCGTCCGAGCAGAACGCCACCACCGGCGCCCCACTGATCGTCCCCCGAACCGCCAGCATCCCGGACAGATCATCCGGCGTGATCAACTCGAGCGTGTCCGGATCAAGCAACGCGGTCAGCCGAGCGACCGGATTACGCGGATCCTGCTCACGAGGCAACTTCGCGGGCTTGACGGGTGCGGTGGTCATTTGGCCTCCCGGTCTGGGCTGTCGAGCGGAGCGACTGGAGAAGGCCGGGAGTTTCGAGGCTCGGGGCCGTGGAGGGACGGTCTGGGCCTGGGAGGGCCTCACGCACTCCCAGGCCGTAGTACTAGACCGACTTGAAGGCCAAAGCGACGTTGTGGCCGCCGAAGCCGAAGGAGTTGTTCAGGGCCGCGATGTCGCCGTCGGGGAGCTTGCGCTGCTCGGTCGCGACATCGAGCTGCACGCCGTCGTCGAGCTTGTCGAGGTTGATCGTCGGCGGCACCACCCTGTGGTGCAGCGCGAGCACCGTGGCGATCGACTCGACCGCGCCGGCCGCGCCGAGCAGGTGACCGATCATCGACTTCGGCGCGGTCGCGATCGCATGGTCGGTGGCGCTGCCGAGGGCCTTCCGGATCGCCACCGCCTCGGCGACGTCACCGGCCGGCGTGGAGGTCGCGTGCGCGTTGATGTGCACGATGTCGCCGGCCGCCAGGTCGCCTTCGCGCAGCGCCAGCTTCATCGCGCGCTCGGCGCCGGAGCCGGTCGGGTCGGGCTGGACGATGTCGTGACCGTCGGCGGTGATGCCGGAGCCGCCGAACTCGGCGTAGATCTTGGCGCCACGGGCGACCGCGTGCTCGTAGCTCTCCAGCACCAGGACGCCGGCGCCCTCACCGAGCAGGAAGCCGTCGCGATCGACGTCCCACGGACGCGAGGCGCGCTCGGGCTCGTCGTTGCGCTTGCTGAGCGCCATCATCTGGCCGAACGCGGCCAGCGGCAGCGCGGTGATCGAACCCTCGGCGCCGCCGGCGACGACGATGTCGGCGCGGCCGAGCCGGATCTGGTCCGCGGCCAGCGAGATGGCCTCGTTGCTGGAGGCGCAGGCGGAGACGGGCGTCTGGACGCCGGCCAGCGCGCCGAGCTCCAGGCCGACGTTCGCGGCGGCCGAGTTCGGCATCAGCATCGGGATCGCCAGCGGCGAGACGCGCCGGGCACCCTTCTGCAGCAGGTCGTAGTTGTTCAGGGTGGTGAGCAGGCCACCGATGCCGGTGGCGATGGCGACACCCAGCCGGGTCTTGTCCAGCTCCACGTCGGCCAGGCCGGAGTCGGCCCAGGCCTCGCGGGCGGCGACCACGGCGAACTGGGCGTTGCGGTCCAGCCGGCGGGCCTTGACCCGCTCGATCACGTCGGTCGGCTCGACGGCGGCCGGTGCGGCGATCTTCACCGGCAGCTCCTCGACCCAGTCCTCGGTCAGCAGCTTCGCGCCGGACCGGCCGGCCAGCAGCGCGTCCCAGGTGCTCGCGACGTCGCCCCCGACCGGGGTGGACGCTCCGAGCCCGGTGATGACGACTCGGGTCTTCGACATGGTTACCTCATCCTTCGGCGTGAGAGCTGGTGGGTCGGGCCCGGGCGTACGGAGCGGTGTGTGCCCGTACTACGGGGTGGTGGCCGGCGCTAGCGCCCACCCACCGGACCCACGCGGGGTCCGGTGAGCAAGCAGTGCCAGCACGAGGGAACTGAATCAGCCGTTCTGGGCGCGCTCGATGAACGCGACGGCGTCACCGACGGTCTTCAGGTTCTTGACCTCGTCGTCGGGGATCTTCACGCTGAACTTCTCCTCGGCGGCCACGACGACCTCGACCATGGAGAGCGAGTCGACGTCGAGGTCGTCGGTGAAGGACTTGTCCAGCTGGACGTCCTCGACCGGGATGCCCGCGATCTCGTTGACGATCTCGGCGAGGTTGGAGCGGATCTCTTCGGTGCTGGCCATCTGTGTGTTTCCCTTTCGGAATCTGTCTCTGACAATCGCCGGGCCGGCCACCTGAGCCGTCCCGGACATCTCTTTGGGTCCCTGGTTAAGGGAGCCGGACCACCTGCGCGGCGTAGACCAGGCCCGCGCCGAAGCCGATGATCAAGGCGAGGTCGCCGCTCTTGGCTTCGCCGTCCTCGCGCATGGCCGCGATCGCCAGCGGGATCGACGCGGCCGACGAGTTGCCCTGCCGCTGGATGTCCCGGGCGACCTTGACGGTCTCGGGCAGCTTCAGCGTCCGGCGCATCGCGTCGGTGATCCGCATGTTGGCCTGGTGCGGGATGAACAGGTCGAGGTCCTCGGCCTTCACCCCGGCGACGTCGAGCGCCTGCTGGGCGGCCTTGGCCATCTCGAACGAGGCCCACCGGAAGACCGGGTTGCCGTCCATCGTCAGGTGCGGCCACTGGTAGCTGCCGGCCGCCTCCGCCCAGGACTCCTTCTGGCTGATCACCTGGTGCTGGGTGCCGTCGGAACCCCACACCACCGGGCCGATACCCGGCTCGTCGGCGGGACCCACGATGGCCGCACCGGCGCCGTCGGCGAAGATGAACGCGGTGCCGCGGTCGGTCCGGTCAGTGATGTCGCTGAGCCGCTCGACCCCGATCACCAGCACGTACTTCGCGCTGCCGCCGCGGACGATGTCGCTGGCCATCGCGACGCCATAGCAGAACCCGGCGCAGGCGGCCGAGACGTCGAACGCGGCGGCCGTCGGCGCACCGACGGCGACCGCGAGCTGGGTCGCGATCGCGGGCGTCTGGTAGAGGTGGGTCACCGTCGCGACGATCACGCAGCCGATCTGGGCCGGGTCGATGCCCGACTCGGCCAGCGCGTCCTTCGCGGCGTTGGACGACATCATCAGGATCGTCTCGTCCGGGTCCGCCCAGCGGCGTTCCTTGATCCCGGACCGGGTCTGGATCCACTCGTCGCTGGAGTCGATCTGCTCGAGGATCTCCGCGTTCGGCACGATCCGGCGGGGCCGGTAGGCGCCGAGGCCGAGGATCGCGGCGTGGTCGGCGCCGGCGGACTGGTTGATCTGGCCGCCCATGTCAGTTCCCCGCGCTCGGGTGCAGCCGGACCAGCGGCTGGCCAGGGGCGACCGGGTCGCCCTCTTCCACCAGCCACTCGACCACGATGCCGCCGTGCGGGGAGCGGACCTCCAGCTCGTCACGCAGGCTCTTCACCGTTGCCACCACCTCTCCGGCCGCGACGGCGTCGCCCGGCTCGCGTTGCGTCTGACCCTCGCGGGTGAACGTGCCCTTCATCGGAGCCACCAGCAGCCGCCAGGTCGGCGACGCGTCGATCTCGGAAGGGCTGCCGTGCTTCTCGACGAACGCGCGGGCGTCGTCGAGCTGGTCCGGGGTCTTCAGGGCGAACGTCTCGACACCCTTCAGCGCGCGCTTGGCGATCCCGGTCAGGGTGCCGGCCGGCGGCATCTCCAGGATGCCGGTGACCTGCAGGTCGGCCATCGTCTGCATGCACAGGTCCCAGCGGACCGGCGCGTTGACCTGCTGCACGAGCCGGCGCAGGACCTCCTGGCCGTCGTGCACGATCTGGCCGTCGCGGTTCGAGATCAGCCGCGACCGCGGGTCGTGGGTGGTGATCGAGCGCGCGTACCCGGCCAGCGTGTCGACCGCCGAGGCCATGTGCTTGGTGTGGAAGGCACCGGCCACCGACAGCGGGATCAGCCGGCTCTTGGCCGGCGGGTCGGCCTGGAAGGCGGCCAGCTCCTCGACGGTGCCGGCGGCAACGATCTGGCCGGGGCCGTTGTCGTTGGCCGCGGTCAGGCCGTGCTCGGCGATCTTGGCGAGCACCTCGTCACGGTCGCCACCGAGCACCGCGGTCATCGAGGTGGCGGTCTGCGCGGCGGCCGCGGCCATCGCCTTGCCGCGCTCGCGGACCAGCACCATCGCCTGCTCGGCACTGATCACGCCGGCGCCGACCGCGGCCGCGATCTCACCGACGCTGTGGCCGGAGACCGCGCCCATCTGGGCGAACGCGTCGGACGGGTGCGGGAAGACCGCCAGCGCCGCCAGCATGCCGGACGCGACCAGCAGCGGCTGGGCGATCGCGGTGTCACGGATGGTGTCCGCATCGGCCTTGGTGCCGTAGTGGGCGAGGTCGAGCCCGGCGACCGCGGACAGCCAGTGCAGCCGGTTCTCGAAGGCGGGGTCCTCGAGCCAGGGCTCGAGGAAACCTGGGGTCTGGGCGCCCTGCCCGGGCGCGACGATGACGAGCACGTGACAACTCTCCCTGAGCCGAGGTGATTCCGGGCCGCAATGTGGCACGAATTCTACCGGGCCGACTTTGTAGGAATCCTATAAAACGGACGCACCGGGGTCCGGGTTGAGCAGGCGACCGAGGGTCAGTGCGACACGCAACGTGAAACTGTCGCGGGGATTGCCGGGGGAGTACCCGGTGATCTCGCCCACACGTTTCAGTCTGTACCGGACGGTATTGGGGTGGATGAACATCGCCCGGGCCGTCGCCTCGATCGAGCCACCCGAATCCAGGTACGTCGAAACGGTGTCCAGCAGGACTCCGTCGCCGATCGTGAGCGGGCCGTAGACGTCGGTGGCGAGTTGCCGGCGGGCATGACCGTCGCCGGACAGGGACCTTTCGGGCAGCAGTTCGTCGGCAAGGACCGGCCGGGGCGCGGCCGGCCAGGCGGGGGCCGCGCGGAGTCCGGCGACCGCCGCGCGGGCGGAGGTGACGGCGGCCATCAGGTCCGGGACCAGTGGTCCGACCACGATCGGACCGGGTCCGAAGAACTCGGCGAGCCTTTGTACAGTCTCGACAGGTTTGCTCGTACCACCGAGTACTATCACCAGCCGGTCGCCCTGCATCGCGCACAGAGCGTCGGCGCCGGCTTCCCGGGCAGCATGCCGTACGGCGTCCGCCACGTTCGTGCTACCCGGCTCGGTCGAGGGCGCCCGGCCGACGACCACGCAGACCTCGGCCGAACCCGGAGTACCGGCGTTCGGCGTACCGGCTGCTGTTCTCGCGGAGCCGGTCCAGCCGAGCGCGGAGGCGCGGGAGCGGACCGACTCGTCGGCCTCGCCGCGGATCACCGAGTCGACGACCAGGGCCTCGAGCCGGGCGTCCCAGGCGCCGCGCATCTCGGCGGCCTGCGCGTAGACGGTCGCGGCGGCGAAGGCGACCTCGCGGGCGTACCGGTTCATCGCCTCGTGGACGAACGGGATGTCGTCGGCGGGCAGCAGGTCGCCGATCGTGTTCTCGATCATCTCGATCGTGGTCCGGACCAGGTCGACCGTCTGGTGCAGCGAGATCACCCGGGTGAACTCGCGCGGCGCCGACCCGAACATCCTGGTCGGCATCGACGAGTGCGCCTCGGGATCGCGGAACCAGTCGACGAACGCGGTGATCCCGGACTGTGCGACCAGCCCGATCCAGGACCGGTCCTGCGCCGACAGCTTGCCGAACCACGGCAGCTTCTCCTCCATCGCCGCCATGGCAGCCGTCGCCAGAGCGCCGGTCGCGTTCTGCAACCTCTCCGCCCTCGCCTTGTGCCCCTTGGCCACCATCCCCCGACCCTAGTCCCCACCTTCTATACGGAAGCTCACAACTTGTCCCCGCGAGGCGTTACGGAAGCTCACAACTTGTCCCCGCGAGGCGCGATGATGGGGGAATGAGTGACAAGGCGGGTGTGGCGGAGGCGGTCGAGGCGTTGCGGGCGATCGGGTATTACCTGGAGCGCGACCGGCAGCCGACGCACCGGGTGAAGGCGTACCGGAAGGCGGCCGACACGATCGAAGGGTTGCCGGCGGCCGAAGTACGGGCTCGGAAGCGGGCCGGGACGCTGACCGAGTTGCCGGGGATCGGGCCGAAGACCGAGGCCGTGATCCTGGAGGCGATGGACGGCGCCACCCCGTCGTACCTGGTGAAGCTGGAACAGGCCGCGGGGGCGCTGACCGAAGCCGGTACGGCGATGCGCGCTGCCCTGCAGGCCGATCTGCACCTGCATTCGGAGTGGTCCGACGGGGGGAGCCCGATCGAGGAGATGGCCCGGACGGCGGCCCGGTTGGGGCACAAGTACATGGCGCTGACCGATCACTCGCCCAGGCTGACGGTGGCGAACGGGTTGTCGCGGGAGCGCCGGCTGCAGCAGATCGAGGTGGTCGCCGAGCTGAACAAGAAGCTGTCCGCGGAGCTCGACGGGTTCACCATCCTGAACGGGATCGAGGTCGACATCCTCGACGACGGGTCGCTCGACTGCGACACCGAGATCCTGGCGCGGCTCGACATCGTGGTCGCCAGCGTGCACTCCAAGCTGCGGATGGCGGCCGAGCCGATGACCGAGCGGATGGTGCGCGCGATCGCCAACCCGCACGTCGACGTCCTCGGTCACTGCACCGGCCGGCTGATCACCGGCGGTCGCGGCACCCGGCCGGAGTCGCAGTTCGACGCCGAGGTGGTCTTCGAGGCCTGCCGGCAGTTCGGTACTGCGGTCGAGATCAACTCCCGCCCGGAACGCCTCGACCCGCCGAAACGCCTGCTGTCGATGGCCGTCGAGATGGACTGCGTCTTCTCGATCGACACCGACGCGCACGCGCCAGGTCAACTCGACTGGCAGGTCTACGGCTGCGAGCGAGCCGAAGAATGCGGCGTCACCCCCGACCGGGTCATCAACACCTGGGACGCCACCAAGCTCCTGGAATGGACCGCCTGAACCCGCCCCTCGCGTAACAGCAACGTTCACCGCTTGCTAATAGTTAACGAAGAATGTAACTATTGCAGCATGGTGAACGACCAAGTTGATCGGTTCTTCGAGGTGCTGGCTGATCCGACCCGGCGGCAGGTGGTGCAGTTGCTGGGCGAAGGGCCGCAGCGAGCGGGGCAGCTCGCGGCCGCGACCAGTACGTCGTCGCCGGCGATGAGCCGGCATCTGCGGATTCTGTTGTCGGCCGGCGTGGTGACCGATGAGCGGGTGGCCGAGGACGCGCGCGTGCGGGTGTTCCGGCTGCGGCAGGAGCCCGTCGTCGCCGTACAGGCCTGGCTCGATCAGGTGCAGGCGCACTGGCAGGAGCGACTCGGGGCATTCAAGAGGCACGTCGAGAAGACCGGGGAGACATCGTGACGAAGCAGTCCGCATCCGCGTCCGTCGAGGTCGCGACCGATCCGCAGACCGCGTTCCGGATCTTCACCGACGACATCGACCTGTGGTGGGTCCGCGGCCCGATCAACTTCTTCGACTCCGCGCGGGCGGTCGGGATGAAGATCGAGCCCGGCCTGGGCGGCCGGATCCTCGAGGTCTACCAGCGTGACCCCGAGGACGTGCTGGTGCTCGGCCGGATCACCGTCTGGGAGCCCGGCACGCGCTTCGCCTACAGCAGCGAGGTCGACGACACCGAGACCCGGATCGACTTCGAGCCGGCCGGTGGCGGGACGCGAGTCACCGTCGAACAGACCTTGAACCAAGGTGGCGAGAACGCCTTCTACTTCTGGCCGAACGTCATCCACTGGTTCCCGAACTGGATCGCCCGCCGCGACTCGGCGCCCGGCGATCCGCGTGAGCTCGACCGGCTGAGTATCGCCCTGTACTACGAGGATCCCGCGGCCGCCGCACGGTGGCTGCACACCGTCTTCGGGCTGGACTCCTGGGACAAGATCCCGGACGAGGGCGAGCAACCGGACTGGCTCGAACTCCACGTCGGCCGGCGGGCGATCCTGCTCTTCAAGGGCGAGGTGGCCGAGAAGCAGGACCACGGGATCTGGGTGTACGTCGACGATCTCGATGCGCACTTCGCCCGGAGTTCGGCGTACGGGGCGAAGGTCGTTTCGGAGATTCATCAGCACGGCTATCGCAAGTACGAGGTGGAAGATCTCGAGGGGCATCGGTGGACGTTCGCCCAGGCCCGGCCGACGATGATCTGACATTTCGGCGGACTGTCTCGTCGGATGCTCGAAGAAGACCCTCTTCTTCGAGTGAGGAGACAGTGATGACCGACCTGCGGGCAATTGCCGACCGGATCGAGATCGAGGCGTTGCGCGGCGAATTCAGCGACGCGCGGATGATGGAGGACTACGAGCGGCTGCTCGCGTTGTTCACCGCCGACGGTGGGCTGCGGATCCCGGAGGCAGGGGTGCGGTACGACAGCCGGGAGGAGATCCGGACCGGGATCGCGCGGCTGAGCCAGTTGTGGGAGTTCTTCGTCCAGACGACGCACCCCGGGGTGATCGAGCTCAACGGTGATACGGCGGTCGGGCGGTGCTATCTGCACGAACTCGGCCGGTTCCGGGACGGGACTTCGCACTCGAACTACGGCGTCTACCACGACACCTACCGGCGTACGGAGGACGGCTGGAAGTTCACCTTGCGGGTCTACGAGATCCGCTACCACGACGAGGTCGCGCTCCCGGGCTCGGCGAGTTACGAACCACTGGCCATACTCGATGTATGAGTGACCTGGAGAAGGATCCGGCCGAGCTCGTCTGCCCTGCGGGGACGGCCGACGGACCGGTGGCGGAACTGCTGGAGGCCCGGCAGGTGGTGCTGGGCCGCACGACGAAGGTCCGCCGGTTGCTACCGAACAAGAACCGGCGGATGGTCGGCGCGTGGTGCTTCGTCGACCACTACGGACCCGACGACCTGACCGAGCGGGTCGACTCGTACGACGTACCGGGTGAGCGCGGGATGCTCGTGCCGCCGCATCCGCACACCAGCCTGCAGACGGTCAGCTGGCTGTTCGAGGGCGAGATCGAGCACCGCGACAGCGTCGGGTCGCACGCGATGGTCCGGCCGGGCGAACTCAACATCATGACCGCCGGCAACGGGATCGCCCACTCCGAGATCTCGTTGCCGACGGCACCACCGATGCTGCACGGCGCCCAGCTCTGGGTCGCGCTACCCGACTCGGTGCGAACGACCACAGCTCCCGCCTTCAACGCGTACGCCGACCTGCCTGTGCTGGTCCTCGACGGCGCCGAAGCGACCGTGATGATCGGGACGGTCGGGGGAGTCACCTCGCCCGCACCGGCGTACACGCCTCTCGTCGGCGCCGACCTCCGCCTCGAACCAGGCCGCACCGTGACCCTCCCACTGACGACAGACTTCGAGTACGCCGTACTGGTGGTCGACGGATCTCTACAAATCGAGGAGCACACCCCCGGCTTCGGTGAGATGGTCTACCTCGGCACAGGCCGCTCCCAAATCGACCTGACAGCCCCCGACGGTGCCCGCTGCCTCCTACTAGGCGGTGAACCCTTCGAAGAAGAACTCGTCATGTGGTGGAACTTCATCGGCCGCACCCACGAAGAAGTAGTTGCCGCGCGCAACGACTGGATGGCCTCGATCGAGGCCGGCGGCAACGATCGCTTCCCGGTGGTGCCCGGCTACGACGGCGAACCACTCCCGGCCCCCGGCCTCCCCGGCACCAGATTGAAGCCCCGCCCACGGTCCCGCTGAACCCGCTACCGAGGCGTCAAGCCAGCCGTTGGGTTGGCGCCTCGATCAACGTGTGCTGTCCTGCGGCGGTAGTAGGCCCACGTGAGCACGAGAAGCGCCGGTCCCCAGAGGTTGAGCGGGGCATAGCAGCTGATCATCAGGACCGCCGAGGCGTCGTTGGCGAACGAGATGAAAGCCAGGTTTCCGGTGAAGGCATCGCGGAAGCCGTAGCTCCAGATGGCGATCAGGGCGAGGCTGCCCAGCGTCGCCGGGATGATGGCGGCGTACGGCGCGACGCGGCGCCCGCCGATCCGCGGGATCCATCGGGGGACCACCTCGCCCCAGCGGCGCACCATGCCGAAGGCGGTCAGCGCGACAGCCTCGGAGAACAGGCTCAGGCCGAGGACGTAAGCGTGTTCGCCGAGACCGTGCAGATGGGCCGGTCGCCCGGCGTCGTCGAGCATCCCCATCGACGAGCCGGCCACGAGCCCGAGTCGCCAGAGGCCCGACGGCAGGACCAGGAACGGGATCGCGTGGGCGAGGCGATCGGCCCAGCGTGGTACAGGATGTTCTGTCATGCCTTCGAGGATTCCGTGCCGACCCACCGCTGGGCCTCACCCGTGGGGGTGAACGAGCTCCCTCAAAAGGTCAGTCGCGGGTGTCGGCGTGTTGGCGGATCCAGGGGGCCAGGAAGTAGAGGATGACGGCGAAGGCGATGGTGACGACGGCGAGCCAGCCGAAGTACGCGGTGTCCGATGCGCCCGAGGTCGCCTGCACGAGTTGGGCGGTGATCGCCTGGCCGGCGGACGGGGCGAGGAACCAGAGCGCCATCATCTGGCTGGTGAACGCCTTCGGGGCAAGCATCGTGGTCGCCGCCAGGCCGACGGGGGAGAGGAACAGCTCGCCGAGGGTCTGGATGACGTAGACGAGGACGAGCCAGAACGGCGAGGCGAGGTTCTTCCCGGCGACCGACGACGCCAGCGACATCACCGCGAACGAGATGCCGGCCAGCAGCAGCCCGGTGGCGAACTTCTGGCCGATGCTCGGGGCGCGGTCGCCGAGCTTGATCCAGATCACCGCGAAAACCGGCGCCAGCACGATGATGCTGAACGGGTTGACCGACTGGAAGAACTCCGGCGAGATCTCGATGCCGATCAGGTGCAGGTCGGTCCGTTCGGCCGCGAACGTGGTCAGCGTGGTGGCGGCCTGCTCGAAGAGCATGAAGAAGAGCATCGCGGCGATGAAGAGCGGGATGTAGGCCCGGACCCGGCGGCGCTCGATCGGGGTGACCAGCGGGCTGCGGAGCAGCATCGTGAAGTACGCGATCGGCGCCAGGAAGCACAGATAGGAGATCGCGTCGACCACCGGCTTCGGGCCGACACCGCCGGACTTCCAGGCGGAGATCGCGAACACGACGAGCAGCAGCGCGGCGACCGCGGCGGTGATCTTCAGCATCGTCGGCCGGTCCGCGGCCGTCAGTGGGTTCGGCGGGGTGTCGCCGCGGCCGTGCAGGGTCTTCCGGCCGAGCAGGTACGCGACCAGCGCCAGCGTCATCCCGACCGCGGCCGCCGCGAAGGCGACATGGAAGCCGAACTCGCGGCGCAGGAACCCGACCACGAACGGCGCCGAGAACGACCCGATGTTGATCCCCATGTAGAAGATCGAGAACGCCGAGTCGCGCCGGGTGTCGTCCTTCTCGTACAGGTTGCCGACCATCGTCGACACGTTCGGCTTCAGCAGACCGGTGCCGAGGGCAACCAGTGCGATCCCGGCGTACGCCATCCCCTCGACCGGCAGGGCCAGGCAGAGGTGACCGGTGACGATTACGCTCCCGCCGTACAGGACCGTACGCCGGGCGCCGACGACCCGGTCCGCCAGCCAGCCGCCGAGCACCGAGAGCAGGTAGACCGAAGCGCCGTAGATGGAGACGACCGCCTGGCCGAGGGACTCGCCCAGGCCGAGGCCGTGCGCCTTGTCGGTCAGGTACAACAGCAGGATCGCGCGCATCCCGTAGTAGCTGAACCGTTCCCACAACTCGGTGGTGAACAGCGTCATCAACCCGCGCGGATGCCCGAAGAACGTCTTCTCCTCGGCTGCTTCCTGTTGCGTTCCGGACACGCCCGACTACTCCCTGTCGATCGAGGACAACCTCAACGACCGTAGTTGGTTGAAAAGCCCCACCACCACTCGGGGGGTGTCGGATGCTGAGACGGGTTGACGAATGTCTACCAAGGCGGTTGACTTTGAATATGACCGGTGAATTGATCTTGGTGTCCAGGCGCCACATCGATTTGCTGCGTGTCAATTCCCAGGCGTGTTGATCGCCTCGTTCCCCTGCTGCGATGCGCCCGGCCGAGTGTGGCCGCAGCGCTGATCCCTGTGCGTCCAGTTCTGAACCCATTCCCGGAACGAGGAATTCCCATGACTGTTGTTTCGCAACGCCCTGCATTGTCCGAAGTGACTCCGAAAACCCCCGAAGAGTGGATCCAGCGCGCCGCCGAGGTGGCCGCGATCCTCGCCGTCGACGCGGTCGAGCGCGATCGGACCGCCGCGACGCCGTTCGAGGAGGTGCGGCTGCTCAAGGAGTCCGGCCTGGTCACGTTGCTCGGTCCGGCCGAGCACGGGGGAGGTGGGCAGACCTGGCCCACGGCGTACCAAGTGATCCGGACGGTCGCCGCCGCCGACGGTTCGATCGGGCAACTGCTCGGGTACCACCTGCTCTGGTTCTGGGCGGCCCGCTTGGTCGGTACGCCGGA
Organism: Kribbella sp. NPDC006257; assembly: GCF_040613535.1. Taxonomy (NCBI): domain Bacteria; kingdom Bacillati; phylum Actinomycetota; class Actinomycetes; order Propionibacteriales; family Kribbellaceae; genus Kribbella; species Kribbella sp. NPDC006257. The sequence goes on from NZ_JBEXSJ010000001.1 coordinate 354,915, forward strand.
GCAGATCGCGCACGTCGAGGCGGAAGCGACCAAGAACAAGTGGTTCTTCGGCGGCGCGGTCAATCCGCGGGACGCCGACGTGGTCGTCACGGACGAGGGCGACACCATCGTGTTCAACGGCCGCAAGAGCTTCTCGACCGGCAGCAAGGTCTCCGATGTCACCGTGCTGGAGGGGACGCTGCTCGGGAGCGACACGCACGTGTTCGCGATCGTGCCGTCGGACATCGAGGGGCTGACGTTCCACGACGACTGGGACAATCTGGGGCAGCGGCTGACCGAGAGCGGCAGCGTGAGTCTGAACCATGTCCGGGTCGGCTGGGACCAGGCGGCCGGCTTCGTCGGCAAGGTCTTCCAGCCGCGGGTCTACAACACACTGAACGTCCCGACGATTCAGCTGGTCTTCGTGAATTTCTATCTCGGAATTGCCCGAGGAGCTCTCGAAACCGCACTCACCTATACCACCGAAAAGAGCCGGTCGTGGCTGCACGGCGGGTATCAGAAAGCGGTCGACGAGCCTTACGTGGTCGACGTCTACGGCGATTTCCAGTCGAAATTGTGGGCTGTCGAGGCGCTGGCCGACGCGGTCGCCTCGGAGGGGCAGCGGATCCACGAGAACGCCTGGGAAGTGACCGCCGAGCAACGCGGTGAGCACGAGGTGCGGGTGGCGGCGGTGAAGGCGCGGGCGACGGAGGTGGCGCTCGAGGTGACGAGCGGGATCTTCGAGGTCACCGGAGCCCGGTCGACCGCGAGCAAGGAGGGGCTGGACCGGTTCTGGCGGAACGTCCGGACCCACACCTTGCACGACCCGGTTGCCTACAAACGGCGCGAGGTCGGGCGGCACCTGCTCACGGGCGAGCTGCCCGAGCCGACCTGGTACAGCTGACATGACGACTGAGAAGGTCTCCGACGAGATCAAGTTCGCCTACTGGGTTCCGAACGTCAGTGGTGGCCTGGTCACCAGCGACATCGAGCAGCGGACCGGCTGGGACTACGAGTACAACAAGAAGCTTGCACAGACGGCGGAACGGGTCGGGTTCGAGTACGCGCTGAGCCAGGTCCGGTACACGGCGAGCTACGGCGCCGAGTTCCAGCACGAGTCGACGAGCTTCAGCCTGGCGCTGCTGCTGGCGACGGAGCGGCTCAAGGTGATCGCCGCGGTGCATCCGGGGCTGTGGCAACCCGGCGTACTGGCGAAGCTTGGGGCGACGGCGGATCACCTGTCCAACGGCAGGTTCGCGGTCAATGTCGTCAGCGGGTGGTTCAAGGGCGAGTTCACGTCTCTGGGGGAGCCGTGGCTGGAGCACGACGAGCGTTATCGGCGCTCGGCGGAGTTCCTGCAGGTACTACGGAAGCTCTGGACCGAGGACTCTGTGGAGTTCGCCGGTGACTTCTACCGGATCCGCGATTTCACCCTGAAACCGAAGCCGGGTGTGGTCCCCGAACTCTTCCAGGGCGGCAATTCGACGGCTGCCCGCGACAACGCCGGCCGGTACTCCGACTGGTACTTCTCGAACGGCAAGGACTTCGACGGAGTCACCGAGCAGCTTCTCGACGTACGGCGAAGTGCGCGCCTCGCCGGTCGGGAGGTCAAGTTCGGTCTGAACGGGTTCATCATCGCCCGGGACAGCGAGCGGGAAGCCCGCGAGGTGCTTCGCGAGATCGTTGCCAAGGCCAACAAACCCGCCGTCGAGGGTTTCCGTGACGCAGTCACCCAGGCGGGCCGGTCCGCTCCCGACGGGCAGGGGATGTGGGCCGACTCGTCCTTCGAAGACCTTGTCCAGTACAACGACGGTTTCCGGACCCAGCTGATCGGTACGCCGGAGCAGATCGCCGAACGCATCGTTGCCTACCGCAAGCGCGGAGTCGACCTGATTCTGGGCGGCTTCCTGCACTTCCAGGAGGAGATCGAGTACTTCGGCGCGAAGGTCCTGCCACTGGTCCGTGAACTCGAGGCTGCCGCCACCGACGCGGAACTCATCACGGTCTGACCCGAACTGGCCCGGCCGGGTTCACCAGGCCCGACCGAGCCTCTGCAAGGGGCCACCCCGACGCCGGCCGGGGTGGCCCTTGCTAGAGCAGGTCGTGTTCGCGTTGTTCCTGTTGCCGGCGGCAACCAGTGGCAACACTTCAAGCTCGCGCTGGGTGAGCCCGCCCGGCGCGTCCCGGCCGACCCCGGGCAGCACAGCGCTCCGCAGGTGATAGCCGGTCGACAAGCCCGCCTGCCCGGCTCCGACGATGACGGTTTCAATGCTTTCGGTGATCATCCGAGTCTCCGCTCGGGGAGCAGGGTGTCGCGCGGCGGGGCGTGCCGGTAGCGCAAGCACCACAGCAGCATCAGCCCGGACGTCACGACGTAGAAGCCGTGCAGGGCCTGCCACGCCTGCGCCAGTCATGACACCGACGGTAGGAATCGGGTGGCATCGTCCGCGTCGGACGGAATACCCAACTAGCTCCGGTCCACGGGTGGGTGATTTGTCGTAGTGGCGCTCAGAGCTCGATCCAGTACCGCCGGGCCAGGCCCAGCCAGGTCTCGCGGACGTCCTCGAGGACTCCGCCGTTGCGCTCGATCGTCCGCGCCGAGGCGAGGTTCTCGGCGGCGCAGCTCACCAGCACCCGCTCGAGCCCGCGCTCCCGGGCTCTGGTCAGCACCTCACCCAGCGCCCACGAAGCCAGTCCGCGCCTCCGGTACGACGGCCGTACGCCGTACCCGATGTGCCCGCCGGCATCGAGCAGCTGGTCGTTCAACCGGTGCCGCAAGGAGATCGCCCCGGCGTACTCGCCGTCCTCGACGATCCACCAGTACGACGCGTGCACCCGATCGGGGCCAACAGCAACCGATTCGTCACTCTGCTCCCGCAACCGGCTGATCCAGGCACCGAACCCCTCGACCGTCCCGAGCTCGTCGCCCTCGTGGATTCCAGCGCCGTCCTGGTGGGTGTCCCCCCACTCCGCCGCAGCCTCCAACCACGACTCCCGCAACTCCACAGTCGGCTCGATCAACTCAGGCATACGCCCAGGCTAGAACCCACAACCCTGGGGTTCACCTTGTTTTGCGGGCGCTCAGCACCAGAACCAGTCGTCGGGCAGTGGTTTGCAGTCTTCGAGATCGCGCAGGTCGCCGGCCATGTCGACGCGCTTCGTGCTGGAGCCCGGTTTGCGGTGGACGTAGCCAACGGAGCCGTCCAGGATCGTGAAGTACTGGCTGAGGACCAGAACTTCACTGCCCTGGGAATCGCCTCTCCCGGTGGTCGAGAGGTCGCTGGTCCACCAAGGCAGTCGGGGGTCGTCGTCGTACTGCTCGGCGTCGTCGGCAGGAACCGGGTGGTGGTTGCCGAGGTAGCTGAACTGGGCACGGTGGATCGCGAAGTAGCTGGCCGGGTGGTACATCGACCAGTTGGTGAACCAGACCGCGACCAGAACGAGCACGGCTGCCGTGGCCCGGCGCCGCCAGCCGGCCGAGAACCGGCGGGCCGTCGCCACGATCGCCCAGAGCCAGAAGATCGCTTCGACCGGCTGGACGACGAGGCTGAGCACGAATTCGTTCGGCAGTGAGATGACCTCGGTCAGGACGACGAGGATCCAGGGAATCAAGAGACCCCAGGGAATGCGTACTGAAGAGCCGCCCACCTCAGCGGTGGGCGGCTCTTCGGAGTGCGGCGGGACCGTGGTCAGGCGCCGGCGCCTTCCTGCTTGACTCCGGCGACCGCGGTGGGGTCGTCGATGCGGTACTTGCGGGCGGCCTCGGCGGCTACCTCGCGCTTGACGTCGCCGCGCTTGGCCAGGATTTCCAGGGTGGCGACGACGATGGACTCGGCGTCGACGTGGAAGTGGCGGCGGGCGGCGGCGCGGGTGTCGGCCAGGCCCCAGCCGTCGGTTCCGAGCGACGTGTAGTCGTTCGGCACCCAGCGGGAGATCTGGTCCTGCACCGCGCGCATGAAGTCGCTGACCGCGACCACCGGGCCCTTGGTGTCCTTCAGCTGCTGGGTGATGAACGGCACCCGCTCGTCCTCGTCCGGGTGGAGCAGGTTGTGCTCCTCCGCGGCGATCGCGTCGCGGCGCAGCTCGTTCCAGGACGTGACCGACCAGATGTCGGCGGCCACCGAGTACTCCTCGGCGAGGATCTGCTGCGCCTTGCGGATCCACGGCAGCGCGACACCGGACGCGAGCAACTGCACCCGCGGTACGTCGTCGCCCTCGGCCGTCTCGTACTGGTTGAACCGGTACATGCCCTTGAGCAGCGCCGAGACGTCGAGGTCTTCCGGCTCGGCAGGCTGCGCGACCGGCTCGTTGTAGACGGTCAGGTAGTAGAAGACGTCCTCACCGAACGGCTTGGCATCGTCCAGCCCGTAGCCGTACATCCGGCGTAGGCCGTCCTTGACGATGTGCGCCACCTCGTAGGCGAAGCCGGGGTCGTAGTGCACCGCGGCCGGGTTCGACGAGGCGAGCAGCGGCGAGTGCCCGTCGGCGTGCTGGAGCCCTTCACCGGTCAGCGTCGTACGGCCCGCGGTGGCGCCGATCACGAAGCCGCGGCCGAGCTGGTCGCCGAGCGCCCAGAGCTGGTCGCCGGTGCGCTGGAACCCGAACATCGAGTAGAAGATGTAGAACGGGATCATCGGCTCGCCGTGCGTCGCGTACGCCGTACCGGCAGCGATCATCGAGCCCATCGCACCGGCCTCGCTGATCCCCTCGTGCAGCAGCTGGCCCTTCTCGGACTCCTTGTACGACAGCAGCAGGTTGCGGTCGACCGCCTCGTACTGCTGCCCGTGCGGCGAGTAGATCTTCGCCGTCGGGAACATCGAGTCCATCCCGAAGGTGCGGTACTCGTCGGGGGCGATCGGCACGATCCGGTGCCCGATCTCGGGGTCCTTCATCAGGTCGCGGAAGAGCCGGACGAGCGCCATCGTGGTGGCGACCGGGGTCTTCTCGCTACCCTTGCTGAGCGGCTTGTAGACGGCGTCGCCGGGAAGCTTCAGCGTCTTCGGCCGGACCCGGCGCTCGGGCAGGAAACCGCCGAGCTGCTTGCGCCGCTCCATCATGTACTGGTGCTCCGGCGAGTCGACGCCGGGGTGGTAGTACGGCGGGTTGTAGGCGTCCTCGAGATCCTTGTCCTCGATCGGCAGGTAGAGCCGGTCGCGGAAGGCCTTCAGGTCGTCGGAGGTGAGCTTCTTCATCTGGTGGGTCGCGTTGCGACCCTCCAGCGCCTCGATCGTCCAGCCCTTGATCGTCTGGGCCAGGATCACGGTCGGCTGACCGACGTGCTCGGTCGCGTTCTTGAACGCGGCGTACACCTTGCGGTAGTCGTGCCCACCGCGGGGCAGCTTGCGCAGGTCCTCGTCGGACAGGTTCCGGACCATCGCCCGCAGCCGCTGGTCGCCGCCGAAGAAGTTGTTCCGGATGTAGTCGCCGGACTCCACGGAGTAGGTCTGGAACTGGCCGTCGGGCGTGGTGTTCATCTTGTTCACCAGCGCGCCGTCGTGGTCCTGGGCCAGCAGCGAGTCCCACTCGCGGCCCCAGATCACCTTGATGACGTTCCAGCCCGCACCGCGGAAGAACGCCTCCAGCTCCTGGATCACCTTGCCGTTGCCGCGGACCGGGCCGTCCAGCTGCTGCAGGTTGCAGTTGATCACGAAGGTGAGGTTGTCGAGCTCCTCGCGGGCGGCCAGGCCGATCGCGCCGAGCGACTCCGGCTCACCCATCTCGCCGTCACCCAGGAACGCCCAGACGTGCTGCTGACTGGTGTCCTTGATCTCCCGGTGGTGCAGGTACCGGTTGAAGCGCGCCTGGTAGATCGAGTCCAGCGCGGCGAGCCCCATCGAGACCGTCGGGTACTCCCAGAAGTCCGGCATCAGCCGGGGGTGCGGGTACGACGACAGGCCCTGGTGCGGGCCGCGGGAGACCTCCTGGCGGAACCCGTCCAGCTGGTCGGCGCTCAGCCGGCCCTCGAGGAAGGCACGCGCGTACATCCCGGGGGAGGCGTGCCCCTGGATGAAGATCTGGTCGCCGCCGCCGGGGTGGTCCTTGCCGCGGAAGAAGTGGTTGAAACCGACCTCGTACAGGCTGGCCGCGGACTGGTAGGTGGCGATGTGACCGCCGACCTCGAGCCCCTTGCGGTTGGCCTTGGAGACCATCACCGCCGCGTTCCACCGGATGAAAGCCCGGATCCGCCGCTCGATGTGCTCGTCACCGGGGAACCAGGGCTCGCGCTCGGGCGGGATCGAGTTGATGTAGTCGGTACTGCGCAGGGCCGGTACGCCGACCTGCCGCGCCCGGGCCCGCTCGATCAGCTTGAGCATCAGGTAGCGCGCCCGCGCCTTGCCGCGTTCGTCCAGCACGGCGTCGAGCGACTCGACCCATTCACGAGTTTCGTCGGGGTCGATGTCGGGGAGCTGGGTCGGCATCCCCTCGGTGATGATGGCTGGTGGTTCGTGTCCGGAAGCCACGGTGTCCTGCCGTTCTCTAGATCGGTCCTCGCTGCAATCCTGTCACCTGTTCGGAATGCGTTCTACTTTGCCTCCACAACGATGCACTTTCCGGCCGCCCGAGGGTGGTCGGAGCGGACACGGACCGTCCACGGCACGCGGATACCGGACACGTCACGGAACCCTCGTGCATACTTGCGCGACGCGGTAGGCCACGATGGACTACTGCTACTAACGCCTACCCCCGGGCCTGCGGGGACGACGGAGGAGGACACGTGAGCGCGACCGCGGACCACGCGGACGGCAAGAGCGGCGAGCCGAACATGGCCGCCCGGCTCGGCTTGGAAAGCGGCTGGGTCGTGCAGGAACTCGGCTACGACGACGACTGCGACGACGATTTCCGGGACGCCATCCAGGAACTGACCGGCGAGCAGTTCGTCGGCGAGGAGACGGACGAGGTCGTCGACGCCGTGCTGCTCTGGTTCCGGGAGGACGACGGCGACCTGGTGGACGCCTTTTTCGACGTGCTGACCGACCTGAAGGCCGGTGGCGTCGTCTGGCTGATGACCCCCAAGGTCGGACGCGAGGGCTACGTCGATGCCAGCGAGATCGCCGAAGCCGCCCCGACCGCCGGCCTGTCCACGACCAGCAGCCTGACCCCGACCGAGGACTGGTCGGCCACGAAGCTGATGATGCCGAAGTCGCCACGGGTCAAGAAGTGATCCGCCGGTGACCGCTGCCGTCCCCCGGGTCGGCAGCCAGGCACCGGACTTCGTCGCCCGCAACCAGCACGGCGAGACCGTCGGCCTCCCGGATTTCCGGGGCCGGCGGGACGTCGTGCTGGTCTTCTATCCCTATGCCTTCAGCGGGGTGTGCACGAGTGAGCTGACGGCACTCCGCGACCGGCCGGACCTGGCGGCCGCCGCGGAGATCCTGGCCGTGTCCTGCGACCCGATGTTCACCCTGCGCGCGTACGCCGACTCGGCCGGCCTGGAGTTCTCGCTACTGACCGACTTCTGGCCGCACGGGTCGATCGCCTCGCAGTACGGGGTGTTCGACGCCGACCGGGGGTGCGCCGGGCGCGGGACCTTCGTCATCGACCGGGCCGGGGTGATCCGCTGGTCGGTGGTGTCGGGGTTCACCCAGGCCCGCGATCCGGACGACTACCTCAGGGCCCTGCGGAACCTCCGGCCGGGCTCGGCGTCCCTGGAGAGCCACCCCCGAACGCTATAGTCCGGCAGATGACTGACGTCGAAGGCCACGACTCCGACGTCACGACGGACGACTCTCGCGGCTCCAGCCGGCCGCAGATCGTCAGTTCGCTCGTCTGGCTGCTGCCCGCAGCGACCCTGTACTTGGTCCTGGAGGGCACCGGAGTAGGAAACGGCGACATCCTTCGCTATACCGCCTATTTCGCGGGCTGTGTGACGCTGCCCGGAGTTCTGCTGCTGCGGGCTTTCGCGCCGGGCCGACGGACCTGGCCGGAAGACATCGGCATCGGCATCGTCGTGGGCCTGTCGTTCGAGCTCCTGGGGTGGGCCCTGTTCACGGCCGCCGGAATCCAGCAGTGGCTGGCGGTATGGCCTGCGGTGGTGCTGGTCGTCTTCGCCGCCGTCCCTCGGCTGTGGCCCTGCTGGCGGGCGCAGAACGCGCCTCGGCTACCGCTCGCCTGGGCGGTCACGCTGGCACTCCTCCTGTCGGCGACATTTCTGCTGTACTACGGGGGTTCGGTCAGCACATCGGCGGTTCCGAAGTACGGCGGCAACTACTACCAGGATCTGCTCTGGCACCTGGGAATCGTGCACGAGCTGGGCCGCTCCGTCCCGCCCCAGATCCCGCAGGTGGCGGGCGAGACGATGCAGTACCACTGGTTCGCCGACGCCCACCTCGCCTCGGCCGTACAAATCACCGGTATCGACGCCCGCCTCGTGCTGTTCAGGCTCTGGTTCGCCCCGATCATCATCGGGCTCGTCCTGGCGGTGGCTGCCCTCGCGCGCCAGGTCAGCGGCGCCTGGTGGACCGCCCCGTTCGCGGTCATGCTGACGACCATCGTCCAGCGGCTCGCGATCTGGAAGTTCGCCGGTGGCATCGGAGGCTCACCACTGGTCTTCCTGAGCCCCTCGCAGTCCTTCGGCGCAACGATCAGCGTCGGCGCCGCGGCGCTGGTGATCGGCGTCCTTTACCGCAGTGCCCCGCGGCGGTCCTGGGTGCTCGTCCTCCTGGTCGTCTGCGCCTGCGCCGGCTCGAAGCCCACCACTGTGCCGCTGCTGCTCGGCGGGACCGGTCTGGCGGCCCTGTTCCTGCTGCTCCGTAACCGGCGCATCCCCTGGCCAACCGCCGGCTTGGGCGTCGCACTGGCCCTGGTGACGCTGGCGGCGACCGCGACGGTGTCGGGCAGCACCGCCGGTACTCCGTTCCGCTTGTTCGGATTCTTGAGGGTCTTCCCCGGATACACCGCTCTGAGCGGTGCCCCGGCCGTTGCGCCGCCTGGTGGATGGATCATCCAAGGGCTCAGCCATCCGAGCCGGCAGATCTTGACCTGGGCGATCGCGATGGTGGTTTCCGTCGTGGTGAGCAACATGGTGGCGGTGGTGGCGTTCGCCGGGCCGGCCCAGCGCCGGACCCGTACCGACCCGGCGCAGTGGTGGCTGGTGGGCACGCTGCTCGCCGCCATGCTCGGATTCGTGGCCGTCGACCATCCGAGCCTCGGTCAGTTCTATTTCCTCGGCAGTGCGCTGCCGTTCGCGGCTGTTGCCGCGGGCTCTGTGGTCCACGGCGCGGTCGCCGGACGCCCCCGCCCGGCGCGCCGGGTGATCGTCGCCGGTGGCCTGCTGGCCGGCGCGGTACTCGCGGTGGTGATCCGGCTCGCCGGCAACGGCGAAGCCAGGCCGGTCGCCCCGGCCGAGGTCACCTGGGCCGTCACCGAACCGATGCTGTGGCTGGCCGGGACAGTCGCCGTCGGGCTGCTCGGCTGGCTCGTCCTTCGGACCGTCCGCCCGCAGATTCGTGGCCTCGGCCTGGCGCTGCTGATGTGCGTAGCGGTCGGTCTCACGCTGCCGAGCCGGGGGTGGGCGGAGTGGCGCAACGCGGCGGACGCCGTCACCGGGGAGTCCCGGCAGATCCCGGTGCCGGCGAAACCCTGGTTCACCACGGCCGAGATCCAGGCCGCCTTGTGGCTGGACCGCAACGCGGGACGCGACGACGTGATCGTGACGAACACCAGCTGCCTGACACAAGGACGTGGTGGCCCGGTCTGTGACGCGCGTGGCTATCTGGTCAGCGGTATCGGCGGCCGCCGAACGCTGATCGAGGGCTGGGCGTACACGCAGCAGTCACTGGCCCACCAAGGCCAGGAGAACGTCACCTACAACCACCTGCCGTCGCCCTGGCCGGACCGGGTCGAACTGACTGCGAAGGCACTCACTGCGCCGACCTCCGAGCTGCTCGCGACGCTGCACCGCGATCACGGCGTCCGTTGGATCTTTGCGGACAAGCGGGTGGGCGGTGTCGCCGAGCGTACCCTCGACCGGCTCGCCGACCGCAGGTACACCCGAGGACCAGTCATCGTCTACGAGCTGAAGAACTGAGTGACTTTGACTTAGCTGTCGAGACGCTGGAGCATAATCAATTCCCCGAGCGAGGAGATACCCATGGAGGGTCTGAAAGGCCTTCTCAGGCATGTGCCTGCGTACGTCCTGCTGCAGCGCGTCGTCGGCGCCGACCGCCTGCGGTACCGCTGCATCGAGGAAGTCAAGCCAGGTGAAACCGTCCTGGACATCGGCTGCGGCCCCGCGTACTACTTCCCGCGGCTGGCCCAGCCGCTGAAATACCACGGCTTCGACACAGACGCGCCGTACATCGACTGGGCCAACGAGCACTTCGGCGGTGAGAACGCCGGCTTCCACTGCGGCATCTTCGACGAAGCCGCGGCCGGGTCGCTGCCACCGATCGACGTCGTGCTGCTGCTCGGCCTGCTGCACCACCTGTCGGACGAGCAGTGCACAGATCTGCTCAACCTGGCGGCGAGCGTGCTGAGGCCCGGCGGCCGGGTGGTCAGCGTCGACACCTGCTTCGAGCCGACCCAGGGCCGGATTTCACGGTGGATGTCGGCGAACGACCGCGGCGAGTACGTCCGGGAGCCGCCGGCGTTCGAGAAGCTCGCACTGCAATCCTTCGACCAGGTCGACGGCGAGGTCATCAACGATCTCACCAACATTCCGTCGAGCCACTGGATGATGAGGATGACAGCGCCGAGCAGCCTCTGAACCAATGAAAGGCTCGGCCCGGTCGCGCAGCCGCGTGGCCGGCGTCGGGGCCGCCACCGACAGTTCTTCGGCTCCACCACGTGGTCGGTAGGGCAAGAAGTGGGTGGGCTGTGAGGGACTCGAACCCCCGACCCCCTCGGTGTAAACGAGGTGCTCTAACCAACTGAGCTAACAGCCCGTGTCCGCGGCAAACGAAGCCCCGGACCGTGATGGGCCGGGGTTTGCGCTCCTACGGAGCAAGCGACCTGACCGTATCATCTCAGCCGGGGCGAGGGCGGGTGCCATCCCGGCCCAGTGCAGGAACCCGTCGTGCAAGCCACCCTTCAGGTCGATCTGACCGCAGTGCGGACGTTCCCTTCGATCACGTATCGCAAGCCTTCGACGCTCGTTGACACCGTTAGTAGTCGACGGGTGGATTCTTAACCTTCGGCTGCTGGAACTGACTCCTCCAGGCGCGTTGTCGGCTGGTAGGGTTCACGGCTGTCGGTCGGACGATGACGCACCGGGTGTGCCCGGTCACGGACTCGCTTCGGCCGGCGGTTTTACGGGGCCTGTTCTGTCGGTGAGAGCGAGCGAGACGGGTATGCCCTGAGCCCGGCTCCGTCCAGTTGGGGAGGCGCGTGTCCGTGGGTCGCCGACTGGCTGGCGCCTCCGCTGAACCTGCGGAGCCCGCCGCGCTCTCACGACCTGCCCTCGGACCGGCTCGCCTGCTCGCCCTCGCGTCCGCGATGGCCCTGCCGCTGGTCGCCTCGACCCTCGCGACGGTCGTCGTCCTGGCGCTGGTCGCCTCGACGCCCTCTGCGGTGGTCGCATGGTGAGGAACGGGGCCGATCGGCCGGCGATCAGTACCGGCCCGGCGTTGATGATCCCGGCCGGCTACCCGCGCGATCTGCCGAGCGCGCTGCTGCGCGCCGCCCGCGACTTCGGTACGTCGGGCGTCGTCGAGATCGGCCCGGACGGCCGCGAGACCCGGCTCGACTTCCCGACGTTGCTCGAGCTCGCCGCACGGATCCTGGCCGGCCTCCGGGCGAACGGCGTACGGGCTGGTGATCCCGCCGTCGTGCACTGCACCGAGCCGGTCGGATTCTTCGCCGCGTTCTGGGCCTGCACGCTCGGCGGCATCCGGCCGTTGCTGATGGCACCGGCCGCCGAGGGCGACCGGACCGAGGAGGGCCGCGAGCGGCTCCGCAAGGTCACCGACCTGCTCGGCTGGACCGTGCTGATCGGGCGGCCCTCGGATCTCCCCGACGACCTCGGCCTGCCCGTGCTCGACCCGGACGCATTGGCCGGGCACGAGCCGACCTCGGAGTTCCATCGGCCGGCCGCGGACGACGTCGCAGTACTGATGATGTCGTCCGGGAGCAGTACCGGTACGCCGAAGATCATCCAGCTGACGCATCGCGGACTGGTCGAGTTCGCCGCCGGTACGCCGGCGATGCTCCCGGTTCGCCCCGGGCAGACCACCCTGAACTGGTTGCCGCTCGACCACAGCGGCGCGTTCCTGCTCTACCACCTGCTGCCGGTCTTCGCGGGCTGCACGAATATCCACGTCGCGACCGACTGGGTGCTCGCGAACCCGCTGCGTTGGCTCGACCTGATGGACGCGCATCGGGTCAACCACTCGTGGGCGCCGAACTTCGGGTACCGGCTGGCCACCGCGGCGATCGCGGGCGAGCCGGACCGGCACTGGGACCTGTCGGCGCTGCGCAGTCTGGTGAGTGGCGGCGAGCAGATCACCGTGCCGGTGGTGAGCGAGTTCCTGCGGCTGACGAACCGCTTCGGCGTCGTCCCGGAGACCTTCGTCGCGGCCTGGGGGATGACCGAGACGGTCACCGGGATCACCTTCGCGCGCCCCGGGCTGACGCCGAACGTGCACCGCGTCCGGATCCCACCGACCGGCGTCGTCGAGTGGGTGGACCAGCGGTCGACGGCCGGCAAGGTCGCGGTGGCTCGTCCGGGCAAGTCGCGGGTCGAAGCTCCCGGCGTACTGTCGCTGGTTTCCGTCGGTACGCCGGCGCCCGGAGCGACCGTCCGCATCGTCGGGCCGAACGGCGCCGTACTGCCCGAGGGCCGGATCGGCCAGCTCCAGATCGCGTCCGCGCGGGTCACCCCGGGCTATCTCGGCAACCCCGACGCCGATCGCGCGGCCTTCCCGGCGGGCAACTGGCCGGCCCGCAAGTGGCTGGCGACCGGCGACCAGGCGTTCATCACCGGCGGCCAGGTCGTCATCACCGGCCGGGACTCCGAACGCATCATCCTGAACGGCCAGAACTACTACGCCCACGACATCGAGACGGTCGCCGCCTCGGTCCCCGGCGCCGAACTCGGCCTGGTCGCCGCCTGCGGCCTCGCCGACGCCGCCACCGGCACCGAGCGCCTGCTGATCTTCTTCGCCGTCCCCGAGACGGCAGACCCCACGTCAGGCGTCGCCGACAGCATCCGCGCGGTCCTGCACGACCGCCTCGGCCTCGCCGCCCAGGTCGTCGGCGTCCCCCGCCGCCACTTCCCGACCACCCCCGGCGGCAAGATCCTCCGCCCCCTGCTCAAGCAACGCTTCGTGGACGGCAGTCTCAACGCCCCCACGTCCCCGTACGGCGAACCGCTCCGCGCCAACACCCCGTACGCCGCCCCCGCCGCCCGCACCGGCTCCTTCGACGACGACGCCGAACAAACCACCGAACTGCCAGTAGTCCGCCTAGCCTGGCGCCGCTCCCTGGCCGACTCCATCCCCACCCCACCCCAACGCCCCACCCTAGGCGCCCCCCGCCCCCCAGCCGACCTCCCAGAGTCACCCGCCGACTCCGCGACGGAGCCACCTCTCGACACCGCGACGCCCGAGCCACCTCTCGACACCGCGACGCCCGAGTCACCTTTCGACGCCGGGACCACCGAGTCACCCGCGCTGCCTTCCGACGCCGCGACGACGGAGTCACCGGAGCCGCCCTCCGACGTGTTCACCACCGAGGCCGCCGAGTCGCCTACCGACGCGCTGACCGCCGACGCCTCCAGGCCGACCCAAGCCGACCTCGCCGAGCCGACCGCAGCCGACGATGCGCGTCTAGCCGAGGCGACTCCCGCGCACGAGTCGACAGCCGAGACACCTTCCACCGACCCGGCACCCACCAACTCACCATCCGCCCAACCACTAGCCGACGCCGACCCAGTAAGTGCGCTCGCGGAAGCGGCCGGCGTACCAACCACCGACCTGCCCACCGCCGAACCCGTCGAGAGCCTCGCGACGGACTTTCTCGACCAGGCCAAAGCAGCCGACCACCCGATCAAGGCGATCGCCCCCGAAACCCCCGAAGAGGCCGGTCACCCAACAGACCCCGACCAGCCCTCCGCTCCCGAGCCCACCACCTCGGACCCAGACCAGCACCGCCCCGCCCCACCCGCCCCCGACGCACCAGCAGCCTCCACCGACCTCCGCACCCCCGAGGCCGCCGAGCCGACTGCAGCAGACAACCGCGAGACAGCCGCCGCCGCATCAACCGAGGCAACCAACACCCCCGAGCCAACCACCCCGCCAGTACCTGCTGAACCCGTCGAGTCCACCGAAGGTGCTGAGGATGCCAAGTCTTCGGACGACGACGCCGATGACACCACACCTGTCGAAGGCGGCGAGCCAAGCGGTGTAGCAGAAGCCGACGTAGCCCACCCCGAGCTGACGGCCGAGTCCGCGGAGACGGCCACGTCCGCGGACGCGACTGGGTCCACCGAGATGGCTGAGTCCACGGAGACGCTCGAGCCCGCAAGGACGGCTAAGTCCGCGGACGTGCCTGAGCCCGCAGAGATGCCTGAGTCGGCGCAGACAGCCGATCCTGCGGAGGCTGCTGAACCCAGCGAGCCCGTCGGCACCGCGAGCCTCGCCGTCGAGAACCCTGCTGATGTTGCGGAAGCGACCGGGGTCTCTAGCGGGTCTGAAGCACCGGCCGACGAGGGTCGCGAGTCGCCCGGTGCCGACGAGCCTGCGGGTGGCGCCGAGCCCGGTGAACCCGCCGAGCCGGCGGCAACTGCTGACGAGAGTGGCAGGGCCGACGCCGTCGAGCCTGAGGGTGGCGCCGAGCGCGTCGAACCCGCCGAGTCGGCTGCTGCTGAGACGGCGCGGTCGGCGGCAGTCGCCGACACCACCGAGTCTGAGGGCGCCGAGGTCTCCGAGCGGTCGGAGTCTGAATCAGGCGCTGGGTCTCCAGGATTGGTAGACGTCGAGGCGGTGGAGGGCACCGATGACGGAGTACGGGATGAGTCGGCGGCCGTTGCTGAGGTTGGCGGATCGGCGGAGGTTGCTGACGCCGTAGAGCCTGCTGAACATGACGCTGCCGGGGAGCCGGGCGAGCTGGTTGCGGCTGCGGAGGCCGCCGAGCCAGAAGGCGCCGAGAGTGTCGCGTCCGAAGAAGCCGACGAGAGTGTCGCGTCCGAAGTAGGCGCCGAGAGTGTCGCTTCAGAGGGAAGCGCCGAGCCTGTCGCGGTCGCGGAAAGTACTGCGGGCGTCGAGCCGACTGAAGCCTCCGAGGACGAGCAGGCTCAGTCCACTGACGCCGACCAACCAGCCGCTGCCTTCCAGCTGACAGACGCTGCCGAATCCACCGACGTCACCGGCCCAGCAGACGTTGCCGAATCGACCGACGCAGGCGAGTTCACCCACGCAGCCGCGTCCACCGACAGCGACGAAGCCGAATACGCTGACTCCGGCGAAGAGACAGATCCTGCCGAGTCCGCCGATGCTGGTGAGTCCACCGATGTAGCCGAGTCCACCGACACCGACGAAGCTGCAGATGCTGCCCAGTTCTCCGATACTGGCGAGTCCGTAGACGCAAGCGAGACCGCCGACGTAGCTGATTCCACCGACGCCGACGTAGCCGGGTTCATCGACAACGGGGTGACCGAGTCCGTTGATGCGAGCGAAGAGGCAGATGCTGCCGAGTCCGTTGATGCGAGCGAAGAGGCAGATGCTGCCGAGTCCGCCGATGCTGGTGAGTCCACCGATGTAGCCGAGTCCACCGACACCGGCGAAGAGGCAGATGCTGCCGAATCCACCGACGCTGGCGAAGAGGCGGCTGCCGGCGAGTCCGCAGATGCGACCGAGTCCGCCGGCGTGGCCGAGTCTGTTGGTGCTGGCGACGAGGCAGATGCTGACGAATCCGCGGATGCCGGCGAGTCCACCGATGAAACCGAGTCCACTGACGCTGGTGGATCGGGCAATGGCGTTGAGCTCGAGTCGGCTGAGCAGACAGCGATGGCGAGGGCTGGCGTCCATGGCACCGACCGACCTCCGGTGGGCGACTTTGTGCCTGGCTTGACCAAATCCGGCGCGGAAAATGGTCAACTCGGGCACAAAGTCGCCCCGGCGCCGGCGCCGGCGGCGGGTGCGGGGTCTGCTGGTGGGACGGACGGTGCGGAGTCGGTGTTCGGTGAGCGTGTGCCGGTTGTGGCGTCACCGGGTGCGGATGGTGGGGCTTCGCCTGCCGAGTCTGTGGCCGTCGGGTCTGCGACTGCTGAGGGTGCAGCAGTTGCGCCTGTCGAGGTTGCGGCACTGGCAGCGGATGGTGAGGTTGCTGAGGCTGCTTCCGGTGAAGGTGTGGGGGAGTGGGTTGGAAGGGTAGTCGGTGTCTTCCGGGGGGTGTTGGGGGACGAGGTTGATGAGCGGACCGGGTTGTATGAGCTCGGCGTCGACTCGGTGGCTATGGTTCGGGTGCATACCGGGTTGCAGGAAGTGCTCGGGTTGGAGTTTCCGCGGTCGGTGATGTTCGAGCATGAGTCGATTCTTGCTTTGAGCAACTATCTGGAAGAGCGCGCCGGTGAGTTCCGTAGTACGGCGGCCGCGCATTCCAGCGAACAAGCCGCGCCTCCGCGCACCAAGACGGCGAAGAAGCAAGCAGTAGAGCCGATCGCGATCATCGGGCTCGCCGCGCGGTTCCCCGGTGCCGACACGCTCGAGCAGTTCTGGGACAACCTGGCGGCCGGTGTCGAGAGCATCCGGAGGTTCACCCCGGACGAGGTCACGACGAAGGATGCCTTCGGCAACGATGAGCTCGTTGCGGTGAGCGGCGCGCTGGAAGACGTGGAGTCGTTCGACGCCGAGTTCTTCGGGCTGAGCGATCGCGAGGCCGAGCTGACCGATCCGGCGCAGCGGATCTTCCTCGAGGTCTGCCAGCACGCCCTGGAACACGGCGGTCACGCCGGAGCAGCCGGCCGGATCGGCATCTTCGCCGGTTCCGGCATGAACCTCTACACCCAGCAGAACCAGCCTCCGGACTTCCTCGCGACCCGGGTCGCATACCGCCTCGGTCTCACCGGCCCGGCGATCGGCGTACAGGCTGCTTGGTCGTCCTCGCTGGTCGCGGTTCACCTTGCCTGCCAGGCGTTGCGGTCCGGCGACGCCGACCTCGCGCTTGCCGGCGCGGCCGCAGTACATGTGCCGCAGGCAACGGGTTATCACGCCAGCCCCGAGTCGATCCTGTCGCCGACCGGGCACATCCGCGTGTTCGACGCGGCCGCCGACGGCACGGTCGGTGGCAACGGGGTCGCGGCGGTGCTCCTGAAGCGGCTCGACCAGGCGGTGACCGACGGCGACACCGTCTATGCGGTGATCCGCGGATCCGCGGTCAGCAACGAGAATGACCAGGCCGACCTCGTCGAACGTGCGCTCGAGAAGGCCGGCGTACCGGCCGAATCCCTCAGCTACATCGAGGCCAACGCGACCGGCACCGCCGCAGCCGACGCCAGCGAATTCAAGGCATTGGCCTCCGTACTGCGGAAGCACACCGACGCGACCGGTTTCTGCACGATCGGATCGGTGAAGCCCAACATCGGCCACCTCGACAGCGCCGCGGGCATGGCCGGCCTGATCAAGACCGTGCTGATGTTGCAGCACCGCACGCTCGTCCCGACCATCAACCAGACCAAGGTCGACCCCGACCTCCAGGTCGAGAACAGCCCGTTCGTCATCGGCACCACGACGCGCGACTGGGAAGCCGGTGCGCCGTTGCGCGCCGGCGTCAGCGCGCTCGATGTCGGCGGCACCAGCGCGCACGTGATCCTCGAAGAAGCGCCGAGGCAGGTACGCCGCGGCGACGACGGCCCCGTCGTACTCCCACTCTCAGCTCCCGATGCCGATGCACTCACCGAACTCGTCGAGCTGTTCCGCGCCGACCTCGAACACGGCACCGGACATCGCCTCATCGACCTGGCCAGTACGGCGGCGCTCGGCCGCCCAGCACACCGCCAACGCCTCGCAGTAGCCGGCTCGTCAGAGGAAGAGCTGGCCGAAGCACTCGGTACTGCGCAAGCCGTCGCCGTGCCACGCGGTGGACCCGGCCCACTCGGATTCGCCTTCACCGGCCAGGGCGCCGCGCGTCGCGGAATGGCAGCAGGACTTGCTGCGAGGTTCCCGGTCTTCCGCTCGGTGCTGGACGAGTGCGACAAGGTGTACGCCGAGGAGTTCGGCGGCAGCCTCCTGGAGCTCCTACTCACAACTGCCAGTACTGCGGAAGGCATCTGGCCGACCGAGACCGCGCAACCAGCTCTCTTCGCCTTCGAGGTCGCGCTGGCGAGGCTCTGGCAGTCCTTCGGTGTGCAACCGGCATTGGTGGTCGGGCACAGCGTCGGCGAGTACGCCGCGTTGTGCGTGGCCGGTGCGTTGTCGCTCGCGGACGGCGTACGGCTGACCGCCAAGCGCGGCGAACTCATGCAGCGCGGGACCGTGCCGGGTGCGATGGTGGCGGTCCGGGCCGATGCCGATCGGGTGCGCGAACTGGCGCAGACGTCTGGTGTGGAGATTGCCGCAGGCAACGGTCCGCAGTCGTTCGTGCTCACCGGTACCGAGGTGATCGTCGGGCAGCTGGCCGAGCAGCTCGACCGGCTCGAGGTGTCGTGGCAGCGGCTGGATGTCGATCGGGCGTTCCACAGTTCGCTGGTCGATCCGATCCTGGCCGACTTCGCGAAGGTCGTCGCGGAGATCAAGCTGCGCCCGTTGCGGATGCCGATGGTGTCGAGCTGGTCCGGCGAACTGTTGGAGAGCGGGACTGCGCTCGACAGCGACTACCTGGTCGGTCAGCTGCGCCAGCCGGTGTTGTTCGGCGATGCCGTCGAGGCGTTGACCGCAGCCGGATGCCGTCGATTCCTGGAGCTCGGGCCGGACGCCGTACTGAGCCCGGCCGGTCGCCGGATCGCGCCGAACAGCACCTGGATCCCGGCGCAGCGCCTCGGCCAGGACCCGGTGCTCGCGACGATGAACGGCCTCGCCGAGCTCTACGAGCAGGGCACCGAGATCACTTGGTCGAAGGTCTACCCCAACGCCGGCCGCGTCCCGCTGCCGCTCTACCCGTTCCGCCGCGTCCACCACCCGGTCGACACCACAGCCGCACCGGCCGCTCTCCTCGCGCCGGCCGAAACAACTGCCACACCAGCAGACGCCGGGACTACGGCGCGCCCGGTCATGCGCGCGGAGGGTGGCGACGCGCGCGTCCGCCCGGCACTCAAGAAGATCCCGCTCGACCCGCCAAGCCCCGAGAACACCACCGAACCACCCCACGAGGACCCCGAAGAACACTCTCCCTTCGCCCTCCCTGCCGAAAACACCAACCCGATAGAACTCACCGTCACAGAGCTCGCAACAGCCGCCCAGGCTGAGGCGTCGCCCGCAAACCACGGAGCCGACGCGGATGCGCTCGCCGCGGCGAGCAGCTCGCGCGAGGGCCGCGAGGGCCGCGAGGCCCCGAACGACGCCGAGTCGCCCGCGGCGACCGGCGAGAGGCCGGGAGCGAGCTCCGATCGTGCGGTAGGCGAGCCGGCGAGTGTGGCGGAGCGGTATCGGGAGTCGTTGGAGGTCGTGCTGGATCTGACCGGGGAGCAGTTGGGGCTGGATCCGTACGACGTGACGGTGGATCACACGTTTGCCGAGCTGGGCGCGGATTCGCTGTCGATGCTGCGGGTCGTCGAAGAGGTCGGGCAGCGGTTCGAGGTCGAGCTTGCGGTGAGTGAGCTGTTCGACGAACTCGATACGCCGCACAAGCTCGCCTCGGCTGTTGCCTCGCGCAACGTTCCTGGTGGCGAGGTCGATCCGTTCGATCTGCTCGGACCGGCCGAGCCCGAGCCGTCGGATCCCGTTGAGGTGAAGGATTCCCGGACCGCGCTCGCCGTACTGGGCTCAGGTCTGGCAGAACTGGCCGCGAAGGTTGACGCGGCGGCCGCGGCAACCAGTGAAGCGGATCTGCCTGGTTCCGGCATGGCCGCGTTGATGTCGCAGCAGCTGAGGGTTGCGGGTCAGTTGGTCGACGGCGTCACCAAGCTGATGCACGAACAGCTTGCCCTCCTCAACGAAACGACGGCCCGGCAGACCACGGAACCACAAGCGAAGGCGGACGCAGTACCGGCAGAGCAGGCAGCGCAGAACAAGCAGCCCGCGGACCAAGCGGCAAAGAAGCAGGCAGACGAAGCCCGAGCGGCGACGAAGAAGCAGGCAGACGACGCCCAAGCGGCGAAGAAGCAGGCAGACGACGCCCAAGCAGCGAAGAAGCAGGCGGCGGACGAAGCTCAGGTGGCGAAGGAGAAGTACGTCGCCGACCTGGAGTTCTGGCACGGAGTACTGGCCGGTGCCCAACCTCTGGTGCTGCCCAGCGACCAGCCCCGCCCCGCCGCGCGCCCCGAGGTCGCTTCGGTCGAACTCAACCTCGACGCCTCCCTCGGCGACGCCGTCTTCGCCTTCAGCCGCGACCGCAAGGTCAGCCCGCTAATGACGATGCTCGCCGCCGTTGGCACCGTTCTCGGCCGGTTCGCCGCCCAGGACGACATCACCATTGGTACGGCGGCCCTCCGCGGCGCCGGCGCGCAGAACGCCCGCGCCCTCCCGCTCCGTATCGACCTGTCCGGCGAACCCGACCTCGGCGACCTGGCCCAGCGCGTCCGCGAACTCACCATCGCCGCGTTCGACCACGCCGCCGTCGACCTCGCCGTACTCGAGCAGGACCCGCTCTTCCAGGTCCTCGTCGAGTTCGAGCCCGGCGACGAGGAGCTGGCCCCCGAGCTGGACCTGCGTCTCCGTCTCGCGCACCACTCCGACGGCATCCGCTGCACCGCCGACTACCGCGCCGGCCTGTTCGACAAGGCCACCATCGAGCGCCTGCTGCAGTACCTGGAGGCCGTACTCCGGCGCGCGATCACCGAACCTCGCCTGAGCCTCCCCGAGTTGATGCTCCCGACCGAGCCCGACCGCAAGCTCCTCGCCGAATTCGAAGGCGAGCCGCCCGCAGCAGGACCGATCGGCCGCGTACGCCGGAACGCCGTCGTCGCCGGCGAGCTGAGCGGCCTGCACACCCTGTTCGAGCAGCAGGTCGCCCGTACGCCGGACGCGACCGCAGTGATCCAGGGCGACCGGGAGCTCACGTACGCCGAGCTGAACCGGCGCTCGAACGCAGTCGCTTGGCAACTGGTCGACCTTGGCGTCAAGCCGGGCCAGTTGGTCGCCGTACGAGTGGCTCGTGGTGCCGAGCTTGTTGTCGCCGTACTGGCTGTGCTGAAGTCAGGTGCGGCGTACCTTCCGCTGGACCCCGGCGTACCGGAGTCGCGGTGGGCGTTCATGATCGGCGACTCGGGTGCGGTCGCGCTGGTCGGTGACGATGCGGCGCTCGCTGACCGGCTCGGGCTGCGGCTCGTTCCGGTGGCTGCGGCGGATGGGGATCTGCGGGCGAAGCAGGCGCCGCCGGTGCGGGCCGCGGCTGATGATGTTGCCTACTGCATCTATACGTCGGGATCGACCGGGAATCCCAAGGGTGTGGCGGTTCCGCATCGTGGGCCGGTCAACCTGGTTCGGCACTACTTACGTACGCGGCGGTCGTTGCGAACGTTGCAGTGGACGTCGTTCGGGTTCGACGTACATGTGCAGGAGTTGTTCACCGCGTTGGCGTCCGGGGCGGCGCTCGTGGTGATCGGCGAGGACGACCGGTACGACCCGGACGAAGTGGTTGCCGCGCTCACGAAGTACGAGGTCGAACGGTTGTTCATGACGTTCACCCCGTTGACCGCGTTGCTCGCGACCATGCCGGAGATGCCGAAGTTGCCGGCGCTGCGGGAGATCGTCGCGGGTGGCGAGGCGATGGTGCTGACGCATGGGATCAAGGAGTTCCTGGCGGCGCATCCGGAATGCCTGCTGTTCAACGAATACGGGCCGACCGAGGCTTCGGTGGTGACGACGATCCATCAGGTCGACCCGGCCGAGGACCGGCCGTCGATCGGGCGGCCGATCGACGGTGTGGTGGTTCGGCTGCTGGACGAGGCGCTGCGACCGGTGCCGGTGGGTGCGGTGGGGGAGATCCATCTGGGTGGCGCGGCCGTTGCCCAGGGCTACCTCGGCCGGCCGGACGAGACCGAGGCGGCGTTCGTCAACGACCCGGCGCATCCGGGCGGACGGCTCTACCGCAGCCGCGACCTCGGCCGCTGGCGCGCCGACGGCACCCTCGACTACCTGGGCAGGGTCGACGACCAGGTGAAGATCCGCGGTCACCGGGTCGAGCCGGGCGAGACCGAATACGTGCTCGCCGACCTACCGGGCGTGATCGACGCGGTCGTGGTCGCCAACACCGACCCGGCCGGCGACACCTGCCTGATCGGCTACGTGGTCCTGGAGGACGACGACCCCGCAGTACTGGCCCGCCTCCTCCTCCAACTCACCAAGGAACTCCCGATCTACCTGGTCCCCGCAGACCTCATCCCCATCGACGAGCTCCCCCTGGACGCCAGCGGCAAACTAGACCGCCCCCGCCTCCCAGACCCCGAATGGCTCAAGAACTAACCGCCCCACCCCGCCCATCCCGCACCTCGCGCCGTCAGCGCCCCGCACCCGCGCCGCACCAGTGCCCCGCCCGACGGCGGGAAATCAGTAAACTTTGCAAGGAAGGGCAGGGGGGCAGCACCCAGGCGCCTCGCTCAAGGTCTGAGACCCGGGGTAGGCGTATACCCCAGGACGTCGGTTCTGCACCGTGGACGGGGGTGTTTGTCCGGTGGCTGCCCTCCCGCAGCTACCGGCCCACCGTCCGCGGTGCAGAACCCGCGTCGATCCTCATCCCTCCCGAGGATCGATCGCACTCCCGGCCCGCCGGCGGAGCAGCGCGAAGGCGCTGATCACGCAGATGAGCAGGGAATAACAGGCCCAGACGGGTCCGACGTTGCCGAGCTCCGGACCGTTCCCCAACGATCCGAGCGCAACGACGACGGTGACCACGCCCAGCGCGATCAGTGGGCCCGTCCAGCCCAGCACGCCCATCCGCAGTGGTTCCTCGATCTCGGAGTCGTCCGAGGCCGCGGCAGCGGAGATGGCACGGCCCCGGAGGGCCTCGTGCAGGGCTGCGACGCCGCAGGACGCGGCGACGTTCAGCAGCAGCAGGCGGCCCGCAACGTCCTCGATCGCCGCTCCGCCCGGTCCGACGGTGCCGTAGATGACGGCGTACACGTCGACGGGAACGGTAGCGACGGCCGCGACGGCGACCACCAGCTGGAAGAAACGCGGCCGGCGCACAGCGGCGCGCAAACGGCCGTTACCGGTCGTGGTCAAGACGACCAGACCGGTGAAGAAAAGGGCGAAGATCAGAAGTACAACGACGTCCATCTGGACCTGTCCCTACGGTCGTGCGTTGCCCGCGACAACGCTGGTGGACGTGCGGTAGTTCGATTCGGTTGTCCGCGTGGGCGGCGGAGAGTCACCTCTCCGCCACCCACGCGCACGGTCAATCCCTGGCATGCAGGCCCCCCTGATTGCCCTCTGGATGACGTGCCCCCACCCCATCCATCCGTTGCATCGCGTGGGCAGGGCCGTTCGTTACAAGGTTTTCGGCAATTGAGTAAAAACTGCACAAAATTGCTCGGGAGACCCCTTTCCGCACGGATCGAATGTGTGCGAGAGGTCGCTCACCGTGTCATCACGGTGACGATGGCGCCAACTGCCGCTGAACGCTAGCCGGGCGCATCCACCGTGGTTGGTTGCCCCAACCTGGGATCGTTGCCGGATTCCGGTCCTGAGGAGGTCCGTATGTCGGATTGTCCGGCAGAAGACGACGACTGCCCGCCGGCGGCCATCGGACCGAGCGCGTCCCAGCCGAGCCGTGCGGCGCCGATCAAGCCGGCGTTGTCGAGCTGGGCCGGTTCGACCCGCAGCTCGGCGACGAACGGCAGCTGGGCCAGCCGCTTCACCCAGCGCTGAACCGGGTCGAACAACACCGGCCCGGCCTTCGCGACCCCGCCACCGATCACCACCGTGGTCAGGTCGACGATGACCGCCGTCGCGACGATGCCCGCGGCAAGCGCCTGCCCGCCGTCGTCGAAGATCCGCAGCGCGATCTCGTCCCCGGCGGCGGCGTCGGCGGACAGCACGGCCGCGTCGACGTCCTCGTCCACCCGCCAGCCGCGCCGCTTCGCCCGGGCCACCATTCGCGGCCCGCTCGCGTACGTCTCCACGCACCCATAAGAGCCACACGCACACGCTTCGCCGTCGAGGTCCACCACCATGTGACCGAGGTGTGCCGCGTTGCCGGACTGGCCGAGCAGCGGCTTCCCGTCGAGCACCAGCCCGGCCCCGACGCCGGTCGAGACGACGATCCCGAGCATGCTGTCGGCGTTCCGCCCGGCCCCGGTCCAGAATTCACCGAGCGCGAAGCAGTGTCCGTCGACCCCGAGCTTGACCGGTACGCCGCCCGCCAGCTCCCGGACGCGGTCGACGAGCGGGAAGTTGCGCCAGCCGGCGATGTTCACCGGCGAGACCAGACCGTGCTGCTGATCCAACGGCCCCGCCGACCCGATCCCCACGGCCGCCGGGGTGGCGTCGGCGCGGACCCGGGCGATCAGCTCGCCGAGCGCAGCGAACACCTGGTCGGCATCACCGGACGGCGTCGCGATCCGGTCCTTGCGGAGGATCCGGCCGTCGGCGGAGACGAGCGCGGCGGCCATCTTGGTGCCGCCGATGTCGATGCCGAGCACGGTCACTGCCTCGTCGCTCATGGTCCCCCCGTCAGTACCGGAACTGGAAATGGTCGGGCCCCATCCGCGCGCTGTCGGCCGCCGGGTCGGGTGCGGGCACGCGGGCGATCTGCACAGTCACGGTGATGGAGCTCCGTCGAGAGCGGCGGTCAGGTCGGGAGACAACGTTATCCGTAACCGGGTCATTCGGCGAGAGGTAACCTCGGCCAATCACCGATAAAGCCGCAGGTGAGCGCCTCGGTTTTGCCTTGACAAACCCTGACAACGATAGCCTCGGAGCCAGCTTCGAGGGCGCCCTTCTAGCTGTCCGTGACCGCTCGGCAGCTGGACCCGGCTGGCGGCGGCGGGGTGGGCAGGAGAGGGTGTGGGAATGAGCGAACAGTTGAGGACCTCGCCCGCCCAGTCGTCCGAGGCACTGGCGCGCGATGCCGCCGGCGCGCTGATCGTCGGGTTCAACGGCACGACCGCCCCGGACCAGCTTCTCCGGGCCGTCGCGGACGGGCTCGGCGCCGTGATCTTGTTCACCCGCAACGTCGTCGACGCCGAGCAGGTCTCCGCCCTGACCGCTTCACTGCGCGCCGAGCGCCCCGACGTACTGATTGCCATCGATCACGAAGGCGGCGAGTTCAGCCACCTCGCTCCGGCGAATCCGTGGCCGCTCGCGTCGCCGCGTTCGCTCGGCGAACTCGACGACCTCGACCTGACCCGTGCTTCGGCCCGTGACGCGGCAGCCACGCTGGCTTCCCTCGGCATCGACCTGATGCTCGCTCCGTCCGTCGACGTGAACAGCAACCCGGCCAACCCGGTGATCTCGACCCGTTCCTTCGGTACGACGGCAGCGGTCGTCGCCCGGCACGGTGTCGCCTTCCTCGAGGGTGTCCGCGAGGCCGGGATCGCCGGCTGCCCGAAGCACTTCCCGGGTCACGGCGACGTCGCCATCGACTCGCATCTCGCGCTGCCCCGGGTGGACCGCTCGATCGACGAGGTGACCGCGGTCGAACTGGCCCCGTTCAAGGCGACCATCGACGCCGGCGCCGACGTGATCATGAGCGCGCACATCGTCTTCTCGGCGTACGACGACCAGCCGGCCACCCTGTCCCGCCGGATCCTGCACGGGCTGCTTCGCGAGGAGCTCGGCTTCACCGGCGTGATCACCACCGATGCGCTGGAGATGCAGGCGATCACCGCGACCCGGTCGATCGAGGATGCCGCTGTCGCCTCGATCCGGGCCGGTGCCGACCTCGCGATGATCGCGATCGGCGAGGCGGATCCGCAAGCCCTGACCGCGCGCCTGATCGATGCCGTCGGCAACGGAACCCTCGACCCGGCGCGGCTCGCCGAGGCCGCCGGACGAGTGCGCTCCCTCGCCGCATCGCTTGCCACCCGCGACCGGGGTGCCGGACTCGATGGAGCCCCGGTGCGCGAGGTGGCGGCGCGGATCGTTGCCCGCCAGGAGTTCCCGGCGCTCGGCGGTTCGCCGTACGTCGTCGATCTCACCCAGGGACTGCATCCCGCCTGGAACCCCTACTTCAGCGGCCTCCCCGAGGTCTTCATCCGAATCGCTCCCGACTCCGACGGCGTCGTCCTCCGCGGCGAAGACACCGCCGCCCTCGCCGAAGCCCAGAACGCCGCCATCGGCCGCCCCCTGGTCGTCGCCCTCCAAGACGCAGTCCGTACGCCGTGGATGCGCGCCGCCCTCGACCACCTTCTCCAAAGCCACGAAGGCGACGTCTTCGTCCTCTGCACCGGCATCCCCGAAGACCGCGCCCTGGTCCCCGCCGCAGTCCCCACCGCCGTCACCTACGGCCGCAACCTCGTAGTCCTCGAACAAGTAGCCAAGTCCCTAACCCGCCACCCCTGACTGGAAACAAGCTGCTCGCAGACGCAAACCTCTTTCCACCAACGCGTCGAAGCGAGCAGCCTGTCGATCTGGGCGCCCGCGTGCGCTCAGGGGTGGGGTTTGAGGTCTAGGTCCAGGGCGTGGGTTTCTACGTAGTTGAGGGCGTGGCGGACTGCGCCTACGCCGACGATCGCGTCGCCGAGGGATGAGGTGGTGACGCGGGGTGGGGTGGGGGTGAAGGTGGCCAGGTCTTGTTCGATCTGGGGGAGGAGGGAGTGGGCAGCGGAGGCGACGGCGCCGCCGATGACTACCAGGGCCGGGTTGAAGATGATGCCGAGGGTGGCGACCACGCGGGCGGTACGGGTGGCGACCTGGTCAAGGATGCCTTGGGCAACTTTGTCGCCGGAGGCCGCGGCGGTGAAGACGTGTTCGGCGGTGATCGGGCCGGGGAGGTCGCGCAGGCAGGTCGTGGCCGATGAGGCGACGGCGGAAATGCCTTGTTCGCGGGCGATCCGGGCGATGCCATGGGTGTCGCCGACGCCTTCGACGAGTTTGAGGTAGACCATCTCGCCGGCGCCACCGCGGCTGCCGTGCAACAACCGGCCGGAGTCCATCAAGCCGGAACCGAAACGCTCACCGGCCAGCAGTACGACGAGGTCGTCGACCCCGCGTGCCTCGCCTCGCCAGTGTTCACCGAGCGCCGCGAGGTTCGCATCGTTCTCCAGCAGCACCGGCCAGCCGTGCAGCGACGTCAACCGGGTGGTCAGCCCGCTGTCGAACTGCCGCCAGAACTCGTCGTCGACCAGGATGTTCCCGTCGCGATCCACCGGTGCCGCGACCCCGACGCCCGCCGCCAGCACCGACGAGTCCGTGATGCCCGCGGCGTCCAGAGCCTCGACCACTGCCTCGTGCACATGGGCCGTCCGCTCGGCGGGGGAGGTCGACGACTGGAACGACCGCCCGGCCTTCGCCACCGTGTCGCCGCGCAGGTCCGCGAGCAAGACCGTCGTCTTCGACGCGCCCACGTCGATGCCGAGCACATAGCCCGCCTGGCTGTTGAACTCGAACCGCCGCGACGGTCGCCCCACCAGGCTGTCGTCGCGGCCGGGGTCGAGTTCGACCACCCAGCCCATCGCGATCAGGTCGTTGCAGACGGCATGCACCGTCGCGCGGGTCAGGCCGGTCGCCTCGATCAGGCCGGTTCCTGTCATCACGCCCGCGCTGGACAGGACGCCGAGTAGTTTCCCCGCATTGACCCTGCGTAACAGCGGCGGAGTGGCCGCCGGCGTCGTCGTCATGTTCCCCCTTGACCTCCTCACAACAGCACGCGCACAATACTGCAGACTCTAAATTTAGAGTCTATATAAATCAACCGGCAAACCGCCCGCAACGTGCCGGACACACGAAGTCCCGGAAACACCAACCCCGGAACCCGACCTCCGGGAACCCGACCCCGGAACCCGAATCGAGTGAGGCGCTCTTGACCAGCACAGATCAGGTGATCCCTGCCCGCGACTCGTCGGACCCCGACTGGTGGCGGCAGGCCGTCGTCTACCAGATCTATCCGCGCAGCTTCGCCGACTCCAACGCTGACGGCGTGGGAGACCTGCAGGGCATCATCAGCCGCGTCCCGTACCTGACGGAGCTCGGCATCGACGCCGTCTGGCTGAGCCCGTTCTACCCCTCGGCACTGGCCGACGGTGGGTACGACGTGGACGACTACCGCAACGTGGATCCGCGGCTCGGCACCCTCGACGACTTCGACGAACTGGTCCGGGCGTTGCACGGCAGCGGGATCAAGCTGATCGTCGACATCGTCCCCAACCACACCTCGAACCAGCACGAATGGTTCCAGGAAGCACTCGCCGCCCCCAAGAACTCACCCGCCCGGGACCGCTACATCTTCCGTGACGGTGAAGTGGACGGGCCGCCGTCGGATTGGGATTCGGTGTTCGGGGGGTCGGCTTGGGCTGAGGTGGGGGACGGGCAGTGGTATCTGCACCTGTTCGCCGCCGAGCAGCCGGATCTCAACTGGAACAACGCCGAGGTCCGCGAGGACTTCCTCACGACGCTCAGGTTCTGGTCGGACCGCGGGGTCGACGGGTTCCGGGTCGACGTCGCACACGCGCTCATCAAGGACCTCACCGAGCCGCTGCCGTCCAAGACCACCCTGCCGCGCCAGTCGGAGTCCAACGGCCGGCACCCGCTCTGGGACCGCGAAGAGGTCCACGACATCTACACCGAATGGCGCAAGGTCCTCAACGAATACGACCCGCCCCGGTCAGCAGTCGCCGAAGCATTCGTCCCAGCCGCCCGCCGCGCAAAGTACGCGAGTGCCGACGGCCTGGGCCAGGCGTTCAACTTCGACCTCCTGCAAGCGGACTGGGACTACGCCAAGTTCCGCAAGGTGATCGAGGAGAACCTCGCCCTCGCCGAGCAGAACGGATCCTCCAGCACTTGGGTCTTCTCCAACCACGACGTCGTCCGCCACGCGACGCGGTACGGGCTGCCCAAGGATCCCGAAGGCGCTTGGCAGGACGGCAAGGCGTGGCTGCTCAGCAACGGCACCGAGCCCACAGTCGACGTAGTACAAGGGCTGCGGCGCGCGCGAGCCGCCGTGCTCCTGATGCTCGCCCTTCCCGGCTCGGCGTACTTGTACCAAGGTGAAGAGCTCGGTCTGCAAGAGGTCGGCGAGCTTCCCGCAGCCAGCCTCCAGGACCCCGCGTACTTCCGTTCGAAGGGTGCCGAGAAGGGCCGCGACGGCTGCCGCGTACCGCTGCCGTGGACGATCGGCGGCCTGTCCTTCGGCTTCGGCGCCGGCGGATCGCATCTTCTCCAGCCGACCTGGTTCGGTCAGTACTCCGTCGAGGCGCAGGCCGGCGACCCGGGCTCGACGCTCAGCCTCTACCGCAAGGCCCTCGCCGTACGCCGTGGCCTGCAGACCAGCGAGGGCCTCGAATGGGTCGACGGCGTCGAGTGGGGCCTGCATTTCAAGCGCCCCGGCGGCTGGCAATCGGTCACCAACTTCGGCGCCGCCCCGATCGAGCTCCCCGACGGCGCGGTCGTCCTGTCCAGCGGCCCCCTGGAAGGAGCAAAGCTCCCCACCGACACCACTGCTTGGCTGATCTAGCCCGTACTGCGGTACGCCAGGTTGGGCGCCTGGGTAGGGCCGTCGCGCGGCTCTACCCAGGCGGAACGGCCGGTACGCCGTGAGCCGGTCACCCAGCAACTGTGCTGCCCTGCTGGCAGGATGGCGGTGTGGAACCGACGCTTGCTGATGTGCTGGCTGTGCTCGACGAGCTGTACAACCCTGCCTGGGCAGAGAGTTGGGACGCGGTCGGCCTGGTGACCGGCGATCCGAGCCAGCCGGTCAAGAAAGTCCTCTTCGCCGTCGACCCGATGCGGGTCGTGGTCGACGAGTCGATCGAGGGCGGCTTCGACCTGCTGGTCACCCACCACCCGCTGCTGCTCAAAGGCGTGAACAGCGTCGCGGCGACCACACCCAAGGGCAAGGTCGTCCACGACCTCATCAAGAGCAGCACCGCGCTCCACGTCTGTCACACCAACGCCGACAACGCGAGCCCCGGCGTGAGCGACGCCCTAGCGAGGAAGCTCAACCTCCAGGACACCCGCCCCTTGAAGGCCCTCCCGCAGGACCCCATGGACAAGGTCGTCGTCTATATCCCGATCGACGACACCCAGAAGCTCATCGACGCCCTCGCAGCAGCCGGCGCAGGCCAGGTAGCCGGCTACGACCGTGCCGCGTGGACCTCAACAGGAGAGGGCACATTCCGTCCGCTCGACGGCGCGAAGCCCACGGTCGGCACAATCGGTGAGATCGAGATCGTCCCCGAATCCCGTGTCGAGATGGTTCTGCCGCGCCACCGCCGTCGCGCGATCGTCGAAGCACTCAAGTCCGTCCATCCTTACGAAGAGCCCGCCTTCGACATCTTCGAGATGGCCTCGCTTCCCAGCAGCCTCGGTGGCGGCCGGATCGGCGTACTGAAGCAACCGCTGACCCTCGAAGAGTTCGCCGCAACAGTCGCCACCAACCTCCCGCGGACGCACCACGGCGTACGGGTCTCCGGCGATCCCACCAGGCGGATCGAGAGCGTCGCGGTGGTCGGGGGAGCGGGCGACACCGAGTTCGAGCGGGTCCGCGCGGCACGCGTTGACGCCTATGTCACCGCTGACCTGCGGCACCATCCGGCGACCGAGGCTCGCGCGTACGACGAGGGCCCGGCGCTGGTCGACGTCGCCCACTGGGCCAGCGAATGGCCGTGGCTGGAGGACGCCGAACGACTCGTCGCCGCGGGCCTCGCGGAGCGAGGCTTCACCATCGACACCACTGTCTCGACGATCTGCACCGACGCCTGGACCGCCCACTACTGAGAAGACCACGCAGGCAGAGCCGGCTGGACTAGACCCGAACGGCTCTAGGGTGGCGCCCATGAATCTGCGCCTGGGGCCCGTCGCGCTCGTGCTGGCCGGTCTGCTGCTGTCGGCCTGCGGACCCGCCAAGGAGCCGAAGGCGAGCCCACAGCCGACCGGTACGCCGAGCAGCCTGCCGTCAGTTGCGCACCCGAAAGCTGCGGTTCCGAAGGACCGCGACCTCGCCAGGGTCGTCTCGACGCTGACCGGGATCGACGCGTGCAGGCTGCTCGATCCCGCCAAGGCGCCGACCCTCGGCAAGGCGCAGGGCCGCAACCAGGCGATCCTTCGCAGAGCCAGTCCGCACGAGTGCCAGATCGAGGGCCGGAACGCCTTCGTCCGGGCCCAGCTCGGCGACTGGAGCGACTGGAGCAGACGGTTCGAGTTGGAGATCGGCGAGATCCGCGGCGTCAGGATCTACCGCCAGCGCTTCGACAACGAGTGCACGGTCTGGATGCCGGTGTCCTTCGTCTATTCGATCCGCTTCTTCAGCTCCACGAGGTTCAAGATGCCCGGCACCGTGTGCCAGGAGCCCGATGCCTTCGCGGCCGCGGCCGTCCAGGTGCTGACCAAGGCGGGAGCTCCGGCCCGCGTGCCGCTGGCGGGCTGGAGCGGTTGCGCCGTACTGAGCGCGATCGTCGGTCAGCCGATCGAATCGCTGGAACTCGGCGGCGCTTCATCGGACTTCGTCGACGGCTGCACCGGCAAGACGGCGAGCCTCGGCATCTGGTACGGCACCGGGCTGAAGTCGGCCAAGAAAACGGTGCGGATCGGCGGCCGGACGGTCGCCGTCGACGAGTACAAGCAGTGCAACCTGACGTGGGATCAAGGCCCCTCCGGACAGCCGGCTCCCTACGACCGGATCCGGGTCGATCTCAACGCCCAGACCTGCGCCGCGGGACAGCAGTTGGTCAAGAAGGCCCAGACACTGCTCGCCGGTCCGGCGCCGAAGCGGGCTTCAGCGCAGTACCCGCTGTACCTGCGCGCGGACGAGCCCGACTCCCATCGGCCGGGCGCCTGCGTGGACCTGGACCACGACGACCGGACTCTATGTCAGCCGTACGTGCCGGTGGATGCGCCGAAGGGGGCGGCGGAGGTCCTCCGCCGAGTGCAGGCCGATCCCAATGTGGTCTGCGCGATCAGCACGGCCGCTGTCGGGAAACTCCTCGGAGCCGGCCTACGGCCGGTGACCACAGAGGGCCAGAGCTGCTCCTACGTAGAACAGTCACATCGCCTCAAGGTCGTCCTGGGCGTCAGTAACCAGTCCTCGCTGGCCTACCAGTCGGACGTCCAGTCCCGGAAGATCGCCGGTCGCGAGGCGAAGTTCGCGGACCGCGGGACGGAGAAGGTGCTCGTGGTGGACTGTGGGCAGGCCGTCTTTCTCGAGCTGGTCTTCGCCTTCTCGAAAGGTCGCGGCGGTCAGCTCGACACGGCGCGGCCGAAGGATCCCGAGCCGCTGGCCACGGAGATCGTGAACCAGTTCTTCTGACTACAGGCAGGCGGCCTGCTGCCTTGCTAAGGCGGGGCAGTACCGTAGACACTCACATCTCTACGCTCTGCACAGACGCCCTGGAAGCTGCGGCTCTGACTGTGCGGCAGTCAAAAACACAACTGAACTGATCTAAGGAGCCGACCCTGAACGCCGAGCCCGCCGTCCAACGCCGGTTGCTGGACCTGCAGGATCTCGATCTGCAGCTGGATCAGGTCGCGCACAAGCGCAAGTCACTGCCCGAGCACCAGGCACTGACCGAGCTCCAGGCCGAGAAGTCCGTGGTCGACCGCGAGCTGGTCACCGCCGACACCGAGGTCAGTGACCTGCAGCGCGAGCAGAAGAAGGCCGACAGCGATGTCGACCAGGTCCGCCAGCGCAAGGCCCGCAACCAGCAGCGCCTCGACTCCGGTCAGGTCACCTCGCCGCGCGACCTGGAGAACCTGCAGCACGAGATCGGTTCGCTCGACCGCCGGATCTCCGACCTCGAGGACGCCGAGCTCGAGGTGATGGAGAAGCTGGAGGCCGCCGAGGCGGTCCAGGCCGACCTGCAGGCCCGGGCCGACGCGTTCGCGGGCCGGCAGACCGAGCTGGAGGGCACCCGCGACGCGGCGACCAAGGAGCTCGACGAGCAGCGCGCCGTCGTTGCCGAGAAGCGGGCCGCCATCGCAGCAGAGCTGCCCGGCGACCTGCTCACGACGTACCAGAAGTTGCGGGAACGCAACGGCGGGATCGGTGCCGCCCCGCTGGTCGGCAAGCGCTGCATGGGTTGCCGGATGGAGCTCGCGCCCTCCGATCTGAGCGCGATCAAGGCCGCCGCGCCCGACGCCGTGGTGCGCTGTGAGGAGTGCGGCCGGATCCTGGTCCGTACTTCGGAGAGCGCGGTATGACCTATACGCACGTCATCGTCGAAGCCGACGGTGGATCACGGGGCAACCCCGGCCCGGCCTCGTACGGCGCGTTGGTGCGTGACCCGGTCACCGGTCAGGTGATCGCCCAGGCCGGGGTGACGATCGGGATCGCGACCAACAACGTCGCGGAGTACAGCGGCCTGATCGCCGGGCTGGAACTGGCCGCCGAGTACGCGCCGAACGCCTCGATCGAGGTGCGGATGGACTCCAAGCTGGTGATCGAGCAGATGGCCGGCCGGTGGAAGATCAAGCACCCGGACATGAAGCCGCTGGCGATGAAGGCGCAGTCGCTCGCGCCGTTCGGCACCGAGTGGACCTGGGTGCCGCGGGCGCAGAACGCGGCCGCCGATGCGCTGGCGAACATGGCGCTGGACGGAAAGCCGGTGCCGCTCCACCCGACTGAAGCGGCTCCTGCGACGGCCGCCGTACCGGTTGAAGCGACCGACCAGCAGAAGGCGATGCGGGGTTGGGGTGCGCAGACCGAGCCGCCGACGCAGCTGATCTTCCTGCGGCACGGCGAGACGCCGCACACCGTGGACAAGCGGTTCTCGGGTTCCGGCGGAGCCGATCCGGCGCTGAGCGCGACCGGGGTGGCGCAGGCAGCGGCTGCCGCGCAGTACCTGTCGAGGATCGGTGGGGTCGACGCGGTGATCTCGTCGCCGATGCTGCGGGCGCGGCAGACCGCCGATGCGGTGGCCGGGGCGCTCGGGCTCGACGTGGTCGTGAACGACGCGTGGATCGAGTGCTCGTTCGGTGAATGGGACGGGTTCACGTTCGCCGAGGTGCAGGAGAAGTGGCCCGAGCAGCTCAACGCCTGGATGGAGTCGACCTCGGTCGCACCGCCCGGTGGCGAGTCGTTCGACGCGTGTGCCCGGCGGGCCAGGTCCGCGCGCGACTCGGTGCTGGCGGCGTATCCGGGCAAGACGGTCGTCGTCGTCACCCACGTGACGCCGATCAAGCTGATGGTCCGCGGCGTCCTGCAGGCCCCGATGACCTCGCTCTTCCGGATGGAACTCCGGCCGGCCACCATCACCGAAATCCACTGGTACGCCGACGGTCTGGCGTCCTTGAAGTCCTTCAACATCCAGCCCGCACTAGTCTGACCCCTACAACCCGCTACAACGGGGTGGCGGGCTGAGTGGACGGAGTAGTCGGGTGCCGTTGCAAAGGGTGCATTTCGCCGAGGAAGTTCCGGAGGTGTTCCGGGCGGCGCTGTCGAACATTCGGCGCGAGCTCGACGTACCGGCGGAGTTTCCGGCCGAGGTGGTTCAGGCTGCGCTGACGGCGGCCGCGAACCCCCGGCTGCCCGAGCTCGACCGGACCGAGATCGAGTTCGTCACGATCGATCCGCCGGACTCGATGGACCTCGACCAGGCGCTGCACATCGAGCGCAACGGCGACGGCTACACCGTGCACTACGCGATCGCCGATGTCGCGGCGTTCGTGCAGCCCGGCGACCCGATCGACGTCGAGGCACGCAAGCGCGGCGAGACCCTGTACGCGCCGGACAAGCGGACACCTTTGCATCCGCCGGAGCTCTCCGAGGGTGCTGCGTCGTTGTTGCCCGACCAGGTGCGGCCCGCGCTGCTCTGGACGATCCAGGTCGACGCTTCCGGTGAAGGCACCGACGTCACGTGCGAGCGCGCGCTGGTGAAGTCGCGCGCCAAGCTGAACTACGCCGGCGTACAGAAGGACCTCGATGCCGGTACGGCGTCGGAGTCGCTCCAGCTGCTGCGCGAGGTCGGCAAGTTGCGCGAGCAGCGCGAACTCGAACGAGGCGGCGTCAACCTGCCAATCCCGGACCAGGAAGTTGTCACCGGCAACGGTGAATGGAGTCTCGAGTTCCGCGCGCCGCTGCCGGTCGAAGGCTGGAACGCGCAGATCTCGCTGCTCACCGGGATGGGCGCCGCGCATCTGATGATGTACGGCGAGATCGGCATCCTGCGCACGCTGCCGGAGTCCCACGACGACCTTCGCCGCAAGCTGGAGAACACGGCGAAGGCACTGGGCATCCCGTGGCCCGTCGGTACGTCGTACGCGCAGTTCATCCACGGCCTCGACCCGAAGGTGCCCGCCCATGCGGCGATGCTCGCGGCGTGCACGGTGTTGTTCCGCGGCGCCGGTTACACGTCGTTCTCGGGCGGTGTGCCCGAGCAGCCGGAGCACGCGGCGATGAAGTCGGAGTACGCACATGTGACCGCGCCGCTGCGCCGGCTGGTGGATCGCTGGACCGGCGAGATCTGCGTGGCGTTGTGCGCGGACCAGCCGGTGCCGGACTGGGTCCGCGAGTCGATGGACGAGATCCCGAAGATCATGGACGAGAGCGATCGCAAGGCGCACGCGTACGAGCGGGCGATCGTGTCGATGGTCGAGGCCGGGCTGGTCGCCGAGCAGGTCGGGTCGGAGTTCGACGGCGTGATCACCGACGTCGATGACCGCGAGCAGACCCGCGGCATCGTCGCCCTCTCGACGATCGCGATCGAGGGCCGGGTGACCGGATCCAGTGTTCTGCCGCTCGGCCAGCCGGTCCGCGTAAAACTCACCCAGGCCGACATCGCCGCCGGGACAGTGGCGTTTGAGCTAGTCAGCTAGGTACTTCTCGACGGCCGCGGTGGTGCGGTCGGTGTCGCCGGTGGCGAGGAGATCCAGCAGCGCTCCTCGCAACATCGCCAGTACGCCGGTACGCCGTGCTTCGCCGCGGCCGGTCGATCGCTCGCGCTTGGGCTGAGCCGATGCGAGCAGTTCGAGCCAGTCCTCCACCGTCGAACGGGCATAGTCGCCCCACGGCCCATCCGGAGCGACGAGAGATCGCCCGTACGCCTCCACCCAGAGCTTCAGCAGCGGCCGGCGCTCCTTCGCGGCCAGCCAGGTCCACAATTCCCTGGCGATCACCTCGAGCCCGGGCGCCTCGTCGTACCGGTCCTCGATCTGCTTGAGGAGTTCGAGCTCGTCGCTGCGACTGCGGGCGAGCAACGCGCGGATCAATCCGTCCTTGCTGCCGAACAGGAAGAGCAGGACCCGGGGGCTCGATCCGATCGCGGTCGCGAGTGGTCGCAGCGACAGATCCGCCAGCCCGTGGGTGAGCGAGTACTGGTAGGCGCGCTCCAGCAGCTCGGTCTCCCGGGCAGAGGGGGCTGGTTTCGTCGTGGACACCCGACTAGTATCACTCACTGAAACACTCGTGTCAGTAGATTGGGTGGTGTTGGTGGAGATCAGGAAACTTGACCGGCCCGGCGACCTCGGCTGGGTGCTGCAGGCACATGGTGAGCTCTACGCCGCGGAGTACGGGTGGGGGCTGGATTACGAGGGGTTGGTGGCGCGGATCGTGGCCGACTTCGCGGAGAACTTCGACCCTTCGCTCGAGGC
Organism: Kribbella sp. NPDC006257; assembly: GCF_040613535.1. Lineage (NCBI taxonomy): Bacteria > Bacillati > Actinomycetota > Actinomycetes > Propionibacteriales > Kribbellaceae > Kribbella > Kribbella sp. NPDC006257. Next base: position 391,601 of record NZ_JBEXSJ010000001.1, read on the forward strand.
CGGGTGGATCGCGGAGCAGGACGGCGTACGGGTCGGGTCGGTGTTCTGTGTCCGCGGACCGGATGCGGCGACGGCGAAACTGCGGTTGCTGCTGGTGGATCCGGCGGCGCGTGGGCGAGGGCTTGGCGGGAAGCTGGTGGACACCTGCCTCGACTTCGCGCGGGCGGCCGGCTACAAGCGGATGGTGCTTTGGACCAACGATCCGTTGGTTGCCGCGCGCAACATTTATCTGAAGCGTGGCTTCGTACTGACGTCCGAGGAGCCGCACACGCTCTTCGGCGAAGGCCTACTGAGCCAGACCTACGAACTGGATCTGGCTGAGTAGGCGTCGCCGGGCGTCAGAGACCGCGGGCGAAGTCCCCGATCAGGCCCGGGACCGCACTGTCGAACCCGGACACGTCGAGCATGCCCGGATCGTCCGGATGCGCGATCGTGCTGCCGGTCGCCGTCATCGCGACGACGACCAGCCGGGCATCGATCCCGGTCTCCCGCCGGTACTGCGCGAGCGCCTGGTGCGGATGAATCTCGCCGTACCAGGTCTCGTTGTCGGTGTAAATTGCGAACATGTCGACCTCGAGCTTGTGCCGTAGTGCGTGCTGCATCGGCAGCGAACAGTCGGTACCACCGAACGGCAGGTCCGACACCGCCCGGATCGCATCGTCGAGCCGCTGCCGCGGACTGATCGCCAGCGACGTCAGCCCCGTCTGCCGGTAGCTCGAACCGCTGGTGAAACCGACCAGCTCGTACGCCGGTTCGGTCGCCGCTGTCACCAGTGCCAACGCGGCCGACGCCTCCCGGCACGTCAACGGCAACCCCGACACCGGGAACGTCATCGAACCGGACACGTCCAGCGCGAGCATCATCCGCCGCCCGGCCGGCTCCACCGCCCCGAAGGCCGTGTAGAACGCCGCGTCGAGCGCATCCACGATCGGCTGCGAGGGAGCCCATTCGCCTGTACTGCGGGCGCCCTTGCCCGAGGAATAGGTGCGCTGGGCAACCAACACGTTGATCGGATGAACCCGTGCCTTCCGCAACCGCTCCGGATCCTGCAACTGGGCGGCGACCTTCGCCGTCCAGTCACCGAGCGGCGACAGCAGCCCCAGCCGGGTCAGGCGGGGGAGCTGGCGCATCAGCGCGGTCTGCGGCATCCCGTTCGCGAGCAGCGCCTCCCAGACCGCGGGCTCGTTGACGAACCGATCCGGGATCATCTCCCAGGACAGCCCTCGGTTCAGCGTGACGAGGTCAGCGGCCTCGGTGACCGACGTCGCCGCCTGCAGCCGTTCGAACGCGACGATCAGCGGTACGCCGGTCAGCTCGGCACCTCGACCGTGGATCCAGTCGAAGAGCTCGCGCCGTGCCGGTTCGGTCGTCTTCGGGTGCGACAGCCGCAACAGGTCCGCATGCGTCCAGCCGTCCCGCTGCCGGTACTTGAGTGCCTGGTAGGCCACGTCGTCGACGGTGCGCCGCGGATCAACGTACCAGTTGCCGATTGCCCGCCGCGTGCCCCGACCCCAACCGCCGAACTGCTGCAGGTAACCCGCGAACTGGAACAGGTGCGTTCCGGTCCGGGCCACCAACGGAACCGCGGCGAGGGCAGCCTTGCGGCCGTCGTCGTCGCCGAGCTTCGCCGCCGCTGCCAACGTGAACAGAGCCGGGTTCTGCTTCGGCGCACGACCCGCCGTCGAGATCGCGAGCACCTCGGCGACCACCTCGGTGGTGCGCGTCCGGGCCAGCTCGAGAACGAGTCCCGCGTTCTTCCGGGTCAGTTCGCGTTCGCCGGTGTAGTAGGTGCCGCCGGTCGACCCGAGGGTGAGGAAGCGTCGGAGCCGGGCGAGATCGTCCGGTACGAAGGTGTAGCCGCCCGCGTCGTTCTGCTGCTGACGAGGGTCGGCGGGCTCGGTCTGCGGTGTCTGCCGGGTGCTGATGAGGGCTAGTGGATCGGACATTCCTTGTCTCCCGTGGTCATGCCGACGGCCCGGGTGGACGTGTTGTGCCGACCGGAAGCGGCTCTAACCAGCTGAGCTACACCGGACCGAGGTCCGATGGCGGGACTCGAACCCGCAACCTGCCCATTAAGAGTGGTAACCGATCAACTCCGGCCCACCCGGGCCGTCGTTCTGAGCAAGACTGTAAGCCGTTACAGCTCGCGCGGTCCAAGCATTTACGTTCCGGTGACGACGGCAACTATCGTTGTATTGCAGGGAAATGCACCTTGCTCCACTTGGTCGAAGATCGCGTACATCATCTTGGCGACGTAGACCCACTCCGGACGGAAGCCATGGCGGGCTTCGAGGTCGTCGGTGAAGTGATCGAGCTTCGGGGTGCGCTTCGCGTATCCACCGAAGTGGTAATCGAGTTCGAGCTTCCAGTTGCTGGTGGCCCGGCCGAAAGCCTGGATCTGAAGCTCGGCGATCTCCTTTTCGAGATAGCCGGCACCTTTGAGCACCGGCACACCGATGGCTTGCTGGTTCTCTGCGAGACCACTCGCAATCCCCGCCATGGTGCCGCCGGTGCCAACCGCGCAGAAGATCACATCGAAGGGCTCCTGCAACTCCGCGACCAACTCCGAACAGCCGCGCACAGCCTCAGCATTGCTACCTCCTTCCGGAAGGAGGTAGAAGTCGCCGAATTCCTCGCGGAGCCGAGCTTCCTGGGAAGCCTTGGCGCGGTAGGTGGTCCGGTCCAGGTAGCTGAGGTGCATTCCGCGGCTGACGGCGTACGCGAGTGAAGGGTTGAGGGGGAGGTGCTCCTCGCCGCGGATGACGCCGATGGTGTGGAAGCCCGCGTAGTACCCGGCGGCCGCGGTCGCACGAATGTGATTCGAGTAGGCCCCGCCGAAGGTCAGCAGGGTGTCGTGGCCCTGATCCCCAGCCGCAGCGAGGTTGTACTTGAGCTTCCGCCACTTGTTGCCCGGCAGCTCCGGATGAATCAGATCGTCGCGCTTCAGGAAGACCCGTACGCCGGACAGCCGGTCATCCTCGAGCTCCACCAACGGCGACGGCAGGAGGAGCCCAGGGATCATGCTCGACAGAATAGTGAAGGTGCCTGACGTGTTCGCCCGCCCCAACTGTCCGGTCGACGTGCGCACCTGTGGGCACGCCTCCGGCCAGGTCATCAGCCAACGAGCTGGCCAGCCAAGCGCGTCAGCTCGGTCAGCAACGGGCATCCGCCGCAGCCGGTCCAGCAAGAACCGATGTCCAGAGACATCACAGAGAACCGATTTGAAACTGAGAGTATTCGAACATAGTATCGATTCATGAGCAGCTTTCCGGGTGGTGAACCAGCAGACGGGCCGCGCCGTGCGGTGCCGCTTGGTCGCGCGCCGCTGGGTTCGGCATGGAAGTCTGCTGGGCGGCCGCGCCGGGAGAGTCTGCTGCGTCATGACATCGCCGACGATCCCGACCAGGGAATCGCGCTGTACGACGCGCTCGCCTCCCAGAAGACCACCGGTTTGTCTGCTGATGAATGGGCCGATCGGCTCGAAGCGATCGAACGGACCAAGGCGCGGCTGGCCGCCTGGGAAGCCGAAGGGATCGCCGGTTTCGACGACGCCCTGCATGGGGTGTCGGCCGATCTCGGGCACCGTCACCCCGAGCCGGGCGACCGCCCCGCAATCCCAGGCGAACGCCGCTGGGTCGCCGGGGACCTGCGCTCGGTCTCTGATGAGATCGCGTTGATCCTCAACCTGCCCAAGCCACATGCCACGGCCCGGATCCACACCGCGTGCGAACTCGTCCACAACTTCGCCGCCACCCTGCACGCATTGCACCAAGGCTGGTTGACCGAGCGGGCCGCCCTCACCATCGTCCGAGAACTATCGGTCCTGGATGACCTCAATGATCTCCGCGCTGCCGAGGCTAAGGTCTTGGCCTGGGCCCGCACGCATGTGTTGACCGAGATCAAAAAAGAGTGTCAACGCGAAGCCGCCCGCCGGTCCCAAGCTGCCAGCGACAAGCGTCACCAACGCGCCCATGATGAACGTTCTGTGCGGATGATCCCCGACGGCGACGGCCGCGCCTTGCTGATCCTTGACCAGGACGCTGTCGACGCGGCCGCAGTGAAAACCAGTCTGTCGCGTGCGGCGACCCGCGCCCGCCGCAACGGCGATCCGCGCAGCACCGACCAGCTCTGCGCCGACATCGCCCTGAGCCGTCTTCTCCGACGCGCCAAGAGCGCGACCCCAGCCTCTGTCGCCGACGAACCGGTCGACAACACCAGCTCCCCAACGTTCGGTGACCCCTATGGCGACGAACCACCGGTCGCCGACGAACCATCCAACGAGTGTGATTCCGAACCGGTTGACGACAGCTCGATGATCGACCGCTCGGATGACGGCCACGCGGACGGCTTCCGCAGCGATCACCGTGAAGATCTCCGCATTGATCACGGTGGTGACCTCGGTGCGGCCCCTGCTGAGCATGATCCTGAGCGCGTGGACGAGGCGTCGATAGGGGCCGAGGCTCTCGTGGTGATTCACGCGACCGGTGCCGAGCTGGACGCTTTGATCAACGGGGAAGAGGCAACCGGCGGAGAAGCCGACCACCACGGCCCCATCCCGCAAAGCTCCCTCCGCAAGCACCTCATCAAAGCCCTCGCCCAAGACCTCCAGCCGAACCTCCCCACCACACCCAACAGGCCCCACCCCGGCGCAACCGCCCGCCGCCCTCGCACCAACACCCCGGCGCAGGACCCCCACCCCACCAATGCCCGCGCCAGCCTCGGCACTGGCACTGGCATCGGCATCGGCACAACCCACCAGGCCACTGGCGGGTGCGCCGGCGATGGCGCATCCTCCGGTGGACGGGTATCGATCGAGGTTCAGATCACCGATCGGCCACCACCCAGCGATCCCGACCGATATACGCCGTCAGCTGCATTGGACAGGTATGTCCGGTGGCGGGATCGCACCTGCCAGTTCCCCGGCTGCAGGCAGCCGGCAGAATTCGCCGACCTCGACCACCGGATCCCGTTCGCCGCCGGTGGGCCTACGACCGCAGCCAACCTGTGGTGCCTGTGCCGTCACCACCACCGCCTCAAGCACGAAGGCGGCTGGCAGATCCACCCCAATCCAGACGGCAGCTGGACCTGGACCAGCCCCACCGGCCGCCACTACCGCAACAACCCCACCATCTACCACCCACCATCGAGCCCAACCGGGTAGTGAACGGGCCGGTCGTGTAAGCCGGATTCTGTAGTCGGCGATCATCTATCTACGGTGACCGTTGCCGGGCACCTCTAGCGGCCTACCCGCGAGCTCGGGCGGGCAGCCCTCGAACGCTCGCGCAGACGGCGGTTGCCCGTCGCCCTTCTTGGCCTTGCTCCACGTGGGGTTTACCGAGCCTCCCCAGTCACCTGGGGAGCTGGTGGTCTCTTACACCACCGTTTCACCCTCACCCGCACTCCGATGAACCACGGGGTCCATCGAAGCCGCTGGCGGTCTGTTCTCTGTGGCACTGTCCCGCGGGTTGCCCCGGGTGGGCGTTACCCACCACGCTGCCCTGTGGAGTCCGGACTTTCCTCGGCGATCATCGGGCCACCGCGCAACCGCGGCACTACCGACAACCGACGCGATCGCCCGACCGACCCGTTCACGACCCAGGATAAGCCCTCACCGGCGCTGCTGATGCCACGCGATCCGCTGGTAGGCAGGTGCTGAGCCTGGTGCTCGTGGCAGGGTGCTATTCCGCGGTCGCGACGCTGGCCGCGACTTCCGGCCAACGGCCGTCCTCGCCGCGCTCGTAGACGCGCACGTCCACGACGGCGTCGAGGTTCAGCGGACCATACAGATGCGGGAACGAGATCCCCACGGCATCAAGGTCCTCGTCGCACAACGCGGAGACCAACAACTCGACATCAATCACCAGCAACCGCAGCGACCCGCTGACGTCGCCATAAAACGAGTTGGCGACCATCGCCACCTGCTCGGCATAGGAGCAGTGAATAAACGCAGCCCCGTCATCAAGCGACTGCCCCCGAGTCGACCACCGATAGCTACCTGCGGCCTTGGCGGCTTCCCACTGATCCGCAAACGCGATGTGAAAGATCGTCGGCATGCGCAGAAGATTATCGGCGTCGCCCGCCAACTGTGTGCAGCGGCGCGAGATGCGCAAAATCTCTACGTCACGACCGCAAGAATTTGGCGAAGAGTTGGGATGGTTGCTCAATGAAGTCTTGACGCGACGCTTCGGGGCGGGAAAGATCCGATGTCTACCTGTGGTCCTCTCCGCCCCCAGGCCATGGGTCCGCCCTAGCGTTCAGGTGAGATCCGATGCACACCCTCCTGCGCTCGCCCCTGCCCAAAATCAGATCCCACGGCAGGTCCAGCCCCCGGCCCAGAACCCGCCCAAGAGCTCTGCCCAGAATCGCCCTCAGTCTCGCGGTGCTGGCGACCGCCATCGCCATGGCCGACCCGCCCGCCACCGCGAGCCCACTCGCCGCCTCCACCACCTCCGCCGCCTCGACCACCGCTCCCTCCTCGAGCACCGCCGCCTCCGCCACCGCGGCGGGGCCGGCGGCGATTGCTGCGGCGGGGACCACCGCTTGGCAGAACGGCGCCTTCGTCGTCGATACTCCGAATCTCGTTCGTCGGGCGGATGTGGTTCTTCAGCGGGCGAATGCGGCGCCTGGTGAGTCGCTTCCGTTGGGGAATGGTGCGCTCGGCGCGGCTGTTTGGGCCGCCGGCGGGTTCACCGCTCAGCTCAATCGCACCGACACCTTCCCCGACCGGAAGTCCCTCGGCCAGCTGGTGATCCCGGGGCTGGCCCGGCTCACGTCCGCGGCTGACTTCAGCGGCACGCTCGACCTGTACGACGGGATGCTCCGGCAATCCGGTGGCGGTATGACGTTGACCGCCTTCGTCCGGGCCGACACCCAGCAACTCGTCGTCGACGTCACCGGCGCCGACCCGAACAGCAGCCAGACCGCCCAGGTGAAACTCTGGTCCGGCCGTTCGCCCCAAGCCAGGGCATCCGGCGCGGTTGCCGCGCTCGCCGAGACCTGGGTCGACAACAACGGCGCCGGTGCGTCGGGCAGGACCTTCGGCTCGCTTGCCGGCCTCACCGCCGGCGGTCGCAATGTCGTCGCGTCGACCCCGAACAACCTCACCGGCCAGGTCACCTTGCAGCCGAACACCGATGGTTCGTTCCGGATCGTCGTCGCCGCCCCGACCTGGGCAGGTGGTGACTCCATCGCCACAACCAACAACGTGCTGAACGGCGCAGCGACCCGCCCACAGAACGAAGTACGGGATGCGCATTTGCAGTGGTGGCACAACTACTGGGCCTCCGCGGGACTGATCAAGCTCAGCTCGGCCGACGGGACTGGTGACTACGTCGAGAACCTGCGCACCATCTTCCTGTACGCGAGTGCCGCCCAGAGCCGCGGCGTACTGCCCGGATCCCAAGCAGGTGTCGCCGACCTATTCACGTTCTCCCAGGACAAGCGGGACTGGTACCCATCCGGCTACTGGTTCTGGAACCTGCGAATGCAAGTCGCAGCCAACCTGTCAGCAGGCCTGCCAAGTCTCAATGATCCGATGTTCCGCCTCTATCAGGACAACATCGACGCGATCGCGTCCTGGACCTCCGCGCACATGCCAGGCCGCCAAGGTCTGTGCGTTCCGGAGACGATGAGGTTCAACGGCAACGGGACCTACAACGGCGGCACCGGCAACTCTTCCTGCGACCAGGCCAGCTCGCCGAGCTACAACGCGCTCACCGTGACGACGGGTGCCGAGATCGGGCTCTGGGTCTGGGAGCACTACCGGATGACCGACGACCAGGCGTTCCTGACGGCGCACTACTCGCTGATCAAGGGTGCCGCGCAGTTCCTGCTGTCGCACGCGACCACCGGCGCGGACGGCAAGCTGCACACCCAGTCGAACGCCCACGAGACCCAGTGGAACGTCACCGACCCGACGACCGACATCGCCGCGATGCAGGCGTTCTTCCCGGTGGCGGTCAAGGCGGCGCAGAACCAGGGCGACACCGCGCTGGTCAGCCAACTCAACGCGGCGATCCCGAAGCTCCAAACCCTGCCGCGCACCGACACCGCGACCCAGACGCAGCTGCTCACACCGGCGAACGATGCCAACGGCAACACGATGATCGGTCTCTCCACCCAGCCGACCGCCGAGCGGCACAACGGTGAGAACATCGGCCTGGAAGCCGTCTGGCCGTACAACCTGATCGGCGACAACTCCGCGCTGACGGCGCTCGGTCGGCGTACCTACACCTCGCGGAGTTACATCAACAACGCCGACTGGACCTACGACCCGCTGCAGGCGGCCAGGCTGGGCCTCGGTTCTGAAGTCAAGACCACCCTTCTCAACGCCATCCGGCAGTACCAGGTCTACCCCTCCGGCATGGCGAGCTTCACGGCGCAGCAAGCCTCCGAGCCTTACATCGAGCAGCTCGGCGTTCTGGCGGCAACCGTTCCCGAAGCGCTCGCCCAGGACTACGACGGTCTCCTGAGAATCGCGCCGGCATGGCCTTCGGACTGGACCGGCGAGGGCACCGTTGCCATCGGCCACAAGTCCAAGGTGCACGTCCAGATCACCGCCGGTACGCCGACCACGGTGGCCATCACCTCCGGCGCCAACCAGCAACTCGCCGTCCGAAGCCCGTGGCCAGGCCAGAGCGTGACCGTGCTCGACGGGCAGACCCGGGCGACGGTCGTGGCACCGCAGGTCAACGCGACCTTCACGATCCCGGCCCAGGCCGGCCGGTCCTACCTGGTGGAGAAGACCGGCTCGGCCGTACAACCCTTCCAGGCCTTGTCCGGTACGCCGGCAACGACCGCGAAGCGCTACGACAAGGCAACCATCGGCCTGCCCAAAGCAACCGGGACAGGAACCGTCAGTCTCAAAGCGCATGCCAACGGCAAGTACGTCACCGCGGTCACCGGTACGCCGTTGATCGCCGACGCCACCTCGATCGGTACGGCGCAACAGTTCGAGATGGCCGACCTCGGTGGCGGCAACGTGTCGCTGCGGGCCAAGTCCAACAACCTCCTCGTCGCGGCCGACAACGCCGGCGCGGCACCACTGCTGGCCAAGAACACCGCGGTGGGTTCGTGGGAGACCTTCCAGCTGATCCGCAACGGTGACGGCTCGGTCAGCTTCCGGGCCCAGGTCAACAACCAGCTCGTCTGTGCGGAGAACGCCGGCGCGGCTGCCCTGATCGCCAATCGAACGGCGATCGGTCCCTGGGAATCATTCGACCTGATCAACAACTGAAGGAGTCACGCCATGACCACCAGGAAACGTGTACGGCGGATCTCCTTGCTGATCACCGCCGTCCTGACCGCTGCGCTGGGTCTCAGCGCACCGGCAGCCCAAGCAGGTTCCACCATCCCACCCGGCGACTACCAGCAGGTCTCATTGGCCAGCGGAAGCAACGAGCTCGGCGAAGCGATGTCCCTCGCCGTCCTCCCGAACCGCTCGGTCGTGCACACCGCGCGCGACGGTTCGGTCCGGATCACCGACGCGGCCGGTACGACGACGCTCGCGGGGAAGCTCAACGTCTACACGCACGACGAGGAAGGACTCCAAGGCGTCGCGGTCGACCCGAACTTCGCCACGAACCGCTTCATCTACCTGTACTTCTCACCCCGACTGAGTACGCCGGACGGCGACGCACCGACCGACGGGACCCAGGCCGACTGGGACGCCTGGAAGGGTGAACTCCACCTCTCCCGATTCATCCTCAAGACCGACAACACGCTCGACCTCGCCAGCGAGAAGATCGTGCTCCGGGTAGCGAACGACCGCGGCCAGTGCTGCCACGTCGGCGGCGATCTCGACTTCGATGCCGCGGGCAACCTCTATCTGACCACCGGCGACGACAGCAACCCGTTCCAGTCGGACAGCTTCACCCCGATCGACGAGCGGACCAGCCGCAACCCGCAGTTCGACGCGCAACGCACCGCAGGCAACACGAACGACCTCCGCGGCAAGCTGCTCCGGATCCATCCGCAACCGGACGGCACCTACACGATCCCGTCCGGCAATTTGTTCGCACCCGGAACCGCGAAGACCCGGCCGGAGATCTACGCGATGGGATTCCGCAACCCGTTCCGGATGAGCGTCGACAAGGCGACCGGCATCGTCTATCTCGGCGACTACGGCCCGGACTCCGGCGTCACCGATCCGAACCGTGGCCCGAACGGCCAGGTCGAGTTCGACCGGGTCACCGCACCGGGCAACTACGGCTGGCCGTACTGCACCGGCACGAACACCAGCACCGAGACCTACAACGACTTCCAGTTCCCGAGCGGACCGTCGGGAGCCAAGTTCAACTGCGCGGGCGGCGTCACCAACAACTCGTTCCGCAATACGGGCCTGCAGCAACTAGCACCCGCGCAACCTTCCTGGATCCGGTACGGCGGGGACGCCGGTACTCCGCCTGAGTTCGGCAATGGCGGCTCCGAGTCGCCGATGGGCGGGCCGGTTTACCGGTACGACGCCAACAACCCTTCAACGGTGAAGTTCCCCGCTTCGCTGAACGGTCGCTTCTTCGCCGGGGAGTACGGCCGCAAGTGGATCAAGGCGATCGAGGTGACCGGCTCCGGCGGAGTCGGCGATATCGGCGCGTTCCCGTGGACCGGCACGCAGGTGATGGACATGGCGTTCGGCCCGGACGGTGCGCTCTACGTGCTCGACTACGGCACCGGCTCGAACAACCAGGCGCTGTGGCGGATCGAGTACGTCGGTTCGCAGAACCGCAACCCTATCGCCAAGGCAAGTGGTAATCCGACGTCGGGCGGCCGGCCGCTCACCGTCGCGTTCTCGTCCGCGGGGAGCTCCGATCCCGAAGGCGGCGCGCTGACCTATCGCTGGACCTTCGGTGACGGCGGAACGTCGACGCAGGCCAACCCGACGTACACCTACAACACTGCAGGCAACTACACGGCGACCCTGACGGTGACCGACCCGACCGGGCTGACCGGATCGGCGAACGTCCAGATCAGCGTGGGCAACACAGCACCGGCGGTGAATCTGCAATCGCCGGCCGACGGTCAGCTGTTCTCCTTCGGCGACACGGTTCCGTTCCAGGTGACCGTGACCGATCCCGAGGACGGCACGATCGACTGCTCGCGGGTGAAGGTCACGTATCTGCTCGGGCACGACGACCATCAGCACCAGATCACCTCGAAGACCGGGTGCAGCGGCTCCATCGCCGTACCGGTGGATGGTGAGCATGACCCGTCGGCCAACGTGTTCGGCGTCTTCGACGCGGAGTACACGGACAACGGCGGGCTCACCTCGCACAGCATTCACAAGCTGCAGCCGCGGCATCGCCAGGCCGAGCACTTCGCGGCGCAGTCGGGCGTCCAGCTCGCCGATCACGCGACGGCGGAGGGCGGCAAGACGGTCGGGTTCGTCGACAACGGCGACTGGATCTCCTTGCAGCCGTACGCACTCGGCAACGCGACGTCCTTCACCGGCCGGGTCTCATCGGCCGGACCGGGCGGGACGATCGAAGTACGGGCCGGCTCGCCGACCGGTGCGCTGATGGCGACCGTGAACGTCGCGCCGACCGGTAGCTGGGACACCTTCACCAACGTCTCGGCGAACCTCGCCAACAAGCCGGCCGGTACGACGAACCTGGTGCTCGTGTTCAAGGGGGCCACCGGCAACGGGAACCTCTTCGATCTCGACGCGTTCACCTTCGCAACGTCCGGATCGACCGGGACAACCACTGAGGGCGAGGCGTTCACTTCGCAATCCGGCGTACAGGCTGCTGCTCATGCCGGGGCGAGTGGTGGGCAGACGCTCGGCTACATCGAGAACGGTGATTGGGCCGGGTACTCCGGGGTCAGTACCGCCGGGATGCACGGGTTCAGCGCTCGGATCTCGTCTGCCGGATCGGGCGGCACGCTCAGCGTGCGCGCGGGGTCGGCGACCGGGACCGTGCTCGGGTCGGTCGCCGTACCGGTGACGGGTGGCTGGGAGACGTTCCAGACGGTCTCCACCAGCTTGAACGCGTCGGCCAGTGGGCCGTTGTTCCTGACCTTCACCGGTGGCGCCGGAAACCTTTTCGACGTCGACACCTTCACCGTCACTCCCTGAGGAGGACAGACCATGACCACTCTCACTCGTCGTGAATCGCTGATCGCCGGTGGACTGCTGGCAGTTGGCGCAATGGTTGGCTGGAAACCTGTTTCGGCTGCTGCTGCCGCGCCTTACCAGGTGCTGGTGTTCAGCAAGACGGCCGGTTTCCGGCACGACTCGATTCCGGCCGGGATCCAGGCGATCCGGGATCTCGGGACCGCGAATGGCTTCACTGTGACCGCTAGTGAGGACAGCAATGTGTTCACTGGGTCGCAACTGGCGGCGTTCAAGGCGGTTGTGTTCCTGAGTACGACCGGGGACATTCTCAATGACACACAGCAGGCTGCTTTCGAGGCGTACATCAACGGGGGAGGCGGGTATGTCGGCGTGCACGCTGCCGCCGATACGGAGTACGGATGGCCGTACTACGGGCAGTTGGTCGGCGCGTGGTTCAACAGTCACCCGGCGATCCAGCAGGTGACGGCCCGAGTCGAGGACCACAACCATCCGTCGACTGCACATCTCGGGGCGACATGGGTGCGCACGGACGAGTTGTACAACTACTCGACCAACCCGCGGCCGAACGTGCACGTGCTGATCAACCTGGACGAGTCGACCTACACCGGCGGCAACATGGGTGATCACCCGATCGCCTGGTACCACGCGCAGGGCTCCGGGCGCTCGTTCTACACCGGGTTCGGGCACACCATCGAGTCGTACTCCGATGCGGCGTTCCGGAAGCACCTGCTGGGCGGCATCCAGTACGCCGCAGGGGTCGGCTCGGCGCCACCGGTCACCCAGATCGAGGGCGAGGCGTTCACTTCGCAGTCCGGCGTACAAGTTGCCGGGCACAACGGAGCGAGTGGTGGTGCGACGCTCGGCTACATCGACAACGGCGACTGGGCCGGCTACTCGCAGGTGAGTACGGCCGGCAAGACCACCTTCACCGCCCGCATCTCGTCAGCCGGCGCCGGCGGCACCATCCGGATCCGCTCAGGCTCTGCCACCGGCCCGATCCTCGGTTCGGTCGCAGTACCGGTCACGGGCGGCTGGGAAACCTTCCAAACCGTCTCCACCACCCTCACGGGGTCGGGCAGCGGAGCCCTCTTCCTCACCTTCAGTGGCGGATCGGGTTCGCTGTTCGACGTCGACACTTTCTCGCTGAGTTAGTCCGGGTGCGCTCGTCACCTGTGCATAACTCAGGTGACGAGCGCGCGTCCGCTGATAGGTTTTCGGGTATGGCGAGTGGTGAGCAGGGTGCGGAGGAGAAGTCGCCGGCGAAGGTTGTGCCGGTGGACGATCTCAGGACGACGCGGCATGCGTTGACCGTGGGTGGGGAGACGCTGCGGTATACAGCGACCACCGGCCGGGTCGTGCTGCGGCAGGAGGTGCTGACCGAGGGGAAGTTCGACGGGCATCTGCCGAAGGCCGAGGTGTTCCTGACGGCGTACACGCTGGATGACGCGGAGGCTTCGCAGCGGCCGGTGACGTTCGCGTTCAACGGTGGGCCGGGGTCTTCGAGTATTTGGCTGCATCTGGGGTTGCTGGGGCCGCGGCGGGTGGTTTCGGGGGACGTCGGGGAGTTGGCGCCGCCGCCGTACGGGCTGGTCGACAACGAAGAGACGTTGCTGCGGCACAGCGATCTGGTGTTCATCGACCCGGTGTCGACCGGGTACTCGCGCGCGGCCGAGGGGGAGAAGCCGGGGGACTACCACGGGTTCACCCGCGACCTGGAGTCCGTCGGCGAGGTGATCCGGCTGTGGACGTCACGGAACGGGCGCTGGATGTCACCGAAGTTCCTGGCCGGCGAGTCCTACGGTACGACGCGCGCCGCCGGGCTGGCCGCGCATCTGCAGGACCGGTACGGGATGTACCTGAACGGCGTCATCCTGATCTCCGCGGTGCTGGAGTTCGGGACCCTCGACTTCACACCGGGGAACGACCTGCCGTTCACGCTCTTCCTGCCGTCGTACGCCGCGGCCGCGCACTACCACGGGCTGATCCCGGACCGGGAGCTGCCGGAAGTGCTCGCCGACGCCGAGCGGTTCGCGGCCGGGCGGTATCCGAATGCGCTTGCCCAGGGCAACCGTGTGCCGGCCGACTATCGCGCTGAGGTGGTCACCCGGCTGGCGGGGTTGACCGGGCTCTCGGAGGACTACATCGATCGGGTGAACCTGCGGATCGAGCACACGCGGTTCTTCGCCGAGCTGCTGCGGTCGCGGCGACAGGTGGTCGGGCGGCTGGACAGCCGGTTCACCGGGTGGGAGGTGGACTACGCGCTGGACGTCTCCACCGACGACCCGTCGATGCGGGCGATCATGGGGCCGTACACGGCGGCGTTGAACCACTACGTGCGGGTGGAACTCGAGTACGAGAACGACCTGCCGTACGAGATCATCAGCAACGAGGCGTCCCGGGACTGGTCGTTCAAGGAGTTCGAGAACAACCACGTCACGGTCGCCGACAAGCTGGCCGAGGCGATGCGGGCGAACCCGTATCTGAAGGTGCACATCGCCTCCGGGCACTACGACTGCGCAACCCCGTACTTCGCCACCGAGCACACCGTCGCCCGCCTACAGATCCCGGCCGAACTCCACGACAACATCGAATTTCGGTACTACCCGGCCGGCCACATGATGTACGTCAACGAGGAATCCCGCCTCCGCCAGTCGGAGGATCTCGCCACCTTCGTCCGAGCAGCCTCCAACCGATGATCGTGCCCGGCGACGTCGAGTCGACGACCAAGCAGTACCTGGAACTCATCGACAAGGCGTTGCCCGGGCAGGTGGTGGGTCTCTATCTGACCGGCTCGATCCCGCTCGGTGACTACCGGCCGGGGCGAAGCGACATCGACGGTGTGGTGGTGCTTGCCGAGCCGCCGAAGGACTTCGAAGCGGTGCGTGAAGTGCACGCTCAACTGGCGGAGAAGCTGGCCTTCGACGTGACCTATCTGACGGCAGCCGAGTTGGCGTCGCCACCATCTTCGGACAAGCCAGTGGGCTACTCGCAGGACGGCGTGTTCCGGGTCGCGCCGAGCGGTGGGCCGGTGAGTCCGGTGCTGTGGTCGGAGATGGCTCGCCAGTCGCTGGCTGTTCGTAGTACGCGGGGCTTGGTTGTGTATGACGACCACGAGGCGCTGGTCGAGTTCACTCGGGGCAACCTCGAGTCGTACTGGGCCGGGCTGTTCGATCAGCTGGAGGCAGCCATGGAGGCAAGGCCGGACGACCAGGAGGCGCCGGAGTGGGTGCTGCCGTGGGTGATGCTCGGCGTACCGCGGCTGCACGCTTTGCTTGCTACCGGCAACATCGTGTCGAAGACGGCGGCCGGTGAGCACGCGCTGACCGTTTTCCCTGAGTGGTCCAACCTGATCACCCGCAGCCTGGAACACCGGGCCGGTAAGCCCATCACTTTCACCAATGCTGACGTCAAGGCTGCTGTCCCTTACGGCCGCAAGGTGATCACGGAAAGCCTGGCTCTCTGAATGCTTCTGATTCGCCATCCTTCGCCGCTGAAGATCAGCCCAGCCCCCGCCGGCGTCGTACTCCGCCAGCCTTCTGTTGCGGACACCGTCGAGCTGGGTCGGCTGTACTACGAGTCGTATCCACCGGGAGTCGCCTGCGATAGCGAGGTTGCGGCGATCGAAGACATCCGGGTGACCTTTGAAGGCGAATACGGGCCGCTCTCGCTTACCAAGAGCTTCCTTGCTGTGGCCGGTCAGTCCCTCTTCGGCGCCGTGCTCGTGGTAGACCGCGCGCCCTGGCCCAACACCCCCGACTGCCCGTTCATCATCGAGCTCTTCACCGCTCCCGCCGTACGCCGCCAAGGACTGGCGAAGACCTTGCTGTCCACGTGTCTGCAACATCCAACAGACTTCGCCTTGCAGGTCGCGCCCGACAACACTCCCGCAGTCGAACTCTACGAGTCGCTGTCTTTCCAGCCGGGGTAGATGCGGAAGCCGGAGAAGGTGTGGTGGGGGAGGGAGGCGTAGAAGTTCTGAGCGGTGTCGGTGACCAGGTCGATGCGTTGAGCGCCGGTCAGGGGCATCGCGTATTCGAGGAGACCACGGGCGATGCCCTTGCGGCGGTGGGTGGCGCTGACGGCCAGTTCTGCGAGGTAGGCCTGGATGTGGCCGTCGCTCATCAGGTACGCGAAGGCGATGACCTCGCCGTCGTCGCCGAGGGCAACTACTGACGTGACACCGGGAGCAGTCAGTACGGCGTGCGCTCGCTCGTGGTCGGCGGGGAAGCTCGGCCAGCCTTCGGCTTCGCAGAGCGCCACGATGCCGAGCAGGTGCGCGCGCTCGTACCGGGCGAACGTCACGGCAGGGTGAGGACTTCGGCGCCGGTGTCGGTGACGACCAGCGTGTGCTCGAACTGCGCGGTCCGGGACTTGTCCTTGGTGGTCGCGGTCCAGCCGTCGTCCCACAGGTCGTAGTCGTAGCTGCCCAGGGTCAGCATCGGCTCGATCGTGAACGTCATCCCCGGCTCCATCACGTCGTCGAACCGCTCGTCGTCGTAGTGCGGGATGATCAACCCGGAGTGGAACGAGGTCGCGATGCCGTGCCCGGTGAAGTCGCGGACCACGCCGTACCCGAAGCGCTTCGCGTACGACTCGATCACGCGGCCGATGATGCTCACCTGGCGACCGGGCCGGACCGCCTTGATGCCCCGGTTCAGCGCTTCCTGGGTGCGTTCGACCAGCAGCCGGCTCTCCTCGTCGACGTCGCCGACCAGGAACGTCGCGTTGGTGTCACCGTGGACGCCGTCCAGGAACGCGGTGATGTCGACGTTGACGATGTCGCCGTCCTCGAGCGGGCGGTCGTCCGGGATGCCGTGGCAGATGACCTCGTTCACCGAGGTGCACAACGACTTCGGGTAGTTGCGGTAGCCGAGCGTCGACGGATACGCACCGCGCTCGACCAGATACTCGTGGCCGATCGCGTCGAGTTCGTCGGTGCTGACTCCGGGCTTCGCGGCGGCACCGACCGCCTGCAACGCCTGCGCGGCGAGTTTGCTCGCGACGCGCATCTTCTCGATCAGCTCCGGCGACGTCACGTACGAACCTTCGTACGGCGTGGGCGCGGGCTTGTCGACGTACTCGGGCCGGGGAATGGAAGCGGGTACCGGACGGCGAGGCGAGATGATGCCAGGAGTGAGAAGCGACATGGTGAGATCATTCTAGAGAGTTGCGGCAAAGCGAGCGGGAGGTGGTCATCCGTTATGTCCGACGATCACAGCAACGAGTGGTACTACAACGTCGACACCGGCAAGGTGGAGCCTTACGAGGGCGCCAAGGCGTCGAAACGACTCGGTCCTTATTCGTCGCCGGAAGAGGCGGCGCGGGCGCTCGAGATCGCCCAGGAACGCAACGAGGCCTGGGACAACGACCCGAAGTGGAACGACGACTGAACGACCGATGATGTCGTTGCATGACTGAGGGGCGCCACCGAGCCGGTGGCGCCCCTCAGATCTATGGTCAGGCCTTCTTCGCGGCTGCCTTGCGAGCAGGAGCCTTACGGGCCGTCGTCGCGCGCTTGGCGACGGTCTTGCGGGCCGGCGCCTTCTTCGCGGCCACCCGGCGAGCGGGTGCCTTCTTCGCAGCGGTCTTCGTGGCCGGCGCCTTCTTCGCGGCGACCTTGCGGGCCGGTGCCTTCTTCGCGGCGACCTTCTTGGCCGGTGCCTTCTTCGCGACGGTCTTCTTCGCGGGCGCCTTCTTGGCCACGGTCTTCTTGGCGACGGTCTTCTTCGCGGTCACCTTCTTCGCGGGTGCCTTCTTCGCGACCGTCTTCTTCGCCGTCACCTTCTTGGCCGGCGCCTTTTTCGCGACGGTCTTCTTGGCGACGGTCTTCTTCGCCGGCGCCTTCTTGGCCACGGTCTTCTTGGCCGTCACCTTCTTCGCGGCGACCTTCTTGGCCGGTGCCTTCTTCGCCGCCGTCACCTTCTTCGCCGTTGTCGTCTTCTTCGCTGCGGTGACCTTGCGTGCGGTGGTCGTCTTCGCGGCGCTGGTCTTCCGGGCGACGGTCTTCTTGGCGGGAGAAGCCTTTTTGGCTGTCGCCTTCCCTGCGGCTGCCTTCTTGGCTGGCACTTCTGCCTCCTTGGTGCGCTGAGGAAAACCACGGTGGATTCCTCGTCGTCATGATGATGACAACACTTGGTGGCTACGTAAAGCACCTGAAACGCATGCACGTTAAGAGGTCCCGATGGGCAATCCGGGCGAAATGAGTAAAAATCCTTGTGCAGAAGGGTTTTCACTGATGGTCGAGCATGCCGGATGCCGGGAAAGATTTGTTGGCGACACGCGCGTAAAGTTGCCGTCGACGGTGCGAATCGGTGCACTTCGTGTGCATGTTGTCCTCGGCAACGTCCGTCGTACGAGCACCTGAAGGGAGCAACGCAGCGCATGCAGGACGACGTCGGAAGTGTGATCGCGATGCCTTCGGAAGTGCGTCGTGTGGTGAGCATCGTGCCGTCGTTGACGGAAGCGATCGCAGCGACGCGACGCGAGTTGCTGGTCGGTGCGACGGACTGGTGCACGCATCCGGAAGACCTCGACGTGACGCGTGTCCGCGGTACGAAGAACCCCGATGTCGCACTCATTCGCGAGCTCGCACCGGACGTCGTGATCGCGAATGCCGAAGAGAATCGGGCGGCCGATCTCGACGCATTGCGTGCGGCCGGAATCGCGGTCTGGGTGACCGCACCGGCCACGCTCGACGAATCACTGGGATCACTGCGCCGCATGTTGTCGGCAATCACCGGTGAGGTCCCGCAATGGCTCGACGACGCACACGCGATCTGGAGTACGCCGTACGCCGGTCCGCGGCGGCGCGCGATCGTTCCGATCTGGCGGCGACCGTGGATGGCATTGGGTCGGGACACGTTTGCGGGCGATGTACTGGCGCGCCTCGGCATCGACAACGTGCTCGCGGAATCACCGGAGCGCTATCCGAAGTTCGATCCCGCGCGACTGCCGGAGTACGACGTGGTCGTTTTGCCGGACGAACCCTATGCGTTCTCGGTGAATGACGGATCGGAGGCGTTTACCCGGCCGGCGAAATGCGTTTCAGGCCGGCACCTGACCTGGTACGGCCCATCCCTGGTCGAGGCGCGGGCCGTGCTGACCGAACAGCTCGGCTGACGCTGACCGAACAGGGTCAGTGATCTGCGCCACGAAGACTGCGCTGTCAGGTAGACGGTTAGGTATGCCTCACCTACACTCGCCAGGTGCCGTCCATGACCGCGAAGAAGAAGTGCTGCAAGGACAAGCCGAGGTGCAAGAAGTGCCCGGTCGTCCTCAAGCGGCTGGCTGATGCCGGCTGCGCCGAGCGGCTGGACCGCGTCCACTACAAGGTGGACAAGAAGGTCCCGAAGAAGGTCCTGAAAGAAGCCCGCGCCCGCTGAGCCCAGTCGCCTGAGCTTGGGGCGGGCTAGCTCGCTTTCCGCAGTTCGATTGCGCTGACGGCTTGGCGGAGTAGTTCGGGGATGGTGATGTGCGCCGCCTGGCCGGTCGCCTCCAAGTCGTCGGGGTGCCACCAGCCGTGGTCGCTGATCGTCTCCAGTTCGAGCTCCTCCTGGTTGGCGAAGCTCACCTCGACGCTTTCCACACCGACCGCGAAGAAGGTCTGGTGCTGGATGATCGGGCAGCCGCCCCACTCGTACTCGATCGTGTTCGTCGCGACCGGCTCACCCAGCGATTCGGCCGGCACCAGCAACGCGACCTCTTCGCGCAGTTCGCGGCTGGCGGCCTGCGCGGCCGTCTCACCGGCTTCGACACCGCCGCCGATCGTGAACCAGTACGGCCTGGCCGGAATCAGCGGGTCCCACCCGTGCAGCAGTAAGACCTTGCCGTCCGGGCGGACGGGAAGGACTCGGGCCGTCGTACGCCGGACGACGGTGCCGGGCGGAGGCAGGCGGGAATCGGTCACACTTCAAAACGGTAGGCGACGCGAGCCCCGCACCGAGCCGCCGTACGGCGCGTCTCGCCAGTTGGAGTCCGATGAGACGATCGACGTATGACTGCACGGATCGGCCTGGGACTGGCCGCGCTCGGACGACCCGGCTACATCAATCTCGGCCACGACCAGGATCTGCCGCAGGGGCGTGAGGTCGAGGACCTTCGCCGGCGGACGCACGAGTTGCTCGAGCAGGCCTGGCAGGCGGGTGTGCGGTACTTCGACGCAGCGCGTTCCTACGGCCTTGCCGAAGAGTTCCTGGGAGAGTGGCTGACTCCTGAGCGCCGCAGTCAGCTGACCATCGGATCGAAGTGGGGCTACACGTACGTCGCCGGCTGGCGCGATGATGCGACGACGCACGAGGTGAAGGATCACTCGGTGCAGACCTTCGAGCGCCAATGGCCGGAGACTCTCCAGGCTTTGGGTGGACGGCCCGACTTCTACCTGGTGCACAGCCTCACGTCGGACAGCCCTGCGTTGACGGATACGAAGCTGCTCGACCGACTCTGTGAGCTCGCGGCGGACGGCGTACGGGTTGGTCTCTCGACGAGCGGCCCGCACCAAGCAGCGACGTTGCGCGAAGCACTGAAGCTCGACGGACCGTTCTCGGCCGTTCAGTCGACTTGGAATGTTCTCGAGCCGTCAGTCGGTCCGGCGCTTGCCGAAGCTCATGAAGCCGGCTGGTTCGTCGTCGTCAAGGAAGCCGTCGCCAATGGCCGCCTGACTTCCAAGGCCGACGAGACGCCCTTCAACACCTTCGCCGCCAAGCACGGCGTCGCTCCCGACTCGCTCGCCATCAGCGCAGCGCTCGCCCAGCCTTGGGCCGATGTCGTCCTCAGCGGCGCCACCACGGCCGAGCAACTGGAAAGCAACCTCAGCAAAGCGAGCGCTGGCCCATTGACCGAGTTCGCACAAGCACCCTCGGAGTATTGGTCAGAGCGGTCGGCTCTTCCCTGGATTTAGAATCCGCTCTTTCTTTGGGGCTAGAACGTGTGGTCGTCGGTTGGGAAGGCGCCGTTGGCTACTTCGGCGGCGTAGGTGGTGGCGGCTGTAGTGAGGATCCCGCGGAGGTCGGCGTACTGCTTGACGAAACGCGGCATCGGGCCGGAGCGTAGGCCGGCCATGTCCTGCCAGACGAGCACCTGTGCGTCGGTGTCGCGGCCGGCGCCGATGCCGATCGTAGGGATCGATATCCGCTTGGTGATCTCCGCGGCGACGTCACCGGGAACCATCTCCAGTACGACGGAGAAGGCGCCCGCCTCGGCAAGCGCGACCGCGTCGTCGATCAGCCCGGCCGCTTGGTCGCCACGTCCCTGGACGCGGTAGCCGCCGATGCTGTGCTCGCTCTGCGGGGTGAAGCCGATGTGGGCCATCACCGGGATACCGGCCTGCGTCAGCTTCTCCACGGCCGGTACGACGGTGCGCCCGCCTTCGAGCTTCACCGCGTGCACCCCTGCCTCCTTCATGAAGCGGACAGCGGTGTGGAATGCCTGCTCGGGTGAGGCCTGGTAGGAACCGAACGGAAGGTCGGCCACCACCAACGCGCGCTGCACGGCATTGGCGACCGCACGTGCCAGCGGGATCAACTCGTCGACGGTGACGCGCAGCGTGGTGTCGTAGCCGTAGACGTTGTTCGCGGCGGAGTCGCCGACCAGCAGCACCGGGATGCCGGACTCGTCGAAGATCTCTGCGGTGTACTGGTCGTATGCCGTGAGCATGGCCCACTTCTCGCCACGGTTCTTCATGTCCCGCAGGTGGTGGATCCGGTAGCGGCGAGGACGGTTGCCCGGCTCGCTGGGCGTGCTCGGTGCGGAGGACGACGTCGTAGTACCGGCTGATTCGCCTGGTGCTGTGCTTGCTGTCGGCTGTGCGCGGCGCGCGCCTCGGTGTGAGGCGACGGGCTCGGCCTGGACCTGGCTCGGTGCGTCCTGCTGCACGTCGGCGCGACGTCGTGCACCGACCGGGCGGCTACCGCCCTGCTGCCCTTGGGCTTGCGCTGCGGGGGCGGCCGAGGTCGACGTCGACTGGCTTGGCTGGACGGGCGCCGCGGTGCGCGTCGAGGGGGAAGCCGCCGAGCTGATCGGCGAGTTGTTCTCGTACTCCGCCGACGGGTCGGACGGATAGCCGTTGGAGGCGTTCGGCGTCTGGCCGGTGCTCGGTGCCTGTCCACTCCAACCGGTCGGCGAGCTCGCTGCGGCCGTCGGTGCACTTGGAGGCCGATTCGCTGGCGGAGCGGGCGGGTTCTGTGTGAGGCCGTTGGACGGCGCACTGAGCTGCGGCTGCGCAGGGGGAGTGATCTGCGGGGGCGTCGGTGCGGGGGAGTGGGGCTGGTTCCAGCCGTTGCTGCTCGGGTTGTGCCCGTTGCTCGACTGCGATGACTGCGATGACTGCGGTGGTTGCGGCGGCCTGGGCGCGGAGTTGCCGGGGGCGCTGTGACCGTTGGAGCTGGGCGGCCTCTGCGCTGACGGTGCTGCGGGCTGCGGCGGGTGACCGCTCGTCCCGTTGCGGCTCGGCGCGAACGGGTTCTGCCCGGGCGGGGCGGACGGCGGTGCCTGCGGAGGCGTGGTCGGCTGCTGCTGTTGCGGCCGGAAGGACGTGGGTTCCTGGTACGGCGTACGCGGGGCGAACGGCGATTCGTCGTACCGGTCGGAACTCGGCTCGCTGCGGTAGGAGTCGCCGTACGAGCCGGACTCCTGGTGCTGCTGTTCGCCGTACTGCTGTTGCGCCGGGCCCTGGTAGCCGCGGTCGGGCGCGGCCGGCGGGGGACCGGGCAGGAAGGGCGGCTTCGGCACGTACGGTTGCTGCGGCACCGGGCCGCGCTCGTACGACCGGGGTGCGTTCGGCAGCGACGGTGCGGGGTCGAGCCCGTCCAGTGCGGTCGAACGATCGCGCCAGCCCTCGCCGGATCGTTCCGGCTCGGTGTAGCCGTACTCCGAGCGGTGCTGCTCCTCGGTTGTCCGGTTCTTCGGTCCGGTCCCGTACGGCGCCGGCAGCTCGTCGTCGGCGTCGCCGTTGGTACCGGCCGACATGAAGTTGTCAACCATGGGCTCATCGTCCCACCGTTGCGGTCCGTGAGCGCCACCGGGTGACGGATCCCTCACGTCCGGACCGGGGTCGTCGGCAGCGTCCTCGGGCAGGCTGAAACTGCCCGTCCGCGGGAACGAGTCGTCGGGGTAGGGGCGGTTACGCCACGATCCACTCAGCTCTCCGTCGCCTTCCTGTCTCTGCCTGCTCAGTCCTCGGCGGCTTTCCTGGCGTCTTCACGCCAGGCGTTGGTGATCGGCAGCCGCCGGTCCCGCCCGAACGCCTTGTGGGTGATCTTCGGACCCGGAGGATACTGCCGTCGCTTGTACTCCGCTTTGTCGACCAGTTGGATCACCCTACTGACTACTTCCGGATCGAACCCGGAAGCGACCAGCTCGGCGCTGCCGCGATCCTGCTCGACGTAGTCGTCGAGGATGTCGTCCAGCAGGTCGTACGGCGGCAGCGAGTCGGTGTCGACCTGGCCCGGCCGGAGCTCGGCCGAGGGCGGTTTCGCGATCGAGTTCTCCGGGATCGGCGGCTGCTTGCCGCGCTCCTTGGCGTCGGCGTTGCGCCACTTCGCGAGCCGCCAGACCACCGTCTTCGGCACGTCCTTCAGTGGCGCGTAGCCGCCGACCGCGTCGCCGTAGATGGTGGAGTAGCCGACCGAGAGCTCCGATTTGTTGCCGCAGGCAAGTACTAGGTGACCGTCGGCGTTCGAGAGTCCCATCCAGATGACGGCCCGGACCCGGGCCTGCAGGTTCTCCTCGGCGAGGCCCGTCAGCCCGAGGGTCTCCAGGAACGGCTGCACCATCGGCTGGATCGGTACGACGCGGTAGTTCAGCCCGGTCCGTGCGGCGAGCTCGGCCGCATCGTCGCGCGAGTGCTCGCTGGAGTAGACGCTCGGGTTGGAGATGCCGAACACATGCTCGGCGCCGATCGCGTCGCAGGCGATCGCGGCGACCAGTGACGAGTCGATCCCGCCGGAGAGTCCGAGCAGCACCGACTTGAAACCGTTCTTGCGGACGTAGTCGCGCAGCCCGAGCACGATCGCGCCGTACATCTCGGCTTCGTCCGACAACCGCGGCGCCTGGGCGACCGCGATCGGCTCGTACGGAGGCAGCGGGTCCTCGTGGAGCACGGTGTGCACGATCCGGATGCCTTCGTGCTCGCCTCCCGGCGTACCGGTCGGGGCCGGCAGGTCGAGGTCGACCACCATGCTGCCCTGCTCGAACTGCGGCGCCCGCGCGAACACCTTGCCGTCGGCATCGGCGATCAGCGAGTCGCCGTCGAAGACCAGCTCGTCCTGGCCGCCGACCAGGTTCACGTAGGCGAGCGCGCAGCCGGCTTCGCGGGCTCGCCGGGTGACCAGCTCACCGCGGACGTCGTCCTTGTTGGCCTCGTACGGCGAACTGTTCACCACCAGGAGGAGTCCGGCACCGGCGGCACGGGTGGCCGCGACCGGGCCACCGTCCTGCCAGAGGTCCTCGCAGATCACCAGGGCGACGTCGACGCCGTGGATGCGGATCACCTGCAACGTGTCGCCGGGAACGAAGTGGCGGAACTCGTCGAAGACACCGTAGTTCGGCAGGTGGTGCTTGACCGCCGAGGTGACGACCTTGCCGCGATGGATGACCGCCGCCGAGTTGGTCGGTGAACCCTTCGGGCGGCCGAGCCGGTCGACGCCCATCGCCGTACCGGTGGCGCGGTCGAGGTACCCGACCACGACGACCGCCTCGCCGAGACCATCGCTCGCCAGCCGTTCGGCGAGGGTGTGGATCTTGGCCTGCGACGCCTCCACGAAGGAGCCGCGCAGGGCGAGGTCCTCGACGGGGTAGCCGGTCAGCGCGAGCTCGGGGAACGCGACGACATGCGCTCCCCGGTCGACGGCATTCCGCGTCCAGGTCAGGACTTTCTCGATGTTCCCGTCGACATCACCGACGGTGACGTTGAGCTGAGCAAGAGCAACCCGAAGCTGAGGCACCCCCGCACCTTACTGCCTACTGGTTCCGGGGTGCGGCAGGCTGGTGAACAGTTGCTAGAGGCAACTTGTTTGTAAAGTTGGTGCAAGACTGCGGTCTTAACGAAAAGAGGCATTCCGGAGGTCTTTGGCCGGGCGTAGGTTCCAGGCACGCCCCCGAAGGATGCGATGGGATTGCTGATGATCCGCCGTCGACCTGTCACCACCCATGTGCACGGCCCCGCTGCCCGGATCGGCTGGTTCCTGCTCTATCTGGAAGCCCTGATGGTGCCGCTGGTGCTCACCGTGCTGTCGCTGCGGCCGCAGGAGCTCGGGATCGGGATCGGGATCGGTGTCGGTGAGGCTCTCGCGCTGAGCCTCGGCCTGGTCGCCTTCTCGGCGTTGGTGGTGACGGTGATCCTGCCGGCCCGGGTGTCGCCGCTGATCGCCGCGTTCGGGATCGAGACGATCCTGCGGATCCACCGGTCGATCGCGAAGGCGGCGGTACTGCTGGTGGTGATGCACCTGATCGCGGTGCTGATCGAGGATCCGCGGGGTCTGCGGATCTTCGACCTGGCGCATACGACCTGGGCCGCGCGGGCAGCGACGGTGTCGACGCTGGCACTGGTTCTGATGGTGGTGCTGGCGGTCACCCGGGCTCACCGTCAGCCGCGGTACGAGGGCTGGCGGATGGTGCACAACTTGCTGGCCTGGATCGTGCTGGGGACGGCCTGGTTGCATGTCTGGTGGTTGCGGCATCTGATGACGAAGCCGCTGCTGGCGATCTGGTTCCTCGGGACCGGGCTTTTGGTGCTTGCGCTCGGCGTACGGCGCTGGCTGTGGTTGCCGTTGCGGGCGCGTCGGCGTTCCTATCTGCTGGAAGAGGTACGGCGTGAGCCTGGTGATGGGGTCACCTTGACGATTCGTGCCGACCGGCATGCCGGTGTGCCCTTTGCCGCGGGGCAGTTCGCGTGGCTGAAGTTCGGGTCGACGGCCTTCGTCTTCGAGGAGCACCCGTTCAGCATCTCGTCGTCGGCCGACCGGCCGCGGGTCAAGCAGTTCACGATCAAGGCGCTCGGCGACTTCACCGAGTTGCTCAGCGGGCTGCGGCCCGGGCGCCGGGTGTTTTTGGACGGTCCGTACGGCGGGTTCACGATCGAGGGGCGGGACGGCTCGTCGGGGTTCATGATGATCGCGGCCGGGGTCGGCATCACCCCGTTGCTGAGCATGCTGCGGACGCTGGCCGATCGCCGCGACCGGCGCCGGCACTGGCTGATCGTCGCGGCGCGGACGGTCGAGGAACTGATGCTGCGGGCGGAGATCGAGGAGGTCCGGAAACGCCTCAACCTCAAGGTGATCGAGGTGATCAGCAAGCCGGGCCCGGACTGGATCGGCGAGGCCGGCCGGATCAGTGGCGAGCTTCTCGCCCGCTACCTACCGCGCAACCCGGCCCGTCTCAACTACTTCCTCTGCGGCCCGGCCCCGATGGTCCACACCGTCAGCCACGCCCTAGCCGCCCACGGCATCCCCCTCCGCCGAATCCACACCGAACGCTTCGGCACCACCTGACCACCAGCATCAACCTGACGGGCGGCTGCCCGACCTGCGGCTGCCTGATCGGGCAGCCGCCCAACCCGCAGCTGCCCGATCGGGCCGGCTTTGCCCGGCGGGCGGCGGGGGTGTGGCACGATGTCGCGGCGGCTGGGGGTCCGCAGGACCGGTCCGCAGGGGAGGAATCGCAAGCATGGTGTATTTCGTGGCTCGCCGTCTGGTGAGCGCTGTCAGCGTGGTCCTGGTCACGATGATCGCGACCTTCGCGCTGTTCTTCATCGCCCCGACCGATCCGGCCGGCGCGATCTGCGGTGACCGCAACTGCACCCAGCAGCGCTACGACGAGATCAAGCGCAACCTGCACCTCGACCAGCCGAAGGTGCAGCAGTTCGCGGAGTACGTCTCCGGCATCTTCGTCGGCCGCGACTTCGAGACGTCCGGCTTCACGCAGCACTGCCCCGCACCGTGCCTCGGCTTCTCCTTCAAGAACGACCGGCCCGTGTACGAGATGCTCTCCAGCAGGCTCCCCGTGACGGTCTCCCTGGTGGCCGGGTACGGCGTACTGGTGCTCACCATCGGCGTCACGGTCGGCTCGACGGCGGCCAAGCGCCGGGGCACCGCGAGCGACCGATTCCTGATGAGCGGGACCCTGGTACTCAGCTCGGTGCCGTACTACATCGTCGGTCTCCTGGCCGCCCTGTACCTGACGATCGTCTACCCGATCCTCCCGCGCGGCAGCTGGACTCCACCGTCGGAGAACCTCGCCAAGTGGTTCGGCGGACTCCTCACGCCGTGGCTGGTCCTCGGCATCTACGGCTGCGTCGACTACGCCCGCTACTCCCGCGGCTCGATGGTCGAGACTTTGAGCGAAGATTTCATCCGTACGGCGCGCGCCAAGGGACTCTCCGACCGCAAAGTCACCTACAAGCACGCGCTCCGGGCCGGCCTGATTCCCGTCATCACCATCTTCGGTCTGGACATCGCCACCAGTCTCTCGGGCGCGATCTTCACCGAACGCATCTTCGACCTCCCCGGGCTAGGCAACCTGGTCCTGGACAGCGTCGGCAACTACGACCTCCCCGTCATCATGGGCACCGTCCTGCTGGCCTCAGTCATCCTCGTCGCAGCGAACCTGATCGTCGACCTCGCCTACAGCCTCGTCGACCCACGCGTGCGCCTCTCCTAACCCGTGGTCCGCGCCACCAGAATTTCGGCGAACGTCTCCCAGTTCAAGGTGTTGTAAAGCTGCCGCCCTTCAACTGACGCGGCCAGCAGTCCTCTCTCCGCGCCTCCCTTCTGCGCCTCTTCGGCAAGCCGCGACATCACCGCCCCGCCCAGCCCTCTCCGCCGGTGCTCAGGTTCCGTCCACACCATGTCGACCACCGCATCATTGCCCATGACAACCATCTGTCCGCGGGCGGCGAGCTCGTCGTCCTCCTGAACCCGCACCTGGACCACCTCACCGCGCCGCACCACCTCAACCCCGTACGACGCCGGCGCCCGACGTACCGGCTGTCTTGCAAGGTCCACCGACATCAACCACTCAGTCCGCCGATACTCCAACCCGGCGCTTCGAATCCTCCGCATCATGTTGTCGGGCTCGTTCGTCACCACACTCAGCCAAGACAGCTCGGCCGGATGGTCATCACCTTCGGCCAGCCCTGCAGCACTCTCAAAGTCGGCTTCGTCCACCACATACGAAACCATCCGCTCGGGATCCCCGATGCGCAGGAGAACCACGCTGCCTTCGTCGGCCTGCTTCCATCCGCGGCTGATGGACCTGCCGAGCACCCATTGCCGCACCACGTCCGTCAACACGCTCCCTCTGACGCGTGCTGCATCTGGTTGGTTGGGACGCAGAAGAACCCTGGTACGCGACGCCGGGCTGCGAAATTGTTCTAGTCGGGCCGCTGGCCATCAAGGGCGCCTTCGGCGTCCCTCCGGGATCTTCGACCCTTGACACCCACCGCCCCGACCAGAAAGACCGCAGCTATCCCGGCCCCGCTCACCCAACTGACAACCAGCCCAAACGCTCAGCAACCCCATGCCCCCGGTTCCGCCCCGAACGCTCAGCAACCCCATGGCCCGGTTCCGCCCCGAACGCTCAGCAACCCCATGGCCCGGTCCCCGCCTCGAACGCCCAGCATCCCTATGCCCCCGCCCCGCCCGAACGCTCAACAAGCCCACGCCCGGTCCCCGCCCCGAACAGTTCCCGTACTGCCCGCCCGCCCAACCTGCCAGGATTCCGGCTGACTCCACCCGACCGTCCGGCCGCTGACGCCATATTCGCCCGATACCGCGAAATACTCGCGGCAGTGGCCGAAAAACCGGCCAGCCGCCGCGCTGGACCCGAGTTCGTCGAACGAGCTAAGCAGCGTCCACCCAGTAACCCCTGACATCCCGGCAAACAGCCGCCCCGACGTCCCGATCGACAGGAAATGCCCCCCGAAACCGCCCCCCACACCACCACTTTTGAGCCTGAACCCCAGCCAGCCACCCCTCCATTTCCTGTCGATCGGGACAACCCCTCCCCACCCCTGCGCGAACCTGCGCACCAAACGCCCATCCGAATCAATCCACGCACACCACCTCCAATCCCCGTACCGACCGACATGAGGTATCCGCCCAAACCACCCCAACCCGACCCAGCCTGAGGCTGAACCCGACCTCCCGCCGCCGATACCTCATGTCCGTCGGTACGCCCCTTCCCTCCAACCGGGCTCAATACTCCGCAGAACGACAGCGGGAACACCTCGCCGCCGGGGCGACTACCCCAAGTCCGCTCCGGCCCGCCCCGGGCGCTGGTCGCCACCGTCACCGGGCCGGCCGCAGCTGCCCAGCAGCCGAACTCGGCCGGGTTCCGTCCAATCCGGGTGCTCCGCTCTTCTTGTGGTGCTTAGCCCCCTCCCATAGCAGGGGGTGAACCCCGACACGGGGAGCGATGCCGCCTCTTCGCTGGCTCTGGTGGTGTCGGACGGTCACGGGTTGGCCAGGTTGAGGGGCTCGGCGACCGTTTCGCTCTGCGAATCAGCTCCTCGGTGCGCAGTCCGTCCTGCCGGTGTGAGCGGAGGCGATCGGGCGGTGCGGCTGGGGTCGATCGGCGGGCTGGTCGGCTCGACCTTCGAGGGTGAGGTCGGTTCACCGAGTGTGCTCTCCGTCCGGTAGGCACTCGGTCGCGGATACGCGCCAATGCAGGCGGCCACGCCGTGCGGCGGCATGATTCTGCCGATCGACAGCACGGTCCCTCACCCGCGACGCGACGGCCCCGACGACGCAGCCAGCACCCGACCGGCCTGGGCAATCAACACCCCTCGGGCTCACACGTCTGGCGGGATTCGCGTAGCTGCGTACTTCCCTGGTCGAGACGGTGGGTGTCAAGGGTCGAAGATCCCGCAGGGACGCCGAAGGCGCCCTTGATACCCGCCGGCTCGACTAGCACAATCCCGCAGCGGAGACCGCCCACCAGGTGAACCTTTCAGGGTGGATGCCGGTCGGCTCGTCCTCGCAGGCTTGAGGTGGTCGGGGTGTTGCGGACACCCGCCCGCCAGGTGAGCCCTTTGGGGTGGATGCCGGTCGGGTTGTGCTCGCGGGGGCGAGGTGGTTAGGGGTGTTGCGGAGACCGCCCGCCAGGTGCTGCTTCGCGGGGGAGGTCGGATCTGGGTGTGTCTGGTTCTAGGGGAGCTGGGCGTTCGGCGTACCGGCTATACCTTCGTTGTTCAGGTGAGTACTTTTGCTGATATCCGCAGAGCCACCTGCGCCGATTGACTGTCAGGGTGACTACGACAGGTGGGCCCACAGGGCTGGGTGAGAGGGCGTTGGCGCCGGATTTGGCGCGGGGGTTCATGTTGTTGTTCATCGCCTTGGCGAACTCGCACTACTTCATCCAGGGACCGACAATCCGCGGTGGTTTCCCGACGGACGGGTCGCAGCTGGATCGCGTGGTTGCCGGCGGGATTTCCACGTTTGTCGATGGGCGGGCGTTTCCGATGTTCGGGGTGTTGTTCGGGTACGGCGTGGCGCGGATCGCTGCTCGGCAGAGTGAGCAAGGGGTCGCCTGGCGATCGGTCAGGTGGTTGCTCTGGCGGCGCAGTCTCGTTCTCGTGGTCCTTGGATTCATCGACGCGATGCTGTTCTACATCGGCGACATCCTCGGCGCGTACGGCGTACTGCTGTTCATCGGCGTCTGGACACTCCGCTGGAAGGACCGCTGGATCCTTCTCGCCGCATTCTTCCTCTTCCTGCTCACCGCATTACCGAACGACGGCTCGATGGCAGTCAGCGCAGACCCACCTGACATCTCCATGCTCCCGCCTAACTTCCTCGACGGTCTCCAAGCAAGAATCCCGGTCCAGCCCTTCATCGCATTACTGGGCCCGATCGGCTTCGCCTGCCCGTTCCTCATCGGTATCTGGGCCGGCCGGCGCCGCGTCCTCGAACGCCCCGAGCAATACAAGCGCCTCCTCCAGACAACAGCCGCGATCGGCATCACAGCCGCCGTCGCCGGCGCCCTCCCGGTCTCACTCTGGATCGCCGGCCTCACCAGCCAACCCCGAGCAGACCTCTT
The DNA here is from genome assembly GCF_040613535.1 of Kribbella sp. NPDC006257. NCBI lineage: Bacteria > Bacillati > Actinomycetota > Actinomycetes > Propionibacteriales > Kribbellaceae > Kribbella > Kribbella sp. NPDC006257. Next base: position 422,700 of record NZ_JBEXSJ010000001.1, read on the forward strand.
CGGCCCCTTGCACGACGCCACCGGAACACTCGGCGGATTCGGGTACGCCGCACTCATCGCCCTGATCGCGATCAAACTCAAGGATCGCCCCGGCCGAATCACCACCGCGATCGCCGCAACAGGCCAACGCTCCCTCACCTGCTACCTGACCCAGTCCGTCGTCTGGACCGTTGCCTTCACCCCCTATTTGGCAGGTCTCGCCGATAACCTCTCCATCACAGCGACCGCCCTGCTCGCCACAGCAACCTGGCTCCTGACCGTCCTCATCGCAGACCGGATGCGCCGAGCCGGCTACCGCGGCCCCTTCGAAACGCTCATTCGCCGGATCACCTACGACAAACCAGTCACCGCGAAGGCATAGTCGGCCAACCGGCGGCGGGAGTGAGACCCGGTTGGTGTGTAATGACCGGCGTGAAGGTTAGCGGTGAGCGTACGGGGGACGTACGGCTGGGCACGACCGGCAAGGTGGTCCGGGTGCTGGTCGCGCTGGCCGGGATCGGCCTGCTGATCAACGGTTCGGTGCGGGCCAGTGACGACGCCTGGCCGTTCGGGCCGATGTCGCAGTACGCCGGCAGCGTGGCCGACGACGCGTCGATCACCTACACCCGGATCAGCGCGCAGACGGACGCCGGTACGACGGTCGACGTACCGCTGAACATCGAGGGTGCCGGTGTCGCCCGGGCCGAGATCGAGGCGCGGACCGGCGAGATCGTCGCGGATCCCTCGAAGCTGCAGGCGGTCGCGGACGGCTGGGCGAAGAAGCACCCCGGCAAACCGAAGTACGTGAAGCTCGAACTGATCCGCGACACCACCACGCTGGTGAAGGGACGCGTCGAGGGACCGCCGGCGTCCGAAGTACTGGCGACCTGGCAGGTGCGCCGATGAAGACCGTCGCGAACTGGTTCACGGCACCGATCGCGCTCGCCCGGATCGCCTGGCTGCGGACGATCCTGTACTTGTTCGTCATCCTCGACATGCACGCGTTCGTCCGCGACACGCGACTCAAGGGCGAGCACCCCGACCTGTACAAACCACTCCTCCTCGAACGCCTGTTCCACCTGCCGACCCCATCGGTCGCGAACACGACGGCCCTGTACTACGTATTGATCGCCGCCTGCCTGATCGGAGCCACCAACCGGTTCCCCCGGATCGCCGGCTGGGTGGTCGCACCAGCCTTCACCTGGTGGGTGCTGATCGGGATGAGCGACGGCAAGGTCGACCACGACCACCTCGCGCTGACGGTCGCGCTCTGGGTTCTCCCGACCGTCGCGCGCACCAAGGCTGGCAACCCGTACGCGGATCAGACCAAATCCGAAGCCGCGGGATGGGCGATCCGGTGTGTGCAGATCTCGGTGATCTGCACGTACTTCCTCTCGTCGATCGCCAAGCTTCGCGGTGCCGGGTGGACGCTGGCCTGGCCGAACAGCGCGATCCTGACCTGGGCGATCGTGCGCCGGCCGCATCCGGTCGGGGAGTGGTTGCTGCATCACCCGTGGATGCTGCATGTGATGCAGTGGGTGGGGATCATCGGCGAGTTCCTGTCGCCGGCGATCCTGTGGCTGAAGGGGCGCTGGCAGTTGCTCGGGGCGCTGTTCTTCCTCGGGTTCCACGCGGCGAACACGGCGATCTTGCTGATCCACTTCCTGCCGACGGTGGTCTGCTGGCTCGCCTTCGCCCCGTTGGAGCGGATCGTGCCCTGGTGGCGTCGGCGGCGCGCCGCAGTACCGGCAGGCAGTGGCGCAGCCTCAGCTGGCGACGCCGGAGAGGCCGAAGACGAGGCCGAAGATCGCGGGCAGGCCAAGGAGCAGGCCGGCGCGTAACCGGAACCGGCGGCCGCCCGGGCCCGGCGTACGGACGACGCGGGACAGCACCGCACCGGCGTACCCGAAGATCAGCGCCGCCAGCAGGATCTGCATGGTCGGCAGCGCCCGGTTCTCGTGCGTCAGGCCGAGCGTGACGAGACCGGGGCAGCAGAACGCGAACATGCCGAAGCCGAGTTCCGGGATCGGCAGCCAGCGACGGCCGAGGACGTCGAGTTCGGCCGGGCGGCGCGCCTGGACCGAGCGGACGAACCGCGCGGTGCTGAGCAGCAGGTCACTGGCGCAGAGCACAGCAGCCACGATCAGGGCGGCCTGGAAGATCGTCTGCACGGGAGAAACTTAGGCCCTCCGGGTCGCGAGCAGGTGACGAACTCGGCATGTCTCGGTCACGACCTCCACCGGTAGCGTGAACATTGAGCGCTGGAGCCGGTCCTGGCCTGGATTCAGGGCCGAGGCGGTGGTGCTGACCGGGGGAGGGCGCACGCCGGCGTACCGCCGGGCATCCGGTTGCGGTTGTTCGCGATCAGCCGGTAGACACCGGCCGCGATCCAGCGCACCGGCGGCAGCGTGATCAGCGTGCCCACTGTTTTGTAGACCCCGCCCGAGTCGATCAGCCAGCGCGCGAACGCCTGCGCCCCGCCGTGGATCCGCCCGTCGGCAGCCACCCAGAGCACCTCGTACTGCGCCCGCTCGGCGGTCGTCCCGTACGCCGTGAGGTCGGTGAACTGCCACGGCTCCACCGGTGCCCGCGAGCCGAGCGTGCGCTCCAGCCACCGGGCGCTCGTCGTACAGAATGCGCAGTCGCCGTCGAAGATCAGGATCGGTGTGTCGGGCACGGATCCACCGTACGCCGGGGTCGCGTGCGCGCGTTGTCGGCGCCAACACGTAACGTCTGCTTAACAAGGCCGGGGCAGACTGTGTGAGGCTCCGAAAACAAGTGTTCGAACTGAGAGAGGTGGACTCGCCGATGGACAAGCAGCAGGAGTTCGTGCTGCGCGCGCTCGAGGAGCGCGACGTACGGTTCGTCCGGCTCTGGTTCACCGATGTGCTCGGGTTCCTCAAGTCGGTGGCGGTGGCGCCGGCCGAGCTGGAGGGCGCGTTCGCCGAGGGGATCGGGTTCGACGGCTCGGCGATCGAGGGATTCGCCCGGGTGACCGAGGCGGACATGCTGGCCAAACCGGATCCGTCGACGTTCCAGATCCTGCCGTGGCGCGGCGAGACGATGGGCACCGCGCGGATGTTCTGCGACATCAACATGCCGGACGGGTCCGCGTCGTTCGCCGACCCGCGGCACGTGCTGAAGCGAACGCTGTCGAAGGCGGCCGACCTCGGGTTCACCTTCTACACGCACCCGGAGATCGAGTTCTACCTGTTCAAGTCGCTCACCGGCGCGCCGGGGACGTATCCGGAACCGGTCGACTCATCCGGGTACTTCGACCACACGCCACAGGGGATCGGCAACGACTTCCGCCGCGAGGCGATCACCATGCTCGAGTCGATGGGCATCTCGGTGGAGTTCAGCCACCACGAAGGCGGGCCGGGTCAGCAGGAGATCGACCTGCGGTACGCCGACGCGCTGTCGACCGCAGACAACATCATGACCTTCCGGGTGGTGGTGAAGGAGGTCGCGCTGTCGCAGGGCATCTACGCGTCCTTCATGCCGAAGCCGCTGTCGGACCAGCCCGGGTCCGGGATGCACACGCATATGTCGCTCTTCGAGGGCGACCGGAATGCGTTCTTCGAGGGCGGGGCGCAGTACCAGCTGTCGAAGACCGGGCGGGCGTTCATCGCCGGGCTGCTGCATCACGCGGGTGAGATCACCGCTGTGACCAACCAGTGGGTGAACTCTTACAAGCGGCTCGCTGTTGGTGATGAGGCGCCTTCGTTCATCTCTTGGGGCCACAACAACCGGTCCGCGCTGGTGCGGGTGCCGATGTACAAGCCGCACAAGGGGCAGTCCTCGCGGGTCGAGTTCCGGTCGCTGGATTCGGCGGCGAACCCTTACCTGGCGTTCGCGTTAATGCTCGCGGCTGGGCTGAAGGGGATCGAGGAAGGGTACGAGCTGCCTCGCGAGGCGGAGGACGACGTCTGGTCGCTGACGCCGCGCGAGCGGAAGGCGCTCGGGATCAAGCCGCTGCCGAGCAGCCTCGCCGAAGCCATCCAGGCGATGGAGGAGAGCGAGCTCGTTGCCGAGACACTCGGCGAGCACGTCTTCGACTTCTTCCTACGCAACAAGCGCGCCGAGTGGCAGGACTACCGCCGCCAGGTCACCCCCTTCGAACTCAACAAACTGCTACCCGTGCTCTGATCCGTCCAACCTGCAGCGAGCTGCTGCTTGTGCGGTGCGCGCCGGGTGACCTGCGCAAGCTGCTCCCTGCAGGTCGTTCGGGCTGAGTCGGCTGCCGTCGGTGCTTTGATCCGTCTGGTCGATACGCTGCGTGCGGTGTTGCGGACGACGTGAGCAGAGGAGTCGACGGTGGCAAGATCGATGCCCGCACAGGACGAGGTGCTCGGCTACTTCGACACGCTCTCGAACTGGGGACGCTGGGGCGATGACGACGAACTCGGCACGCTGAACCACATCACCGACGACGTCCGGCTGGCGGCAGCACGAGCTGTCCGCCACGGCCGGAGCGTGTCGTGCGCCTGGGAGATCGCCGTACCGGAGGAGATGGAGCGATCGACGACGTCGTGCCCATGCGCGGCCGACATGCCGGGTGCTGAGCACATGCCGGAGCTCTTCCACAACGACCGGCGCTGGGGCTTCTCCAACGAGCGCCTCGGCATCTTCTTCCACGGCAACACGATCACCCACCTCGACTCGCCCTGCCATCTCTTCTGGGACGGCAAGATGTACAACGGCCGGTCGCACTCGTTGGTCGATCCCGCCACAGGATCGGCGTGGGCAGCCGTGACGGCAGCCGCGAACGGGATCGTCACCCGCGGCGTCCTCCTGGACGTCGCCGCGGTTCGCGACGTGCCATGGCTCGAGCCGGGCGACGGTGTGTTCCCTGAGGACCTCGAGGAAGCCGAACGTCGCCAGGGCGTCCAGGTGCGATCCGGCGACGCCGTACTCCTGCGAACCGGCTACGGCCGCGCCCGCCACGCGTCGGGCCCGTCCGGCGGCATCACCCAGGCCGGCTGGCACGCCTCCTGCCTACCGTGGCTCCAGGAACGCGAAGTCGCCCTCATCGGCGCCGACACTCCCCAGGATGTCCAACCCTCCGGCTACGACAACATCCTGATGCCAGTCCACGCCGTAAGCCTCGTAGCCATGGGCCTCTGGCTCTTAGACAACTGCGACCTAGAAGCGTGCGCCACGACAGCCGCCGCCCTCAACCAGTGGGACTTCCAACTATCCCTAGCCCCCCTCCGCCTAGCCGGCACCTCCGGCACCCCCGCCAACCCCATAGCAACTTTCTAGCCGCAGTCCGCGCCCCCTGCTCTTCCTTGCTGAGTTTATCGGCGGAGTGCGGTTCGAGCGTGAAGTTATCCACAGGTGCAAGACCCTTGCGTCCGGGGCTTGGTCGGGCTCCGGACGCAAGGGGAGCTCGGAGGCGCGCGGGGTGAGTTGGGCGCGGGGTGGTTCAGCTGGCGGCGTGGTCTGGGGTGGACCAGCGGGCGGCGGCGGTGGAGTGGCGGTAGGGGGAGTCCACGTCGGGGAGTGGGGCGACGGTGGTGAGGCCGGGGAGGTCGAGCTTGGGCTCGACTACGGCGGTGCCGTCGGGGGCCAGGGCGTGGACTTCTTCGACCGTCAGGAGGCCGACTGGGCGCACGCCTTCGGTGATGACCACGATTCCGCCGGGGACCACTTGTTGGGCGCGGTTGCCCTTGGCCGGCACGAGGATGCCTTCGGCCGGCGTACGCCAGGCGCCTGGGGCGAAGCGGCGTAAGGCGATGCCTGCCTGGCCGTCCTCGGGTGAGCGCGGTGGTAGGTAAGCGGTTGCGGTGTAGTCGTAGTCGTAGTCCGGCTCGGGCGGCCCGGACACTCGCCCACCCTGCCGGGGCGTCAACCAGACCACCGTGCCCCGAACAGCGAGCGACCCCGTCATCATGACCATAGCCAGCCATCATGCCGACTACAGCCCGAATATGCCAGACCACTCCGTGTGTTGACCGCAATCACCCCGCAATATCACCGTGCGTCACCCGAGATCTCCGTCCCGCCTGGCAACCTTGAACAGGATCCGGTGGGTTCGAACAGGAAATTGACATGTCCCGACCCACCACTTCCTGTCCAAGCCTCAAGCTCCAAGCCATAAAGCCGTGCCCCCCCACCAGGGAGTCGGGAAGGAAACGGTTGCTGTGGGCGTGCTCTCGGCGGTACGCCGTACTGCGTTGGTACTCTGTCCTGCAGAGTTCCCCGCTGTGCCGGGCAGGCCTGAGGAGCCCACGGGAGGTCAGGCGATGAGCGAGCATCCGATCCACCGGCTCGACGACGACGTGCACCAGCGCGTCCGGCTCGGGATCCTGACTGTGCTGGCCGGTGTCGCCAGGGCCGACTTCGGGCATCTGAAGAACACCCTCGGCGTGACGGACGGCAACCTCGGCAAGCATCTGGAGGCGTTGGCGTCGGCCGGGTACGTCCAGGTCGACAAGGTGATCGACGGCCGCCGGCCTCGGACCTGGGCGAAGATCACCCGCGCAGGCCGCACCGCCCTGCGCCGCGAGGTTCAAGCCCTCCAGGATCTGCTCGAGACACTGGTCATTTCCGAAGCCGACCAGCCGGTGCACCACGAGTCCATCGACCGCACTAGATAGCCTGACAGGTGTGGCTGAGGTTCGGAGGGTTTCGGGTGAGGGGCGGCTGGCGCGAGCCGGGTTCGCGGATTCGCACCGGGCTTCGGTGTTGCTGGATCAACTCGATGCCCTGGACCCGCACCACCGGATGGGCAGCGAGCAGGTCGTCGCATCGCTCGCGGAGTCGGCTGATCCCGATCTCGCGCTGACCGGATTGCTCGGGATGGCCGAGGCGCTCCAGCAGAACGGGTTCGATCTCGGCGCGTTCGCGCGGACCCTGGATCTGGATGCCGACTTCCGGCGCCGGCTGACCGCCGTACTGGGTGCCAGCGAAGCGCTCGGCAGGCATCTGAGTGTGCACCCGCGGCACTGGTACGACCTGGCCGATCCCGCCCTCGCCGCGGCGCGACCGACACCCGACGACGTGGCTGCGTGCCTGGCGACGGCGGTGGACGCGGAGAATCCGATGGACGCGCTACGGGTCGAGTACCGGCGCCTTCTGCTGAGATTGGCGGCCCGCGACCTCGCCGAGGGATTGCTGGTCGACGAGACCGCCGCAGTACTGGCCGATCTCGCAGGCGGAGCACTGCAAACCGCACTGCACATCGCCAGAAACGACTTCTTCAAAGCGCATCCCGGTGCCGCCGACTGCCGCCTGGCAATCGTTGCCATGGGCAAATGTGGCGGCCGGGAACTCAACTACGTCAGCGATGTGGACGTCCTGTTCGTCGCCGAGCCACTGGAGGGCGAACCGGAGGCCCCGGCCCTCAAAACAGCGACCCAACTCGCCTCGGCCGCCATGCGCATCTGCTCCGCGCACACCGCCGAAGGCACCCTCTGGCCGGTCGACGCAGCCCTCCGCCCGGAGGGAAAATCCGGCCCCCTCGTCCGCACCCTCGACAGCCACCTCGCGTACTACGGACGCTGGGCGAAAACCTGGGAATTCCAGGCGTTGCTCAAGGCCCGCCCGATCGCCGGCGATGCCGAACTCGGCCGCGCGTACGCCGAGAAGACCGGCGAGCTGGTCTGGTCGGCCGCGGACCGGGACGGCTTCGTCGACGACGTCCAGGCGATGCGCCGCCGCGTGGTCGACCACATCCCGGCCGCCGACGCGGACCGCCAACTCAAGCTCGGCCCTGGTGGTCTGCGGGATGTCGAGTTCGCCGTACAGCTCCTTCAATTGGTGCACGGCAGAAGCGATGAAAAGGTGCGCAGCGGGACCACGTTGATCGCGCTGGAGCAGCTCACCAACTCGGGATACGTCGGGCGCACCGACGGCGCGGTGCTCGCGGACGCCTACCGATTCCTGCGATCGATGGAGCACAGGATCCAGCTGTATCGCCTCAGGCGGACGCATCAGGTCCCGGACGATGACGACGATCTGCGCCGCCTCGGTCGATCGTTGGGGTTCACCAAGAATCCGGTCGCGGACCTCACCGCGGCGTGGAAGAAGCACGGCCTCGAAGTACGGCGATTGCACGAGAAGCTGTTCTACCGGCCGCTGCTTTCGGCGGTGGCGCGGATCCCGGGCGGCGAGGTGCGGCTCACCCCGGAGGCGGCGAAGCAGCGGCTGACTGCTCTCGGGTACGACGATCCTGCGTCCGCGCTCCGGCACATCGAGGCGCTGTCCGAGGGCGTTTCGCGGCGTTCGTCGATCCAGCGCGCCTTGCTGCCGGCGATGCTCGGATGGTTCGCCGAATCACCCGGTCCCGATGCCGGGTTGCTCGCGTTCCGGACCATCTCGGACGCGCTCGGCTCGACGCCGTGGTACCTGCGTCAGCTCCGCGACGAAGGCGCCTCGGCCGAGCGACTCGCGCATTTGCTGGCGAGTGGCCGGTACGCCGTGGATCTGCTCCAGCGGGCTCCCGAAGCGACGGCGATGCTGGCCGACGAGCGCGAGTTGACGCCCCGGACGCCCGAGGCGCTGCTGACCGAGATGTCGGCGGCGGGTCGTCGCAAGGACGGGGCCGAGGCGGCGGTGGCCGCGATCCGCGCCGTACGACGGCGGGAGTTGTTCCGGGTCGCAGCGGCCGATCTCTCCGGACTCGTCGACGTCGAGGTGGTGGGAGAGGCGCTGACCACGATCTCGGTCGCGACCTTGACCGCGGCGCTCGAGGTTGCGCGCCGGACGATCGCCAAGGGCGCCGAGGAGCCGACCCGGATGGCGATCGTCGCGATGGGCCGGTTCGGCGGCCACGAACTCAGCTACGGCAGCGATGCCGACGTGATGTTCGTCCACGATCCGTTGCCGGGGGCAACTGAGAAGGCGGCGACGGACTTCGCGACGCAGGTCGCCACCGAGTTGCGCCGGCTGCTCGCCTTGCCGGGCGCCGATCCGGCGGTCGCGGTCGACGCGGATCTGCGGCCGGAGGGTCGGCAGGGGCCGTTGGTGCGCACGCTGGCGTCGTACCAGTCGTACTACGCGCGCTGGTCGGCCGTGTGGGAAGCGCAGGCCTTGCTGCGGGCGGATCCGCTGTGTGGCGACTCGGAGTTGTGCGAGGCGTTCCGGGCGCTGATCGATCCGTTGCGCTATCCCGAGAACGGGATCCGGGAACGCGATGTGATGGAGATCCGCCGGATCAAGGCGCGGGTCGATGCCGAGCGGCTGCCGCGCGGGGCCGATCCGGCGACGCACACCAAACTGGGGCGCGGTGGGCTCGCGGATATCGAGTGGACCGTGCAGTTGCTGCAGATGCGGGAGGCGCATCGCGTTCCCGGGCTGCGGACGACCCGGACACTCGGGGCATTGCGGGCAGCCGTCGAGGCGGAGCTGGTGCAGTCGCGCGACGCCGACGTACTGGCCACGGCCTGGCGGATGGCGACCCGGATCCGCAACGCGATCATGCTCGTCCGCGCTCGCCCCGACGACTCGCTCCCACGCAACCCCCGCGATCTCGCCGCGGTCGCCCAGATCTGCGGCTACCCGCCCGGCGAAACGTCCCGCTTCTCCGACGACTACCTCCGCACCACCCGCCGAGCCCGCAACACCGTAGACCACCTCTTCTGGGGCGACTGACCTCTAGCGGGCGCCGACGGGGCGACTTTGTGCCCCGCCTGACCATCCGCGCGCCCGGCGGACGGTCAGACGGGGCACAGAGTGGGTCGGAGCCGTTGCCCCCGCGGCGCGGAGTCGAGGCAGCGCCGGCGGGGGGAGTCAGAGGGTGGTGCCGAGGGGGTGGCCGCGGTGAGCGGGTTGGTGGGGTGGCGGGCGATTCGGTCGTGGTGGGGCGCGGAATTAAGGTGGTGGGGTGGAGACGGTGGATTTGGTTCGGCAGGCGGGGGTGTTCAGCCATGTCCGGCGGAGTGTTCGGATGACGGCGGGGCAGGAGCGGGTCTGGCGGACCAACTGGGACGGGGTCGGGCGGCGGCTGGAGGAGATCGACGGGGTGGTCGATCTCGGCGAGTGGTTCGGGCGGGTGGCTCCGACGGTGCTGGAGATCGGCACCGGGATGGGGGACGCGACTGCTCAGCTCGCGGTGGCGAGTCCTGAGGTGAATCACCTGGCCGCGGAGGTTTATCCGGCGGGGCTCGGGCAGCTGATGTTGTGGATGGAGAAGTACGATCTGGAGAACGTGCGCCTGCTCAAGGGCGACGCGCTCGACTTCCTCCGCGACCACCTCGCGGCCGAGTCGCTGCACGGCGTGCGGATCTACTTCCCGGATCCGTGGCCGAAGAAGCGGCACCACAAGCGGCGCCTCGTCACGGCTCCGTTCGTCCGGCTGGTCGCGTCGCGGCTCGCGCCCGGCGGAACGTTGCATCTGGCAACTGACTGGGCGGACTACGCGGACCGCATGCTGGAGATCTGTACTGCGGAACCGCTGCTCACCAACCAGTACGCCGACTGGGCCCCTCGTCCTGAGTGGCGCCCCGTCACCAAGTTCGAGGCCCGCGCCCAGGTCGAAGGCCGCCCCTGCCGCGACCTGATCTTCACCAAGTCCGGCTAGCGAACGACAAGCTCACGAGGTCCGGCTGGTGAAGGACCAGTGGCCCGAGCCGACGGTGTAGACGGCGTAACCGTCGTCGAACGACGCGTCTCCGGCGTACGGGGCCGGTACTGCGGTGACCTCGCCGGCGGACGGCACGTGGATCGTCGCGGTCGAGCCCACCGGCACCTGCACCTCGAGGTGGAAGACCCGCCCGATCCGGCGCCACGTCACCGCGACCCGCCCGCGCACCGTGTCCATCCGCAGCGACGCCGAATCGACCTCGGCCGTGGCATCCGGCCGAACGAGAATCTTCTTCCACCCATCAGAAACGTTCCGCAGGCCGGCCACGTTCTCCAGCAGCCACTGCACGACGGTCCCCTGGAAGTAGTGGTTGCGCGACCGGGTATCCGCCTCCCACATCTCCCACATCGTGTCCGCACCCTCGTCGAGCCAGTAGCCCCAGCTCGGATAGGTCCGCTGCAACGCGATCTTCGCCGCCACATCCGCATGCCCGTACGCCGTAAGCACGGGCAGGAGCACCCCCACGCCCAGGCAGCCCGTGTTCAAGTGGAACCCGCGCTCGGCCACATCGGCGACGAGGCCTGCTACCACTCGCTCAACCTGGTCCGCAGGCACCAGCGCGAAGGCCAGCGGCACCGCGTTCGACGTCTGCCGGTACTCCGGATCCTTCGCCGTCCGATACACCCCGGCCGCCCTATCCAAGAACTCCCGGTTGAAAGCGTCAGCCAGTTCGGAAGCCGACTTCCGCAACCTGGAAACCTCGTCGCGCCCAAGGATCTCGCCGATCTCCGCGGTCGCGAGCAAGGCACGGTAGAGGTACGCCGTACCGGTGAGCCGGCCGTCCTCCGGTGGCGGTCCGCCGGGGTAGCCCGGTGGGAGCCAGTCGCCGAGGACACTCAGCGACAACCCGTCGTCGAGCCGGGCGAGCTCCCAGTCGACATACCGCAGTACGGAATCCCAATGCTGAGCCAGCACCCGCTCGTCGCCGTACCAGCGGTGCATCTCGCGCAGGATGAACGGGTAGACCGTCGACCACTCGGTCGCCGGGGAAAGCTCCTCGAAACCCCAGCCACCGCTCGGCACGATCACCGGGAGTTGCCCGTCGTCGTGCTGACTGTCGCGAAGATCGCCGAGCCATTTGGTGAAGAACCGGGCCAGGTCGAGCTGACCGGCCATCGTCGGTGCACCGACCTGCGCGTCACCGGTCCACCCGTTCTTCTCGAAGGCGGGGGTGTCGGTCGGGATGCCGTGCAGGTTGTTCAGCACGGTCCGTCGCATCGCCTGCTCGATCCGCTCGTACAACGGCGCACTCGCGGCGAACCGGCTGACCGACCGGACATCGGAGTGGATGACCTTGAGTGTCAGCGAGACCTCAGCGCCTTCGACCTCCACATAGCGGAAACCTTTATACGAGAAGCGCGGTTCCCACTCCTCAACACCGTTGCCAGAGGCAATGTATTCGTCGCATTGGAATCGACTGCCTTCCACGTGCTGGTTCACAGCAGACACGAGTCCGTCCGGCAGCAGCGTCTCGCCGTACAGCAGCCTGATCTTCGTCCCGGCAGCGGCAGTCACCCGAAGCCTTGCCCAACCGGCAGTAGTCCGGCCGAAGTCAAAGACCTGTACGCCGTCCCGCGGCGCAGTGATCGCCACCGGAGCCACCTCTTCGACAACCCGGATCGGCTCGTGCTCCTGCGCCTTCAAGCGACCACGAGGAGCAGCAAGCACTACAGCATCGACCCAGCCAGAGTCGTCGAAACCAGGTGCATCCCAGCCGGGTAGCGCGAGACGTGCGTCGTACGTCTCGCCGGCGTACAAGGAATCCGACAAGGTCGGGCCGCTAGTAACCCGCCACGACTCGTCGGAGACCAGCTCAGTCTCTGTGCCATCTGTATGCGTGATGACCAACCGCGCGATCAACCTGGGATCACCCGTCCACGGAGCTTGGTGCCAGCGCCACACGTTCGGCGTGGTCATCCCGTAGAACCCACGGCCGAGCTCTGCACCGACGACGTTCTCCCCGGTCTGCAGGAGCTCAGTGATGTCATGCGTCACATACAGCACGGTCTCGTCGTAGTCAGTAAAACCAGGATCGAGTACTGCGTCGCCCACGCGCTGCCCGTTCAACCGGAGCTCTGCATAGGCGAGCCCGCTCACGTAGAGCCGAGCACTAGCAACCGGGTGATCGACAGTGAAGCCCCGGCGAAGCAGGGGAGCAGCCTCCGTCCCAGCACCGATCCACTGCGCAGCCCCGAAGCCCTCATCCAGCACCCCGGTCTCAAACCAGCCAGGCCGGCTCCACTGTCCAGCTCTGTCGAGCCCATCCCACAACCGCACAGCCCAGTGGTACCTGGTCCGCGCAGCGAGCGCAGGCCCGTCGTACGCAACCTGTACTGCGGAGGACGCGACCTGCCCGGAGTCCCACACCTCCCCAGTCCCGGCAGCGGCCAGTTCCGGAGTGGAAGCAACCACCACCTGGTACGCCGACTGGGTCGCCCCGAATCCCGGGGCAGTCGCGATCCACGCCAGCCGCGGCCGGGCGACGTCGGTGCCCAGCGGCTGCTCGGCGTACTCGACAGTGAGCTTGCTCACCGCCAGCGGTCCACCGGGTGTCCAGCCGTCGTCGGTCAGGTCAGCCATCGGGCAGGCTCCTCAGCAGAAGTCGGCAGAATCCCGCAGGACCGTACGTACCCTCGTCGGAGAAGGCAACACCCGCGACCGGATTCGGACAGCTCAAGACCGAGGCGTGAGAGCCAACGCCCAAAGCCGATCCGGCACGAGCTTCGCCACCTTCATCAGCACTGCCATCTGCCACGGGAAGACGATCCGCGCGGATTGCTTCGCCATGCCGTCCGCGATCGCTCGTGCCGCCGCCTCGGCCGAGATCATAAAGGGCATCGGGAAGGTGTTCTGCGAGGTCATCTCGGTCTCGACGAAGCCCGGGCAGACGGTCAGTACGTCGATCCCGTCGGGACGAAGCCGGACCCGGAGAGTCTCCAGCAGGTTGATCTGCGCGGCCTTGGTGGCACCGTAAGCCTCCGCGCCGGGCAGCCCGCGATAGCCGGCGACCGAGGAGATCCCGACGATCATCCCGGCGCCCTGCTCGCGGAAGTAGGGGATCACCAGGCCGAGGCAGTTCGCGAAGCCGCCGAGGTTCACCGCCAGGTGCCGCTGGAACGACTGGACGTCGAAGTCGGCGCCCATCTGCTGCCAGTAGCCGGCACTCAGGACGACGATGTCGAGCCCGCCCAGTTCCTTCACCACTTGGTCCAAGGCGTGCGGCACCTGATCGGGCTCGGTGATGTCGAGCGGTACGGCAGCCATCCGGTCGCCGGCGACAGCTCGCAACGTGTCTGCCCGCCGGGCGGAGATGGCCACCGCGACGTCCCGGCCGACGAGTTCTCTGGCCAGCGCCGCGCCGATCCCCGTGGAGGCGCCGATGATCCACACTCTCCGCCCGGCGAGGTTCATGAGGTGCTCCTGGTCAGAGCCAGTTGGGAGACGCCGAGGTAGCCCGCCCGGAAGCCTGCCTCGGAGTACGCCAGGTAGAACTCCCACATCCGCCGGAAGACGGCGTCGAAGCCCAGGTTCGCGACCACCGGTGTCTGCGCGACGAACCGCTCCCGCCACAACCGCAGCGTGCGCGCGTAGTCAGCACCGAGCTCCCGCCTCGTCTCGACAGCGAGCCCACCCGCGGCCGAAGCGATCTGCTCGATCGCGGTCAGCGAGGGAATCAGCCCGCCGGGGAAGATGTACTTGTGGATCCAGCTCTGCGCATGACGGGTCGCCAGCAGCCGGTCGTGCGGCATGGTGATCGACTGCAGACCGAACCGTCCGCCGGGTGCGAGTAGCCGGTCGACCGTCGCGAAGTACGTCGGCCAGTACCGCTCGCCGACCGCTTCGATCATCTCGACGCTGATGATCGCGTCGTACTGCCCCTCGACCTCCCGGTAGTCGCGCAGCTCGACAGTCGCGTCGACCCCAGCTTCCGCGATCCGCTTGCGAGCCAAATCGCGTTGCTCGGCCGACAGCGTGATCGAGGTGACCGTCGCACCTCGCCGGGCGGCCTGGATCGCCAGCTGCCCCCACCCGGTGCCGATCTCCAGTACGCGCGAACCGGCCCGTACGCCGGCCAGGTCCAGGATGCCGTCGATCTTGCGCACCTGGGCCGTCTCCAGATCGTCCACCTGATCGAACCAGGCGGCGGAGTAGCTCATCGTCGGATCGAGGAACGCGGCGAACAGCTCATTCGACAGGTCGTAGTGGCGTGCGATGTTCTGCCGCGCGCCGGCCTTGTCGTTCTGTTCCGCGAGCCGCGGTTCGATCAACTTCCGGAACCGCTGCAGCGCGGGCGGAACGAGATCGGTGAGCCGGCTCGCGAAGACGGTCAGCAGGTCCGCGAGATCGGTACGCCGGCCGGCGCGCCAATCGCCGGCCATGTACGCCTCGCCGAAGCCGATCTTGAGATCCGCGCCGATCCGGTGGAAGAACGCGTCGGAGACTATCTCCATCACCGGTCCACCCAGGCCGAGCCGGGTGCCGTCCGGCAGCACGACGGTGATCGGCAGCTGCCGGACCGCGCGACGCAGGATCCGGCGGGCGACCGCGGCCCGCGTGGGGCTGTTCGGCGTACGGGCGATGGCCGGCCAACGATCGGCGGCAACCAGGTGCAGTGTGCTCATCAGACTCCCTTCGGAGGAATGTGCGGCGGTCGCGGGATCACCGGCAGGCGACGCAACCAGAGCCGGATGCCGTGCAGACGGATCAACGCCCAGACCTGGTAGGTCACCAGTGGCGTCCGCAGTGCCGCGGCAACAACCGCCATCGTCCGCGCCGGCCGCGGCCGTCCACTGAACGCTGCAGAGAACACCCGGTGCTCTGCTTGTGTCAGGTCGATAGCTACTGCGACGCGCTGGTCGTCCAGGCGCAGCAGTACGTCGTACCGGCCGTGCATTGTGAAGAACGGCGAGACGTAGAACTCCTTGTCTAGCTGGAACCTTCCGGTGGTGTCTGGTCGGGCCAGTTGTGCGTGCCGCTCGCCGTAGGTGCTGTGGATCTCCAGTACGACGCAGCGAAGCTCGCCGGTCGAGGTGAAGCACCAGAAGACACTGAGCGGGTCGAACACATAGCCGAGGCTGCGTGCGTTCGCCAGCATCACTACGCGATCGTCCGGTTCGAGCACCACGCCATGCATGGCAGTGAAGGCAGCCACGTTGTCGCGGAGAGTGCAGTCCGCGGAGCCCAGGTGGTCGGCGGGGGAGAAGGACGCCAGTACGCCGTGACGCGGGAGGTCGTCGACATCTACCAGCCACTGGTACGTGCGGTAGGCGAACCGGTGGCGCAGCGGAACCCGTCGGGTATGAGAGACGCGGCCTGGAACGACTGCCGGGAGCAGAGGGAGGTTCACCAGGTACCGCCCAGCTTGGCGGCTGCCTCGACACCAGAGCGACAGCCGTCTTCGTGGAAACCCCACCCGAGGTGGGCACCGGCGAACGCGAGACGTGGGCCACCGGCGTTCCGTAGTACGGGCGCTGCTTCTACTGACTCCCTGGTGAAGACCGGGTGCGAGTAGTCCATCCGCCGTACGACGGAAGCCGGGTCGACCCAGCCGTTGGGATTCAGTGTGACCAGGTGCTCGTCCGTTGAGTCCAGTGCTTGCAGGCGGTTCATCCAGTAGCTCACCAGAACC